>DASYYR010000020.1:0-100317 GCA_035933575.1 Candidatus Acidiferrales bacterium | reverse complement strand
CGCCTCGAGCAAAAAATCGAGCGCACGGCGGCGGAAGCGGCGAAGCGGAAATTCTCTCCGGAGTTCATGAACCGGCTCGATAAGGTAGTGGTCTTCCATCCGCTGCGCGAACAACAGCTCGAAATGATTCTGGATATTGAGCTTGGCATGGTGCAGCAGCGCGTTCTTGAAACGGCGAAAGGCAAATTCCTGTTCCGCGTAACGCAGCCGGCGCGCGAATTCCTATTGAAGGAAGGCACCGACATGAAATACGGCGCGCGGCACTTGAAACGCGCCATCGAGCGCCATCTGGTGTATCCGCTCGCCAGCCTGCTTGCGACGGATCAGATCCATCTGGGAGATGTGTTGTCCATTGACTGGGACGCGAGCGGGAATTGCCTGGTCTTTTGGAAGGAAGCCGAGGGCGCGCTGGTGACGGTCGAACCGCCGAATCCGGGACTCGCAGCAGCGGCGGCGGCCGATGAAGACGGCCATGGGCGCGAGATTCCCACGGAGGCGGTGCCTGTGACCGCTGGCGCTGTGAGTCACGCGGCCAGGGCGTTACGTCCCGCAGCGCAACAGGCGACACCATCCGAGGAAGGACACGCACGAAGGATGAAGTAAAGAGCGCGCCTGGCACTCAATTGTCTGAGTAGAACTCAACAGGGCAGGCCAACTCTTCTAAGGTCCGCGTTCCCGCGTTTTTGGACGCTCGACTATTCGCTGTCGTTGGAACGTGCGTTCGCAAACTGCTAAATTGTCTGCCGCGAAACCTTCTTCACAATAGTCGCATCCGACCGATTGAGATTTCGCCACTGTGGGAAACGGACGCGGAGACGCGATGAAATCGGCCCATCGTGATGCAACGAGTTTCGCCCTTAGAATGAGAACGCCTCTCGCGAGAATTGTTCTTCCTGCTTTCCTGTTGTTCGCACTTTCCTCCGTCGGACTTTCCGACGACCGTACTGTAATTCATCCGGGCTTCAATCTTTTTTCTCCACAACAGGATATCGAGCTGGGGAAAAAGGCTTCCGCACAGGTTCCGCGCCAGTTTGCCATTCTCAACAACAAACGCGTCGACCAGTATCTTCAGCGGCTAGGCACGCGACTGGCGGCTCACGCGCCCGGATATAAGTATTCGTACCAATATCGGTGCATCGACAGCGAAACGATCAATGCGTTCGCGCTTCCGGGCGGCTTCGTTTACATCAACCGCGGAGTGATTGAGAACGCGGACGACGAAGCGCAACTCGCCGCGGTGATGGCGCACGAAACGGCACACGTCGCGCTGCGGCACGGCACGAGCCAAGCCACGAAAGCGTACGCCGCGGAGGCCGGCCTGAGCATTGTTGGCGCGCTGATTGGCGGAAATACAGCGACGTCGCTGATGGCGCAATTGTTGGGCGGCGTGGGTGTTCCGGTCGCATTTTTGAAAATGTCGCGCACGGACGAAAGCCAGGCGGACATCCTGGGAGCGCAAATCCTCCACGATGCTGGATACGATCCGCAGGCCATGGCGGATTTTTACGAGAAGCTTGGGAGCTTGCCGCAGCCGGCGGAATTCTTTAGCGATCATCCGAGCCCCGAGCATCGGATTGAGCGCATCGACCAGGAAGTTGACCGGCTGAACGGCGCGCCGGCGAACGCCACGCACGATTCGCGCGAATTCGAAGCGATCAAACGCTACGTGAAATCGCTGCCCCCGCCTCCGCCAAAACCGGTCGGACCTGCCGCTGACGTTGACGCGGGCGGACCGGCGATTCCGTCGACCGAATATGCGTCATTTACAAATAGCGAATTCACTTTGGCGTACCCGGATAATTGGAAGTCGCGAGCGCAATATGGCGGCGCGTCATTCTCTCCCGAAGGCGGCGTGCTCAAAGATGCGCAAGGAAATTCGGCGGTGGCCTATGGAGTGATTGTCAGCGTCTTCGCACCGGAAGACATTTCCGGCAACGCGCCAACGCTGGAGCAAGCCAACAAGGAGCTGATCACCAGCCTGGAACAATCGAATTCGAAATTGAGCGTGATGCGCGCGGCGGAATCGACGACGCTCGGCGGGCAACCTGCACTTTCAACATATTTGCAGGGTGATTCGCCTACCGGCGGAGCCGAGGCCGAATGGCTGGTTACGACGCTGCGTCCCAATGGCCTCTTCTATGTAATCTGCATCGCGCCGCAGAAGAACTACGAGGCTTACGGCAGCGCGTTTCGCGCTGTGATTCATTCCGTGCGGTTTCCGAATTAGCGTGATCCAGGATTCCTAGAACAATCGAAAATCCGAAGCCCGTTTATGCCTCGGCTGATTTTTCGGCGGGCTCATCGAGGCTGCCTCCGTAAATCGCGGGCACCTGTGCTCCCATGGCGCGCAAGTACGCGGCAAACTGTCCACGATGATGGATCGTGTGCGAGAGAATCATCTGAAGATAAATCACGGCAGGGTAATCGAATTTCCTCAGAAATGAGAGAGGCCGCGCAAAATATTCGCCGCTCAATTTCGACGCTTTCTTAAAATTTGGCTCGAACTGCTCGTCGTACCAGGCCACGACGTCCGCCCCGGTTTTGATTTCGGGCGGCACTTTACTGCTGACCCCCGCGTAGAATTGCCCTTGGAAAATGGAGTCGAGGAACCAGGTTTCCATGACGACAATGTGCCAGGCGAGTTCGAGCGCGGTTCGCGCCTTGGGATGGATGCGATACCCGGTCTGATTATCGGGCAACGCGGCAAATACCTTCCGCGTGATTTGCGATTCGCGCTGCAGATCCGCGAGCAGATGGCTGGAAAGTGTGGCGGCTTCTTCCGGCGTCATAGCAGGCTCCCAACAGGTAATGGAACAGGAGTATATACGGCTCTGCGCGTTTACGCGCCATGATTGCGTTATGGGTTTCTATGGTGCGAGCGACATAGGCTTACGCCGTCGGAACGACGGTGGTGACAACTTTGTGCGGAGTGGCATCGAGATGCTGGCGTGGCTTCCAGCGAAGAATCGGTTTGCGAGCGGCGGCAACTTCATCGAGCCTGCCAACGCGCGTGGCATGCGGGGCGGTTTTGACAAGCTCCGGATTTGTTTCCGCCTCCGCAGCAATGGCGCGCATCGCGTCTATAAATAAATCACATTCTTCCTTGGACTCGGATTCGGTCGGCTCGATCATCAGTGCGCCGGGAACGATGAGCGGGAATGCAGTTGTATAAGGATGAAAACCGTAGTCGATGAGCCTTTTCGCAATGTCCATGGTGTTTACCCCGTGCTTTTTCTGGCGCGCGTCGCTGAAAACGACTTCGTGCATCGAAGGTAGGTTGTACGGCAAGTCGTAAAAATCCTCGAGATGCTTGCGAATGTAATTCGCGTTGAGAACGGCGTCTTCGGTGGCCTGACGAATTCCGGGGCCGTAGGCCAGCGTGTACGCGAGCGCGCGAAGCAGAACGCCAAAGTTGCCGCAATAGGCGCGGACGCGTCCGATGGATTGCGGGCGGTTGAAATCGAGCGCGAACTTGCCGTTCTGTTCGCGAACCACCGGCACGGGCAAAAACGGTCCGAGAATTTTCTTGATGAGCACGGGGCCGGCGCCGGGACCGCCGCCGCCGTGGGGCGTTGAAAAAGTCTTGTGCAGATTCAGGTGCATCACGTCGACGCCGAAATCGCCGGGCCGCGTGACGCCGGCAAGCGCGTTCATGTTCGCGCCATCCATGTAAAGCAGCGCGCCGCGCTCGTGAAGGATCGCCGCAATCTCCGCGATGTTTTCCTCGTAAACGCCCAGCGTGGACGGATTCGTGATCATGAGCGCTGCGACATCTTCCGTGACGAACTGGCGGAAATGCGCGATGTCGATTTGCCCGCGTTCGTTCGACTTGATGTTCTCAACTTCGTAGCCCGCAATCACCACGGACGCGGGATTTGTTCCGTGAGCCGAGTCGGGAATCAAAACTTTCCTTCGCGCGCTGCCTTTGCTTTCGAGATACGCGCGAATCAGCAGCAGACCCGTAAGCTCGCCTTGTGCGCCCGCCACGGGTTCGAGCGAAGCAGCGTCCATGCCCGTGATTTCGAGGAGGCATTTTTCCAAATCGTGCATGATGCGCAGACATCCCTGCGAAACTGCATCTGGTTGCGACGGATGTTCCGTGGCGAGGCCATCGAGGCGCGCGACGAATTCATTTACGCGCGGATTGTATTTCATGGTGCAGGAGCCGAGCGGATACATGCCGAGGTCGATGGCGTAATTCCACGTCGAGAGGCGCGTGAAATGGCGAATCACTTCGATTTCGCTGACCTCGGGAAATCCTTCGATGCCCTCGCGCGCAAACTCCGCGCCCAATTCTTTTGCAGCGTCCACGGCGGGCACGTCGAGCGGAGGGAATTCGACTCCACGCTTTCCGGTGACAGATTTCTCAAAAATCAAGCCTTCATTCTGGCTGACGTGGCCGCGCGCCTTCTTAATCCCGTTGCTGGTTGCTTCAAGGTCGGTGGTTGAATGCTTTTGGTTCAAAACTGATGCTCCTTAGTTTTCGGACTGCAATATGTTTTTTACGGCGGCGGCGAGCCGTTCGATCTCCGCGCGCGGCGTTACTTCCGTCACGCACATCAGGCCGCGCTTTTCCTGGCCCGGATAACATTTGTCGAGGGCGAGCGGGCCGATGATTTTATCCGCAAGCAGTTTCTCGTTGACTTGCTTTACGGGACGCGGAAATTCCACGACGAACTCGTTGAACGTTTTTCCGGTGAAGGGAAGTGTCACGCCGGGAATTTGCTTCATCACATCGCGCGCGAAATGCGCCTTGGAGAGATTTTGCGCGGCGAGTTCGCGCACGCCCTCTTTACCGAGCAGACAGAGATGAATCGTGACGACCAAGGCGTAGAGCGCTTCGTTGGTGCAAATATTGGAAGTGGCCTTCTCGCGGCGGATGTGCTGCTCGCGCGTGGCGAGAGTGAGGCAAAATCCGCGGCGTCCCGCGGCATCGGTGGTTTCGCCCGCAAGGCGTCCGGGCATTTGGCGAACGAATTTGTCGCGCGTGGCAATTACGCCGACGTAGGGGCCGCCGTAACTTGGAGGCACGCCAAAACTTTGCGCTTCGAGCGCGACGATATCAGCCTCTTCCGGCGGCTTGACGATGCCGAGAGCCAGCGGCTCCGTGATGCAGTCGATAAGGAGCGCGCCGTGCTGGTGCGCTGTTTCGGCGATCGGGCCGAGAGATTCGAGAACGCCGAAGAAATTCGGCGATTGCACGACGATCGCGGCGGCTTCTTTCCACGAGTCAGCGCGGACCGACGCGGCGTCAATTTGCCCGGAGGCTGCGAATCCGAATTCCTCGATTTCGATTCCAAGATGTTTGGCGTAGGTTGCGAGGACCTGGCGATATTCGGGATGCACGGTGCGCGCGACGAGCACGCGGTGACGTCGCGTGAGGCGCTCGGCCATCAGCACCGACTCCGTGAGCGCCGTGGAGCCGTCGTACATGGAGGCGTTGGCGACCTCCTGGCCCGTCAGCTGCGACATCAGCGTCTGAAATTCGAAAATGGCTTGCAGCGTTCCCTGCGAAATTTCCGCCTGATAGGGCGTGTAGGAAGTTAAAAATTCGCCGCGTTGCACTAGAGCGTCCGTGACCACCGAACGCACGTGTTGGTACACGCCAGCGCCCAGGAACGAAGTGTAGCCGCGCGAATTTTCAGCGGCACGCGCCTTGAAATAATCGATGATTTCCATTTCCGAGAGCGGGCCCGGAAGTCTCAGCGCATCGCGGAGCCGGTATTTTGCCGGAATGGTTTCGAAAAGACCTTCAATCGATTTCACGCCGATAGCGTGGAGCATTTCGCGGCGTTCGGATTGGCTTTTGGGAAGATAACGCATCAGGCGGTCTGTTCCTTTTCCTTTTCGGCGACGTATTCCTGATAAGCCTTCGCGTCCATCAGTTTTGCGGCATCCTGAGGATTGTCCATTTTAATTTTCACGAGCCATGCGGAGCGATGAGGGTCCTGATTGATTTTCTCCGGCGTGTTTGCGAGTTCGGAATTCACTTCCGTGACTTCGCCGCCCACCGGGCTGAAAACCTCGCTCACCGCTTTCACGGATTCGACTGTGCCTAATACTTCGCCGGCTTTCAGTTTAGCGCCTACTTTTGGCAGTTCGACGAAGACCACGTCGCCGAGCGCATGCTGAGCGTAATCGGTGATGCCGATTGTCCCTACTGTGCCACTCACCTGAAGCCATTCGTGGTCTTTCGTGTAACGAAAATCAGACGGATACATTAGCGTCTCCTTGAGTGGGGAATAAAAACCCTCAGCAATTCGCGGAATTCCGCGACTGGAAACTTCGCCACAGAGTGAAAATCATTTTGGCCGCTTATAGAACGGCATTGCAACAATGTGCGCCGGGGCGACCTGGCCGCGCACGGAAATGCCAATCGGCGTGCCAGGCACGTTCAGTTTCGGCGGCACGTAGGCGAAGCCGATATTCTTTTTCAGAAATGGCGCAGGACCGCCGCTGGTGACCGTGCCCACTTCGCGCTCGCCGTTCAACACGGCGTAGCCATCGCGCGCGATCAATCGAGAATTCATCACGAATCCAGCAAGAATGCGATCGACGCCCGTCTCTTTTTGTTTCACGAGCACGTCGCGGCCCAGGAAATCGCCCTTATCGACTTTGCAGATCCACGCGAGGTTGGCTTCCCAGGGCGTGGTTGTGTCGTCGATTTCATGTCCGTAGAGCGCCATGCCGGCTTCCAGGCGCAACGTGTTCCGCGCGCCGAGCCCGCAGGCGGCGATACCCAGCGGCTGGCCCGCATCCATCAGGGCGTCCCACATTTTTTCTGAGTACTCTGGCGCGAAGTAAATCTCGAAACCGTCTTCGCCGGTGTAGCCTGTGCGCGCGATCAAGCAATGCACGCCATTCACTTCGCCAAACGCGAACCAATAATATTTAATGGGCGCGAGAGGCACTTTGGTGAAGTGTTGCAAGAGTTCGAGCGCGAGCGGCCCCTGAATCGCGAGCTGCGAGTAGCGCGCTCCGGCGTTTTCAGTTTCCGCGCTGAATTTATTGTGCTCGCGAATGTGCGCGTAGTCGTTGTCCTGATTGCCCGCATTCACGCACAAAAAATAATGCGTGCCGGAGATTTTGTGCACCAGCAGGTCATCGACAAACGTGCCGCGCGGCGTCATCAGTCCAGAATAGTGCGCCTGGCCGATGGCCAGCTTCTCGGCGTTGTTGCAGGAGACGTGCTGGACGAGTTCAAGCGCACGCGGGCCGCGAATTTCGATTTCGCCCATGTGGCTGACGTCGAAAAGTCCAACACGTGTGCGGACGGCTTCATGCTCGGCGAGGATTCCCGTGTACTCGACGGGCATGTCCCAGCCGCCAAAATTCACCATCTTCGCGCCCATCCGGCGGTGTACGGAATTCAGGGCTGTTTTGCGCACTTCAGCGGTTGCGGGTGTGCTCACAGGAAAAATTTCTCGCTTATGAAGCAAAGAAGCGAAACTAGCATGCGTGCATAGGCGTGTCAAGAAAGGCGCTGCTTCCGCGCGACACCCCTTTCCGGGAACTAATGCGGTACAGAAAGCAGAAACGCGCTTGTCGGGTGTGCCGCGATGTCCTATATTGAGGCAAGAACGTCGCGGAGCGTCTAATGGCTGGACCCGTTGTTGTGTGCGTGCAATGCGACATGCCAGAAGAGAAGTGCGGCTGCGAGAAGTATTGCACCTATTGCCAATCGCAAACGGGCATACGCCTGTGCGAGGACGGTTTGTATTACTGTCCTGATTGTCGTGAGGCCTGCGAAGTGCACGTTGCGGATGATCGTGAACGCTGAACACACGCGAACCGAACTGAAATTCAGCAAGGATGAGCGGCTGCTCGCAGGCGTTCGCGGCGCCGTGGAGCATGTGGCGAGCCGGCACGCGCTGGCCGTGGAAGAGCGCGTAGACCTGGGCGTGGCCGCCGAACAGGCATGCCGCGCGGCGCTTGTCCAGCTCGATGAAACGGGCTCGCTTTGCGATGTGATTATTGACGACTACGAGGATCGCGTCGAGGTGAGCGTTGAGAGTCCACGCCAGCCGAAACCCGCGAAAATAAGCAGTTCACTTGGGAGCTTGGCCGCGTTGCCACTCGAAGAGCGCGAAGCAGAAATGAAAAAGCGAGTGGATCGGGTCGACCGAGATACAAGCAACGGCCGCGAACGGGTGGTCCTCGTCAAATACTTCCACAAGAATCCCACACGCTCCTGAACTGATTCGTCAAGGACCGCGCTACATGGGGAAGGCGAACGTTCGGGTGCGAATCATGGCATTGAGTTGTTCGCTGGTGACGGGCATTTCCACATTCAAACTGTTCCCGGAAGGGCTGACGGTGACGTTGGAAAGAGTGTCCGCCAAAACGGGATCGGACTGCTGCACCTGGTAACGGCGCATAACAATTCCGCCTTGCAGCATCGCGGCAAGCTGATTGGCATCGTCGGAAGAATTGCAGATGGCCTGGAATTTTGCGTCAACGCCGTCGCTGGCCTGCACCTGGATTTCCATGTTGTGAATGCGGTCCAGGATTGCGGACGCCTGAGGGAACTGGCTTGCCTGAGGCAGCAGTTGGTGCAGCGCGAGCTGCGTATTGGCTTTGTCGAGAACGGCCCACACGACGCCGCCATTGGCATTGGCTGCGGTGATCAACGGGAACAGATCGCTGTTTGAGAGCAGGCTTTCCGCGCCCCCGAAGCGGACGTTGATAAGCCGCTGGAGAATGTCACGCTGGCCGAAGGCCGCCGTATTGCTATCGAGAAAGAAAAAGAAAATGTCGTTGGGGCCCGCGCCGCTGCCGAAGGCCCACAACTTGTAGCCGTGCACTTCGATGTTGGGAATTTTCTCCGAAGCGAAGCGGGCCTCGGTGGAGTTCGGAGAGAACTCGCCGAGCGCGACGCCGGCGATTTCGTAAGGATGCTGCGCATTCGCTGACGTGGCGCCCCAGGCGATTTCGTCAACCTGCGTGTCTGGATCAATGCCAGCCGAGCGGAGAAACTGCTCGAACTGGCGATAGTTCGCGGGAAGCATTTGCTGTTGAAGCTGCGGAAACCACGAATGCTGCCGCGCTTCCTTGAGATCCGCATATGCGAGTTCGCTGACGTCTTTTGGGAACAGGCCGATGACGTCCGTGCCCAGCGTGCCAGCCGCGGCACGCGAGGGAATCAGCATGGCAGCGGCGAGCATGAGCGCCGTGAATATGGCGGCGAATTCACCGATAAACTTATTCTCTGAAAGGCGTTTCATGTTCTAGCCCTGCCTCCCTGTTAAGCGCGGACGGTGCTTGCCGTGAGGCGCGATTCGATGTCCTGCGATTGCGTGCGCATGGCGGCGACGAATGATGCGTCAGTGATGGAATCCAGATTGATGGCTACGTTTGCGAGCGCGCCGCGCGCCCCCGCCGCCGCCATCAAACGCGCGACGCGAAGGTCTGAAAGCATAGAAGCGCTGGAGATGGCTTCCAGTTGCCCGAGCCGTTCAAAAAGTTCCAAAGACTTACGGGCGACAGCCATGGGAACTTCGGCTGCTCCGCGCGTCGCTTGCTGAATGGCCTCTTCGCGACGGCGCGCGTCGTCGGGAGAATCCTTGGGCAGCTTAAACGCGGCGAGAACGGCGTTGTAGGATTCCGCGTCGCGATCGATGGCATCGGCCAGTTCCGCGGCGGCAGAGCGCATGTCGGAAGCAGCGCGATCGAGCTGGTCGGCGTAAGCAGCCTGCGATTTCTTTTTGCGCGACAGGCCTGCGACCATTTGCGCAAGGCTCGCGGCCAGCGCGCCCGCGAGCGCGGAAACGGAGCCGCCGCCGGGCGTTGCCGTCGGCTCGGCAACCGCGTCGAGAAACGGACGTACGAGCGCGGCAAATTTTCCCGTTCCTGATTCGAGCGGTGCGCCGGACAGCGCGACGGCCAGGCGATTCTCGAACACTTGCGCGGGCGAGAAATTCTCGAATTGCAGATAAAATTCCGCGGTCATTTCGATGGCGCGCTTGGGAATCAGGCCGACGATTTCGCTGCCAATGATGGAAGCTCCATAGCGCGCTGCTTCGCTGCGCACCATTTCGAAGACGCGGTGAAGCGGCGTCTGCTCGTAGTCGGTCATATTGATTGAAACTTGCGCGACGTGGCGCGCGCGCAGATCAACGCCCATGGCTTTCACGTAGCGCAAGCCGCCATTCGAGAAGCGGATGGACTTGGCGATTTTCTTCGCGATGTCGACATCCGGCGTATCGAGGTTGATGTTATAAGCAATCAGGAATTTTCGCGCGCCCACAATCACGGCCCCGGCGGTGGGATGCAGTCGCGGCTCGCCAATATCAGGCGCGCGATCGGGATTTTTCAGCACTTCCTCGCGAATGCCCTCGAATTGGCCTTTGCGGACGTTTTCGAGATTCGTGCGCTCGGGGCGTAGAGCGGCAGCTTCGTAAAAATAAACGGGAATTTGGTGGCGTTGCCAGATTTCGTGGCCGACTTTTTTCGCAAGCGCGACGCATTCTTCGATGGTGACGCCGTCGACGGGAATGAACGGGATGACGTCGGTCGCGCCGAGACGCGGATGCGCGCCCGAATGCTTGGTGAGGTCGATCAGTTCGAGCGCTTTGCCAATGCCGCGCAGCGCGGCTTCAGCGACAGGTTCAGGTTCGCCCGCGAGTGTGATGACGCAGCGATTGTGGTCGGCGTCGCTTTCACGGTCGAGGATGTACACGCCTTCGACGGCTTGCATCGCGGCGACGAGCGCGTCAATTTTCGCCGAGTCGCGCCCCTCGGAAAAATTCGGCACGCATTCGATCAGGCGTTTCATTCGAAAGTGGCTTCCTTGTTATGAATTAACACTGTTCGATTCATTTTGTTGTGAGATGCGACCCGAATCAAACGCGGCTAGAGCGTCCCCGGGAATAAATCATTTGGCCGCGCTTCATGGTCAACGAGCAATGATTCACACCGAAATAATAGGGAATTTCGCGGTAATCATCCACATCGAACGCGGCGAGGTCGGCGAACTTGCCAACTTCGAGCGATCCGATGCGATCGTGGCGTCCGAGGGAATACGCGGCGTTGATGGTGGCGGCGGCGATGGCTTCGGCGGGCGTCATGCGCATTTGCGCGCAGGCGAGCGACAAAATCATGGGCATGGAAAGCGTGGGGCTGGTGCCGGGGTTGAAATCGGTGGCGAGGGCGACGATGGCTCCGGCGTCGATGAGCTTGCGCGCAGGGCCGTAATGCGCGAGGCCAAGATGGAAGCAGCAGCCGGGGAGCAATGTACAGGTGACGTTCGAGCGAGCGAGGGCACGGATGTCGCTGGAGGAGATTTGTTCGAGATGGTCGGCGTTTGCCGCGTGCATCTCGACGGCAAGTTTCGCGGCGCCGGTGCGCGCCAGTTGTTCCGCGTGCAGACGCAGGCCCAGGCCGCAGGCCCGTGCCGCGGTAAGAATCTTACGCGATTGCGCCACGGTGAACGCGCCACGGTCGCAAAACACGTCGCAGAATTCCGCGAGATTTTCGGTCGCGACTTGCGGCAACCATTGGCGGCAGATCAACTCGACATAGGCGTCTGGCGTCTTGCCCGCGCGATGGCGATATTCAGGCGGGACCACGTGCGCGCCAAGAAACGTACGCACGATGTCGAGGGGCTGCTCGCGCTCCAGTTCGCGCAGGACGAGAAGAATCTTGCGTTCGCTCTCCCACGTGAGGCCGTAGCCGGATTTGGCTTCGAGCGTGGTAGTTCCATGCGCGGCGAATTGCGCCAGATGCGCGAGCGCGCGATTTTTCAGGTCTCCAGATGACGCGCCGCGAAGTTTGTGCGCACTGTTATGAATGCCGCCGCCAGCGCGGGCGATTTCTTCGTAAGTCGCGCCAGAGATGCGCTGTTCGTATTCCGCGGCGCGCGCGGCGGCGTGGATCAGATGTGTGTGCGAATCAACGAAGCCTGGGACGACAACACGTCCGCCGAGATCGAGTTTGCGAGCGCGGCGAGATTCGCGGAGACGTTCGATACTGGGTCGCGGACCGATGGCGGCGACGCGCCCATCGCGAATCAGCAGCGCGCCATCGCGAATGATGCCCAGGTCGCCGAGCGCGCGGCCACGGCGCGGCGCGGCTCCGCGAAGAGTAAGAAGTTCGGCGCATCCGGTGATGAGGATGTCTTTCGGCTTCGGCGCGGCGGGAACTTTTCTCACGGCTGCCAACGGTACTGAAAAGCGCAGCGAGGCGCAAGCGCAGACGCCAAGTGCCGCTCACGTTTGTTTGCCCGTCGAAAAAAAAATCGGCCCCTCGCAGGATTCTCTACGAACGCCGGCTCTGAAAAATCTCTGCGCTTATGCTAACGTTAATTTATAGCGCCGCAAGGAAATGCGGAGAGAAGACAGGAGATTTGTCGAACGAACTTTCCAGTCGCGCGATAATTTCGTTGCCGATTTTGGGCATTTCTAATCGGTACAGCAAATTATTAGAATTGCCCGTAACTCACACAAAAGAAACAACGGCGGCACATTCTAATCGGTACAACTGAGCCCCTCTCGCGATATGGCTATTTCGAGATGAAACGACGCGCCACAAAGCGGCAAGTCAGCGGCGAAACGCGAATGTCGGGGTATACTCGGGCGCGTTAATTCGTGACAATGAAGGAATCGGGGGAAAAGCATGCGCAGACGGATCGCGGTCGTGGCAGTGATGTTCGTGGTGAGCGGGCTGGCATTCGCTTTCACGTTGCGCGAGACGCGGCCCGCGTTGGCACAAGGCGGCGCGCAAGATCGCGAGTTCGATGTTGTGATACGCAACGGGCACATCATTGACGGTACCGGATCGCCGTGGTACGCGGGCGACGTTGGTATACGCGACGGGCGCATTGCGGCGATTGGGAATCTGTCGCGCGCGCACGCGAAACAGGAGATTGATGCAGCGGGACGCGTGGTCGCGCCGGGATTCATCGACATGCTAGGGCAATCGGAAATCACGATGCTGGTGGATCCGCATGTGCCGTCGAAAATCTTTCAGGGCATCACCACGGAAATAACCGGCGAAGGAGATTCCGTTGCGCCGCAGACAGACGCGACGCTCAAGGATTTTCACGAGGAGTACGCGCATTACGGCGTTACGCCGGACTGGCGGACGTTCACGCAATATTTTGCGCGACTGCAGAAGCAGGGAATGGGAATCAATCTGGGAACATATGTGGGCGCGACAATCGTCCGGCGAGTGGTGATTGGCGACGCGGACCAGAAGGCGACGCCGGAGCAGCTTGAAAAGATGAAGGCGCTGGTAGCAGAGGCGATGCGCGAAGGCGCGATGGGACTGTCGACGGCGCTGCAATATCCGCCCGCGCCGTACGCGTCGACTGATGAGTTGATCGCGCTGGCCTCGGTGGCTTCGGAATATGGCGGAATTTACGCGACGCACATGCGCAATGAAGGCGATGGCGAAATGGCGGCGCTTGCGGAGACGGTGCGCATCGCGCGTGAGGCGCACATTCCGGTGGAAATTTTCCACCTAAAGACCGCGGGCAAGCCTAACTGGGGCAAAATGCCGCAGGTGGTCGCGTTCATCGACAAGCAGAGGAGCGAGGGAGTTGACATTGAAGCGGATACGTACGCCTACACGGCGTGGAACAACGATCTCGCCGCGTTCATTCCGCCGTGGGCGCATGACGGCGGCGACGCGAAAATGATTGCGCGGCTGAAGGATCCGGCTGCTCGTGCCCGCATCCGCAAGGAAATGGAAACGCGTTCGACTTCGTGGGACAACGAATGGCAGGAAATTGCGGGGCCCGAGGGCGTGCTGATCAGCTCGGTACAAAATCCTGAGCTGCTTTCATTGCAGGGCAAAACGCTCGCCGACGTTGCGAAGATGTGGCACGAGGATGCGATCGACGCGTTGTGCGATTTGCTCATCAAAGATAATGCGTTCACGAATGTTTCCGTGTTTGGAATGACGGAGCCCGATGTGGAACTGGCGCTGAAGCAGCCGTGGGTGTCGATTGACAACGATCATGGCGGAATGTCCCCTACCGGACTGCTTGGAAAAGAACATGCGCACCCGCGAGCCTATGGGACGTTTCCGCGAATTCTTCGGAAGTTCGTGCGCGAGAAACATTTGCTGACTCTGCCTGAGGCGATTCGGAAGTTTTCAGCGTTGCCCGCGCAGCGCGAGCACTTGACGGATCGCGGAGTGCTCAAGAAGGGAATGTGGGCGGACATGGTCGTCTTCGATCCGGCGAAGGTGCACGACGTGGGAACATACGAGAAACCAAACCAACTTGCCGTGGGGATGGATTATGTGCTCGTGAATGGCGTGCCTGTGATTGCGGCTGGAAAAATGACAAACGCGTTGCCAGGGAGAGTTTTGCACGGACCGGGTTACGCGGGGCGCGCGCAAGAGAGGTAGAATCAGGTCGAGGGGATATAGCGATGCGAATCATTCGGCTGCTTCCGGCAATTCTTTTGATTCTTGGTTCGACTTCATTCGTGCGCGCGGCGAATGGTCCCGCTCGTTTTGATGCGCGGCGAGCAAGGGCGCAAAGCAGCGGGCTGGGAAGCGTGAGTTTCCCGATTTCGTGCGCGCCGTCAGTGCAATCCACATTCAACACGGGCGTGGCTCTGTTGCATTCGTTTCAGTACGAACAGGCGGAACAGACTTTCACGCAAGTGGCGCAGCAGGATCCGACCTGCGCGATGGCGTATTGGGGAGAGGCGATGTCTCTGTATCACCAGTTGTGGGACTGGCCGAGCGCGGACACGCTGAAGCAGGGATTGCAAGACACGATCGAGGCACAAAAGCTGCGGGCGCAAACGGATCGCGAGCGGATGTACATCGTCTCGGCAGGCGTCTTCTTTCAGGACAACGCGAATCTGAGCCGCGCGTCGCGCGTGAAAGCATATTCAGATTGGATGGGCAGAATTTTTACGAAGTATCCGGATGACGTGAATGCAGGCGCATTCTACGCGCTTTCGCTGATCACTTTGCAGGGCAAGAAGGCCGACGAGTTGGCGAATCGAAAGCAAGCGATCGACATTTTGAACAAGCTGTTGGTCGTGGCGCCCAATCATCCGGGCGTGGTGCATTATCTGATTCACGCGACGGATACGCCGGAGCTGGCTCCGCAAGGACTGGAAGCGGCGCGGCGTTACGCGAAGATCGCGCCCGATTCCTCGCACGCGCTGCACATGCCCTCGCATATTTTTGTGCGGCTCGGATTGTGGCAGGAGGCGATCCAGTCGAATTTGGCGGCAGAAGCGGCCGCGGCGAAAGCCACGCAGGCGGGTCAGGCCGATGCGAGTTATCAATTTCATGCCATGGATTTTTTGGACTATGCGTATTTGCAGAGCGGACAGGCGGCGAAGGCGCGCGCGCTGATTGACGAATTGAAGAGCGTTGCTGGAGCTAGTGCGGAGGACGTTGCGGACAATCAAGCGAACTTCGCGGCGCGCAACGCTTTTGAGCTTCACCAATGGAAAGAAGCGGCGGCGCTACCTGTGCCGGATGTGAAGGACGGCTGGCAGGCGACAACCTATTTCGCGCGCGCCATTGGAGCGGCGCGCAGCGGCGATGCAGCGGGGGCTCAGGAGAATCTGGGGAAGTACAAGGAAGCAATCGCGGGGCAAAACGACAAAGTGTACGGCGTTTCGTCGAGCGCCTCGATCGGGCAGCGGGAAGCGGAAGCGTGGGTGGATTATGCCGAAGGGAAAAACGCGGAAGCGGTGAAGGCGATGCGTGCAGCGGCGACGCAAGAAGCATCCGAGGGTATGGATTCGCTCTCCATGCCGGCGCGAGAAATGCTGGGTGATATGCTAATCGAGATGAAAAAACCACGAGAGGCGCTTGTCGAATACAAAGCGGCGCTGGCGGAATCGCCAAACCGATTTGACTCGCTGTACGGAGCGGCACAAGCAGCGCAGCTGAGCGGGAATGCGGAGACAGCGCGGAAATATTACGCGAAGTTGGTTGAAATTTGCGGCGCGGGCGCGGATCGTCCAGAACTTGAGCAAGCGCGCACGCAGCTCGCCAAGAAATAAGTCACACAACTTAGTTCCTTGCAGACCTACGGATTGTTTCGAAGCTAATCCGTTGCGGACGAATCGTGCATGCAATCGTGTTACGGCGGCGCGTGGAGGTTTAGGTGTGCCGAGAGCAACACTGCCGCACGCCGAACGCGCGTGCTATTTAGTCGATGGTCAGATCGCCGGCACCGACGTGCGCGTAGAGCGAATATTTGCCGGCGCGTGCTTTATGAAGCGCGGTGTTGGCGTGGAAGCTTCGAAAGAGGCCGCTCTTTGAAACGCCGAACGCGCTTGCCTCCAAATCGCCCGTAGTGACGGAGAGGTTGACGGGGCCATAGTCGCCGGGATGGTCGCCCGAGAGTTCGAGGTCCCCTGCGTGAATCTGTAAGTCCTTGTTGCCAACAATTCCACGGATTTGAAGTTCTCCTGCGAACATGCGCACATAAAGATCGGAATTGCGCGGGACTTCCACGGTGATCTGGAAGTTGTTGCTTGGGCCGCCTCTAATGTCGAGGTCGCCGCGATTGCCGGTTTGCTTCAGTATGACGCGAACATTGTGCAGGTCATCTGTATTCGGCGCGGAGAAATGGATCGCGATTTTGTTTTCGTCGCTGCCCGTGATGCGAACTCCGGACGAGCGTATGTGCATGCGAAGCTGGCCGCCGGAAGGGAAGTCGGCGGTGAAATGATCCTGACCTGTTTCAGAGAGGGTATCTGTCTTTTGCCCGAAAGCGACAGCCGGCAGGAGAAGCAGCAGGCAAACGCTTGCGATCCGAACCGCCATTCTTGCAAAGACATTCGTGGACATTGGACGCACCTCGCGTTGCTGTGTAGAGATACGGCCGTCGGCGAGGAATAGTTCCATCTTAGTCTCGAACTTCGACCTGCTTCGCGAGCGCCCGTGGCGCGGAGTTGAGCCAAGCCGCAAGAATGGCGCGGCGCAACGTCGTTTTGTTGGCCACTTTGAGGGCGACCATAGTGCAGCCCTGGCGTCCCCAGGCGCCGCTTGCCGGTTCGAAAGTTCGCGGGTGGTCCGCCATAAAGACTTCCTGTTGATCCGGAGTGAGTTTCACCATTCCTTGCGGCTTGCCGGGATGCGAGAGCGTGGCGAATATCTTTCCGCGGACTCGGAAGTCGGGATGGCCCATGTGGGCGGACTCCACCGTCTCCGGAAAATCGAGAGCCATCCGCCGAAATTCATTGCGAGTCACAGGCATATTCAAAATCTCATCTAGGCTTTGGCGGCGCGGCGGAGGAATTGCGGCGCGAAAACTTCTTCCGCGAATTGTTCGAGAGTGGTTGGCGTTGTGTTTTCGGCCGAGCGCGTCTCTTGCGGATCAAGCAGGCCCTCGTTCGCGCCATTCCACAATTCCACCAGCAGCGCCGCGGAACTTTTCGGCAAGCCCATGCCTGCGAGCGCGGACTCGAGAAGCGGCAGCGGCATTTGCACGTAGGCGAGATTGGGCTTGCCAATAGCGCGTCCGATGATTCCGGCTGTTTCCTTCATCGTCACATCGTGCGGCCCAAGAAGTTCTTGAGTGGAATGCCCGGAAAAGTTGCGCTTGGCGAGGCGTCCGGCGGCGTAGTTGCCGATGTCTTTGGTGGCGATGGTCGGGAATGACGCTTCGGCCGTGGAAGCGCCGGGGAGGACGTTCATCATACGGATGCCGTCGATGCTCATCAGGAGATTTTCCATGAAACTCGCAGGGCGAAGGTGAAGAACGTTGAGGCCGGAGATGCGATTGAGTTTTTCCTCCATATTGTGTAAGCCCAGCACCGGACCCGTTTTCGCGGTGTTCTGCGCGCCGATGCTGGAGAGCGTGACGACGTACTTCACGCCGGCGTTCGCAACGGCTGAGGCGTAAGCATCGCTGATGCGCTCCTGGTAATCGCGAAAGTCTTCGCGGTGCAAAGCCTGCGGGATTACGAGATATACGGCTGTCGCACCGTCAAATGCACGAGTCATTTCGTCGGCATTTTCGACGTTGGCGACGAAGGGTTCCGCGCCTTTGGAGGCGAAGCGCTCGAGCTTTGCGGCGTCACGGCCGATGACGCGAATCTTTTCGCCCTTTGCGAGCAATGCTTCCGCTGCGGGGGTTCCTGTGTTTCCTGTGGCTCCGGTGATAACGATCATGTCAGCCTCCTTGCGAAATTCCTCCGGCAAAATCGACTGCCTGTTCAGGTTCCTTTGTGGGCCTCGGGTAACGCGACGCTTTGCGTGCGCGGATGCTCACGACGAATACGATGCGCGAACTGCCGCACAAAAACAAACTTAAGCACCAGAAAAAAGACGGCCGCGCCTTCGAGGGTCAGTCCCCAGCTGTGCGTCGCGGGATAAATCGAGATGCCTGCAACCAGCGTCGCCATGCAAAGAACAAGCGCGACATTGCTCAACAGAAACGCGCGGCGCGCTGCGGCAGGCAAATCGCGGCGGCGCGCGATGAGCACGGAGACAAAAACGGCGGCGCCTGCGGAGAAGATGATCAGAGCGATCAGGCCGACTTGAACTTTGAATGTCATTTACTGCCCTGTGAATGAGCGTCTCTGACTGGCTGTCGATTTCTTCTCCGACTTTGAGTGTGGGCCTTCTCGTTATAATCCAACGCCAGCCCAACCCAATAGTCGAGGTTGGCCTTTGTCCTTACGGCTTCGGCATCAATGTGTACAAAGCCTCGGTACTGTCGTCCCCTCATGACCACGGTGCGGCAACCCTTCCGTTGCAGCGCGGCATCGTGGATGGCGGGATCAATCCTGCACATGATGCGTTCCTTGCCTACGCTAACGCACATCTTTCCCTGAACCATGAAGGTAATGCCGCCGAACATTGTTTTCTCCTCAACGCGGCGATTGCCTGCTAGCGCTGCTCGGATCCGGCTCGTCAAAATTTGATCATATGACATGCTGTGTTTCGATCCACGCAAGCACGCCTAATCGGCGTGTTCGCGAAGCATCGGGATTTTAACGTTGTGCTGCTTCGCAAAATCAATGGCTTCGGGATAGCCGGCGTCAACGTGGCGCGCGACGCCGATGCCGGGATCATTTGTGAGCACGCGTTCGATGCGCGCGGCCATTTCTTTCGTGCCGTCGGCAACAGTCACTTGCCCCGCGTGGATAGCGTAGCCGATGCCGACGCCGCCGCCGTCGTGAATCGAAACCCAGCTTGCGCCGCTCGCGGTATTGAGCATGGCGTTGAGCATGGGCCAGTCGGCGATGGCGTCAGAGCCGTCGCGCATGGCCTCCGTTTCGCGATAGGGCGAAGCGACGGAGCCGCAGTCGAGATGGTCGCGACCGATGACGATGGGCGCTTTGAGTTCGCCACGTGCGACCAGATCGTTGAGCGCGAGGCCGAATTTGTCGCGTTCGCCGTAGCCGAGCCAGCAGATGCGCGCGGGCAAACCTTGAAAATGAACACGCTTCTGCGCGAGCTTGATCCATCGGCAAAGGGACTCGTTGCGCGAGAACATTTCAAGAACGAGCTGGTCAGTGCGGTGAATGTCCGACGGCTCGCCGGAAAGAGCGGCCCAGCGAAACGGTCCACGGCCTTCGCAAAACAAGGGACGAATGTAAGCGGGAACGAAGCCGGGAAAGTCGTAAGCATTCTTAACGCCTTGTTCGAAGGCGAATGTGCGGATGTTGTTGCCATAATCGAAAGTGATCGCGCCCATTTTTTGCAGTGCGAGCATGCCTTCGACGTGAGTGGCGATGGATTGCATGGCGCGCTTACGATAAGCCTCGGGATCGCGTTCGCGCAATTCCTTGGCCTGTTCGAGCGAGAGGCCCTGCGGGATGTAGCCGCCGATGGGATCGTGCGCACTGGTTTGATCGGTGAGCAAATCGGGAACGACGCCGCGACGCGCAAGTTCTGGAATTAAATCCGCGCAATTGCCGATGAGGCCGACGGAAGTGGCTTCGCGCTTGCGTACCGCATTTTTCAGAATGCGCAGTGCTTCGTCGAGATCGTTGACCATCACATCGCAATATCCGGTCTTGACGCGGCGCTTGATGCGTTCAGGATCGACCTCGATCCCAAGGAACGCCGCGCCATTGAGCGTGGCAGCGAGAGGCTGCGCGCCGCCCATTCCGCCCATGCCGCCACTGACGACGAGTTTCCCGGAGAGATCGGCACCCGCGCCGAAATGTTTGCGCGCTGCGGCGGCAAAAGTCTCATACGTGCCCTGCAAGATGCCCTGCGTACCGATGTAAATCCAGCTTCCCGCGGTCATTTGACCATACATCGTCAGGCCCGCGCGTTCCAGTTCGTTGAAATGTTTCCAGTCGTCCCAGTGGCCGACGAGATTCGAATTCGCGATGATGACGCGCGGTGCATAGGTGTGCGTGCGAAAAATGCCGACGGGCTTGCCCGACTGAACGAGAAGCGTTTCGTCATTTTCGAGGTTGCGGAGGGATTTCACGATGGCGTGGAAGCATTCCCAGTTGCGCGCCGCTTTGCCACGTCCGCCGTAAACAACCAAATCCTCGGGACGCTCGCCGACCTCCGGGTCGAGATTGTTCATCAACATGCGGAGGGCGGCTTCCTGCTGCCAGCCCTTGCAGGAAATTTGCGTGCCGCGCGGCGCGCGCATGGGCTGGTAGGTGGCACGATCTTCAGTGGCGAGCTTGGACATGGGCCCTCCCTCGGGGAAGAGTTATATTAGCGCGGCCGGTGGCCAAGTGGCCAGTGACTTAGCAATCAGGAACGCGAGCAGCTCTGCCGACGTTGCGCAGGTGATGATGCTGCGCTAGAGTGGCGAAACTTATGATGGATCATGCGGCGAAATATCCGGCGCTGACGAAATGCTTTCTGGACGCGGTGGACCAGCATCCGAATCCGCGCGCGCAGATGTATCGCGCGGCGAAGGGCTGGCAGGCGCATTCCTCTGCGGAAATGCTGCGGCGGATTGCGGGACTGTCGAAGGCATTGGCGGCGCTGGGCGTGAAAGCGGGAGATCGGGTAGGACTATTTGCGCCGAATTCGCCGGAATGGCACGTCGCGGATTTCGCCGTGCTGGGATTGGGCGCGATGGATGTGCCGATTTACTACAACGAATCTCCGGAGCGGCTCGAATATATTTGGAATGACGCCGGCGTGAAGGTTGCGGTTGTCTCCGGTGAAACGCAAGCGCGAAAGGTGGCGGCGTGTCGCGGGAAAATTCCGGCCCTCAAGAAAATCATTTGCGTTAATGCGCCAGAGGAATTGCGCTGCGAGTTTCTGGATTACGCGACGCTGATTGCTGCGGCGAATGATGCGGACATCGCAGAGTACCGGCGTGCTGCGACTGACGTGCAACCGCAGCAACTGGCCACGCTGATTTATACGTCGGGGACGACAGGCGAGCCGAAGGGCGTGATGCTGACGCATGCAAATCTGACGTCGAATTCGATCGACGCGACTTCGGCGGTCGGATACTTTCCGGGTGATGTGCAGCTCTCGTTTCTGCCGCTTTCGCACGTCTACGAGCGGATATTCGATTACACAGCGCTTTTCCACGGCGTTACGGTTGCGTATCTGGAGAAAATCGAGGATGCCGCGAAGGCGCTGATCGAAGTGCGTCCGACGATCGCGGCGGCCGTGCCGCGCGTGTTCGAGAAGACGTACGCGAATATCGTAGAAAAGGGCCATCAGGAAACTGGACTGAAGCGCAAAATATTCGACTGGGCGTTGCGCGTCGCGGAGGAGGCGGTGCCGTGGCGCGCCTACGGAAAAGATGTGTCGGCCGAGGTAAGGGTGCGCTGGGCGATTGCCGACCGGCTTGTGTATTCAAAGATTCGCGCGGGTATCGGCGGGCGCATGCGCGTGTTCTACTCCGGCGGAGCGCCGCTGGCGGTCGGACTGGCGGAATTTTTCTGGTCGGTGGGCGTGCCGATCTATCAAGGATACGGGCTGACGGAATCGTCACCGGTAATTTCAACGAACACGCCAAACGAAAACAAAGTAGGCACAGTGGGGCGGCCGATCCGCAATTGCGAAGTGAAAATTGCGGAGGATGGAGAAATTCTGGCGCGCGGTCCGAACATCATGCAGGGCTACTACCGCAAACCGGAAGCGACGCTGGAGGCGCTGAGTCCGGATGGATGGTTGCGCACGGGAGATATCGGGCATTTGGACGCGGACGGTTATCTGGTGATTACCGACCGGAAGAAGGAATTGCTGAAAACGGCGGCGGGGAAATTCGTGGCGCCCGCGCCGATTGAAATCAAGTTGCGGACAAGCCCGTACATTGCGAATGCGATGGTTGTGGGCGATACGAAAAAGTTTGTGTCGGCGTTGATTGTGCCGAACCGGACGGCCATTGCGGCGAAAGCGCTGGCGGAAGGGATTGCATTGGACGGAGAGAGAATCTCCAACGACGCTTGGGCGCGGGAGTTGATTAGCGCGGAAATCGAGAGGTTGACGGAGAACCTGGCGCAATATGAGCGACCGAAACGGTTCGCCTTGATCGACAAAGATTTCACGGTTGAGGGTGGCGAGCTGACGCACGCGCTGAAGCTCAAACGCCGCGTAGTTTTGCAGAAATACAGCGATGCGATCGCGCAGTTGTATGCGGATGTGGAGGAGCCGCGGCCGCAGGCAAGCGCGTAAGAGCGAGCGTCGCGGGCCGATAAAGCCGATCCTTCGCGCACTCAGGACGAGTTGGGCCGTACAAAGGCAAAATCCCCACCCTTCGCAAACAACGCTCAGGATGGGGCACCCGCAAAAGCCAATCCCTGGCTTGGGCCACCCAACAACAGAATCAAGGAGGAGCGAGTGCCGTCCTGCGGAAGGCATCGGCCCGATAAAGCCGTTAGGGCCCTACAAAGGCAAAGCGAGCCTGATAGAATGTCCGTAGGGAGCTAAACCATGGAAGACCAACTTGTGATTGCGGGGCGGGCGTTTCGTTCCCGGCTGATTGTAGGGACGGGGAAATACCGTTCGCTGCCGGAAATGGCGCGGGCGCACGAAGCGTCGGGCGCGGAGATAGTGACGGTGGCGGTGCGGCGCGTGAATCTGACGGATCACACCAAGGAATCGCTGCTCGATTACATTGATCGCACGAAACTTTTCATTCTGCCGAATACGGCGGGATGCTACACGGCGGAGGAAGCGATACGCGCGGCGCGATTGGGGCGCGAAGCGGGATTGTCAGAATGGGTGAAGCTGGAAGTAATTGGCGATGAGCAGACGCTTTTCCCGGAGACGGAGGAGTTGCTGCGCGCGACGAAGGCGTTGGTGAAAGAAGGCTTCATCGTGCTGCCATACACGAATGACGATTTGATTGTGGCGCGAAAATTAGTGGATGCGGGCGCGGCGGCGGTGATGCCGCTGGGTGCGCCGATTGGCTCGGGGATGGGGATTCAGAATCTGGCGAATTTGCGGATTCTGCGCGAGCGCATCACGGAGGTACCGCTGATCGTCGATGCGGGCGTGGGAACCGCTTCGGATGCGGCGATTGCGATGGAGTTGGGTGCCGACGGCGTGTTGATGAACACGGCGATTGCGGGCGCTCAGGATGCGGTGTTGATGGCGGAGGCGATGCGCGCGGCGGTCGAGGCGGGACGCAAAGCGTTTCTCGCGGGCAGGATTGCGAAGAAACTGTACGCGACAGCGTCGAGCCCGGTGGCCGGTGTCGTGCGATAGATACGGAAGACCTCACGTCAGCCGCGACGTACAGCATCGCGGCGGGACGTGAGCTACAAAAAAGGCTGCTAGAAAACCTTTGCGTTGAACGTGTGAGTCAAGCGATGCTTTTTCGTGAATGGCCCTGCCGGTAAAACAGCGGATCGCGTACATCGACTGGATGCGCGGACTGGCGTGCGTGCTGATGTTTCAGACGCATTGCTACGATTCGTGGCTGAGCCCGGCGGCGCGAAAGACAAATTTCTTCGGATGGTCGCAACTGCTGGGCACTTTGCCCGCACCTCTATTTCTTTTCCTTGCGGGAATTTCCTTTGCGTTGGTAACGGACCGGATGCGGCAGAAGGGCGCGCCGGCGAACGAAATTGCGGCCATGACGATTCGGCGCGGCGCGGAGATTCTCGGCCTGGGGCTGCTGTTTCGCGTGCAGGAATTCGCGCTGGGCTATCCGTGGTCGCCGTGGACGGACCTGCTGCGCGTCGATATTCTGAACACAATCGGCGTGTCGATGATGTTGATGGGCGTCGTGTGCTGGTTCGCGCGACGGCGAGGGACGAACGGAATCCTCGCGGGCGCGGTGGCGGCGGGAATTGCGCTGGCCACTCCTCCGTTGTGGACGACGTGGCAGCCGCGCTGGTTGCCGTGGCCCATCGAGTCGTACATCAATGGCGTTCACAATCTGGGGACGCCCCAGCACTGGCTTTTCCCGATTTTTCCGTGGGCGGCATTTGCGTTTGCGGGACTCGCTGCGGGATTTTTCCTGATGAGCGATTGGGCTCGCTCGAGGCAGGCGCAGTCTGTTCTTATTTTGGGTGGAGCAGGCGTGATTTGCGGCGCGCTCGGCTGGCGGTTCGACTCGCTGCCCGTGCATGTGTATGCGGTTTATGATTTCTGGCACACGAGTCCGAACTTTCTGCTGATTCGCGTGGGCGTGGTGATGGTGATTGTGCCGCTGGTTTATGCTTGGTGCCGGTGGGGAGCGGCGCAATGGGGATTTAGTCCCATCATCAAGATGGGACAAGCGTCGCTGCTCGTTTATTGGGTGCACATCGAATTTGTTTACGGGCGGTTTTCAATCTTGACGAAGCGCGGAGAGAGCATTGCAATGGCTTCGCTGGGATTGCTGATTATTTGTGTGGCGATGACGCTGCTGGCGACGGCGCGGATTTACACAAAAGGCCGAGGCGGCGAAATCCTCGCGAGATTTCGAAAAATGCTCAGGGGGAGAGCCGGTAGTTTACAGTCGAGAATCGAAAAGTCGAAAAATGAAAATCCCCACCCTTCGCAAGCACCGCTCAGGATGGGGCACCCGCCAAAAGCAGATCCCTGGCCGCACGGCGGCTCGGGATGACAAGTAAATATGGATCGCGTTACTTTCTAGGATTCGAGGCGGGGTTCGATTGCGGCGCGTGGCTGCTTGGGGAATCGGGGGTTTGAAAAATCATTTCGCCGGGGCGGGCGAGGCCCATGCGGTCGCGCGCGATTTTTTCGATGGCTGCAGGATCCGTTTTGAGGCTGTGGATGCGCTGCTGGAGCTCCTGATTTTCCTGGTCGAGCTGCTGGATCTGCGCCTGGACTGCCTGAATCTGAGCTTTCGAGCGGCGCATGGCGACGAGGCCGTGCGTTCCGAAGACGTCTTGAAGAAGCAGCAAGAAAAACGCGAGCGCGAAGAAGTAGCGGCCGTTGCGACGAAAGAAAGGCTGCGACAGATCGTCGATTTGCTCGCCAGTACCGGCGTCAACATTTTTTTTCAGGTCGTGACCCACTTGCGCGCCTCCTCGGCGATTTGCTTCGACCTCTCCGGCGTTTCCGCTTCGGCATAAACGCGAACGAGCGGCTCGGTGCCCGACGGGCGCATCAGAACCCAGGACTCGTCGTCGAAAATCAGTTGCAGTCCGTCGATGCGATCTGTGCGCTTCACGCGCTTGCCCGCAAATTCAGACGGCGCTTTCTTGAACTTCGCCGCCAGCCCCTTGATCACCTCGGGCGAGAGGTGAAGATTTTCGCGGACGGGCCAGTAAGCCCGGCCGACGCGATGAAAAAGATCCTTTAACTGCTCGGCCAGCGACGCGCGGCGAGCCGCGATCATTTCCGCGACAAGCAGGCAAGCGAGAATTCCGTCTTTCTCCGGGACGTGGCCGCGAATCGTCATGCCCGCGCTTTCCTCGCCGCCGAGCGCAATCTTATCCTGTTCGAGATACGGACCAATATACTTAAATCCGACCGGTGTTTCGAAAACAGGCACATGGTAGTGCTTCGCGATTGCGTCGAGAAGATGGGTGGTGGCGACGCTGCGCGCGACGCCAAGCTTCCAGCCGCGTGACTGAATAAGGTAATCGAAGACGAGCGCGAGAATATGATTCGGCGAGATGAAGGTGCCGTCGCGATCGAGAACGCCGAAGCGATCAGCGTCGCCGTCGGTGGCGAGCCCCGCGCTGGCCTTGGTTTCCTGGAGCGCCTTGACGAGAGGTTTGAGATTTTCTTCGGAGGGATCGGGGCCGGAGCCGTCGAAAAGAACGTCGCGCTCTGTGCGAATTGCGTGAACTTGAATGCCATGCTGCGCGAGAAGAGCGTCGAACCAGCCGGCGCCGCAGCCGTGCAAAGCGTCGTACGCGAAGGAAAGCTGAGATGACGCGATGACGTCGAAACGCACGAGCTCGGCGAGACGTTTGAAATACGGTTCGCGCAAGTCGACGGTTTCGAAGTTTGGCTGTTCTGGTTGTTTCGAAGTTTTCTGCGGATGTTTGATTAATTTGGCGACGCGGGCTTCGATATCTTTCGTGACTTCGGGGAGCGCGGGCGCACCGTCAGGCCCAGAGAACTTTAGACCGTTATAGGCCGCGGGATTGTGGCTGGCGGTGATGTTGATTGCGCCTTGAATTTTGCGGCGGCGAATTTCAAAAGCAATCGCGGGCGTGGGAGTTTTACCGCAGAAGAGCACCGGGCAGCCTTCGTTGACCAATACGGTGGCAGCTGCGCGAGCAAATTCTGGGGAGAAGAAGCGCGTATCGTGGCCGATGAGGAGCGTCGGATTTTTCGAGAGGCTGCGAACGTGCGCGGCGATGGCGGCGGATGCGATGCGAACGCCGTCGAAGGTGAAATCGTCGGCGATAATGCCGCGCCAACCGGAGGTGCCGAAATGGATCGCGTGGGTCGTCATTTGGTGATCATGCGGAGGGTATTGTATCTTGCCGCGCGAGAATCGAACATTGGGAAAACCATGTAGAACAGAAGATAATTACGCGCCGATTTGGCAGTTTGCCGAAAAAACTCTGCCCATTGTCATTCCGAGGAGCAACCGCGACGAGGAATCTGCTTTTTCTTGCGTTTTTGTAAACTATTTCCTTCTCGCGTCGCAGGAATGATAACCAAGAGTATTCTTTCAACAGGCGGTTAGAAGAGGCGGCGTATGACCGACAAGATTATGGTGATGGTGACGTGCCGGTCGCAAGCAGAGGCGAAGAAAATTGCGCGCGCGGTGGTGGAGGCGCGCCTGGCGGCGTGCGCGAATGTGATGGGGAGTCCGGTGCGGTCGATTTACTGGTGGAAAGGGAAAGTGGAAACGGCGAAGGAAGTGTTGGTGCTGATAAAGACCACGCGCAAACGATTTTCGGCGCTGGAGCGGGAGATTCGGAGAGTGCACAGTTATGACACGCCAGAGATTGTCGCGGTGCCCGTCGTCGCCGGTTCATTCGCTTATTTGCGATGGATCGAAGAGTCGGTTCTGCGGCCTGGGAGAGATGACAACCGGAAATGAAGTATTTGGCGGCGCGCGTCAGAGGTTGGGCTAGCTGACTCCACGAAAATGGTATGGTGGCCACGGTTGTTGCTTTGTCCGGGCATAAAGAAACGCTCGCGTGCGGTTGCTCGATTTGACAGAAAGCCGGGAAATAAACTCAAGATGATCTCTGACGGTAGTCTTGTGAACAGATTCCGCAGCGGCAACACGATGCGCAATGCTGCCCCGAAGCTCAACTAGTCGATTCAGCTTATCAACGGCCGCGTTGGGTGACATTCTTTTCCAGTGCCAGCCTTGTGACATGCTGGACAACCCGACTAGCGTCGAGAAAAGGATGTCAACTTGCTTGGGTTTCGGGGTGTTAAGCTTCCCGACATAATCCTTGAGCACCTCAGCTTTGTGGGCTTGGAGAACGGCTCTCCACCCATCTCCCGCTAGCTTCCAGACTTCGCGATTGTCTTGGCTGCTCTTAAGATCGCTCGATGCGCACGTGAGAACCGCAGCAGGGAAGATCGTGGGAGCACTCGCGTGAACGAGCATGGCGTCAAAGGCGGCAGATGCTAGGTCTTCGACGAAGGCCTCCCAGCATGCCACGAGCAAGACAATGCCGCTCTTGTTCAGCACTTCAAGATTGTGCTTGCGACCGCGTGTAGTCCCGCCGACCTGCTCGTGAATCTCTAGCAAGCGGCGCACTTCCGCGATGTTCTGGATCAAGCCCTGAATCGGATCATGCATTGTGTGTTCCTTCGCTTATCGCCAGTGTACGGTGCCTAGGCCAGCCTGTTAATTCGTGTCATCGGAAACTCACTCACTACAATGGGTTTAAAGGTTCTGGACAAAGCGGACTCTTGTCCGTGCCTGCAGTTCGCTTCGCCCCCATCCTGCGTCAGGTCAGGACCCGCGATGCGAGCGTCGCGCGGGCGGGCCTGAAGGCCGCCCCTACGAGAGGCTCGACCAGCGTGTGTCCCTAGGAAGCGATGACTAGGTTGGGTGGCTGCGCAATTGGGAAAGCTTCTCTCGCAGTACGTTGTAGGCCGTCTGTTCTCTCCTAAACACTCGTTCTGACTCTGGGCCTCCCAAAGCCGTTGAACCGAACGTCGTTGACATCGGCTCGGGGATCCCGAGATGATGCGCGACAGATCTTGCTAGGTACTCATGATCATCCCTGGATTCCAGGTCAATCGCCTGTAAACCCGAATACGGCTTCGGCAGATTGTCTTTCTGCAAGCCCCCAAAACATATTGGAATCGTAACAATATCTCTCGTCCAAGCTGCTCCGGCTTCAAAATTCACCCACGGTCTTTTCACGGAATTTTCGCTGAGCATTAGTAGGACGACCTTGGCTTCCTTCAGTTCATCCATGATCCTGTCCAGCCATTTTTCTCCAGCGTACACCTGAAACTTGTCGGAAGACATGAATGGCGCGGCACTTGAACCGAACATTAGGCTAATGAAGTTCTGTACACACTCAGCCCATTCTATTTCTTCGTGAACGAAACTGATAAACGCCGGGGCCATTGGCAAACACAATCGTTATCACATCGCGCGTGGAATTATCAACCCCCAATGCACGCTGTTCCGAGCGAGCTTCGATGCCGGCGCGGCTGCTATCAGGTGTACTCGGAAGGAGCCTCAGGTCAGTTTGCGCAGAACACGCGCAAACGGGACCTGAGCTACAGGGAAAGCAGATTCCTCGTCGCATGGCTCCTCGGAATGACAAGGAATGGAGTTTTTCCGCGAGGAGGTTTTTCGCTAAATCTTGGAGAGGGCGTGGTCGAGGTCGGCGATTAGGTCTTCTACGTCTTCGATGCCGACGGAGAGGCGGACCAGGCCGTCGGCAATGCCGATTTGCTTGCGAACGTCGGCGGGAATGGAGGCATGAGTCATCGACGCAGGATGGGAGATGAGGGTCTCGACGCCGCCGAGGCTCTCGGCGAGGGAGCAGAGCTTCACGTGATTGAGCAAGCCGCGGGCCGCTTCCATGCTGCCAACGTCGAAGGAGAGCATGGCGCCGAAGCCGCGCTGCTGTTTTTTGGCGATGGCGTGTTGAGGATGAGAAGCGAGGCCGGGATAGATGACGCGCTGGACTTTGGGATGGGATTCAAGGAACTTGGCCATGGCCATGCCATTCAAGTTGTGCCGATCCATGCGCACGGCCAGCGTCTTGATTCCGCGCGACACGAGGAAGCAATCCATTGGAGCAAGTCCCGCGCCAGCGGAGCGTTGAAGAAAATAAATCTTCTCCGCATCTTCCTTGCGCGAGAAAATCGCCGCGCCCGCGATGCAATCGCTGTGGCCGTTCAAATATTTCGTCATGGAATGGACCACAATATGCGCGCCGAGAGCGAGAGGCTGCTGGAGATAAGGGCTGAGGAAAGTGTTGTCCACTACCATTGTAAGATTCTTGTCACGCGCAAGCGCGGCGACCGCGGCGAGATCGGTGACGATCATGGTGGGATTCGTCGGAGTCTCGACGTAAATCATTTTGGTCGACGGACGTAGCGCTTTCTGCACTTGTTCCAGACACGAAGTGTCAATAAAACTGAATTCCATGCCGAGTTGAACGAGGAATTGGGTGGTGAGGCGGTAGACTCCACCATACACGGCGCGCGAAAGAATGGCGTGGTCGCCGGGACGAAGCAATCGAAAGACCGAATCGATCGCCGCCATGCCGGAAGTAAAGACGTAAGCAGCGACTCCGCCTTCGAGTTTGGCGATGGTGCGTTCAAGGGCTTTGCGGTTGGGATGGTTGGTGCGCGCGTAGTCGTAACCTTTGTCCTTGCCGAGGGCTTCCTGGACGTACGTGGAGGTTTGATAGATAGGCGCGACGATGGAGCCAGTGGAGGGATCGGGTTCCTGACCCACGTGAATCGCATCGGTTGAAAATCCCATCGTCAATCCTCCTTAAGGCTTGCAGGCGAGCACGTGCAGCGCGCGGCACGACTGCCGACTGAAGGTATCGCAGAGGTTCGCCGCAGTCAAATGGGCTAAGAGTTACGAACGAGGGCGCTCAGCAGTCGCGGCGAACTCAAGGGCATCGCGCGTTATGTCCTGAAGCATCGAAATTAGAAACTCCGGGTGGTAGAATGCGGGCCACGGGGGTGTCACCAAAAGTGTTCACAAGGATTTCCTTAAAAATGATGGCCGGACTGGCCGTGGTCGTGCTTGCCGGCGCGATGCTTGGTTGGACGCCGGCGAGGAGTGCAGCGGCGAAGTCGGATAAAGAGAATCCGGTGAGCGCATTGCAGATTGTTGTGACCGGCGGCGATCCAGGCAAGCCGGTGGATAACGCGAGCGTTTACGTTCGCTACGAAGAACCCCGCTTTCTCCGTCATCCCAGGAAGATTGAATTGGACTTGAAGACCGATCTGGCGGGAATCGCAAAGGTGAGAGATGTTCCGCGCGTGAAAATAATGATTCAAGTGGTCAAGGATGGGTGGAGACCGTTTGGACAGTACTACGTGTTGGACAAAGAAGAAGAGACGATCAACATTCATTTGAAGCCGCCAGCGCATTGGTACTGAAATTGCCGGGTAAGAGTATCTGCCCGCGAACCCTTGTTAACCCATTTCCTGATTTGCTGCCCGAAGCGATCCAGTGAACACTTTAGATTTGAATGGGGAATTGCCCTAGTTTAGTGCAAAGAGCATTAGACGCTTTAATCGTGCACGCTTACGAGACAACGAGGGAATTTTTCCACAAGGTTTTCAACACAACTGTTGAAAACTTTTTTTTGCCGCGATTTTTTCTTCAGAACAGGTCCTTTGTCGTTTAATCCGATGCGGGCGCGAATGCAGAATCTTTACGCTCAAGCTGGAATCGCGCAGCCGCGATGGGCTTTCGTCGCCGTGATATGATGCCAACACGCAACGATCATGCTCCTCGATGAAACGGCTCATCGTCAATGCGGACGATTTTGGTTACACGCGCGGGGTGAACGCGGGAATCGTGCGAGGATTTCGCGACGGGATTGTGACGAGCGCGACGATCATGGCCAATGGCGATGCGTTCGAAGATGCCATCGAGTGCGCGCAAGCCAATCCTAAGCTGGGGGTTGGATGCCATCTGGTGCTGGTCGGCGGGAGATGTGTCGCGCCTGCGAAGCAAGTGAGCTCTCTCGCTGATTCGGAAGGGCGCTTGCCGCCGTCGCTACCGGCTCTCCTATCAAAGCTATCCGCAGGTTCAGTGCGACTGCAAGCAATTGAAGTAGAGCTTCGGGCGCAGGTGGAGCGTGTGATCGCGTCTGGATTGCGCCCGACACACTTTGATTCCCACAAGCACACGCATGCGCATCCCAGGGTGATGGAAGTAGTAGTACGAGTAGCCGAGGAATTCAAAGTCACGCGAATTCGAAAACCATTCGAGGACACCAAGACTTTGCTATCTCCTGTATTCCGGGGAGGCCTAAGCTCATGGAAGCAGCGCGCGACGGCATTGATTGCCGGAGTTAACGCGTCAGGTTTCCAAAAGCTGGCGAGTTCGCATGGGATTCGCACTCCCGACCACTTTATGGGCGTTGCGGCGACGGGGAGGTTGAATCGCGAGGCAATTCTGGCCATGATAGGGGCGATGCGTGACGGTGTGACGGAACTGATGTGCCATCCCGGGAAGTACGACGAGGAGTTGGAGAAGTCTCCCACGCGACTGAAACGGGAGCGCGAGGCGGAATTGGAAGGGTTGATTGACCCAGATGTGCGGCGGGCAATACGTGAGCATAACGTATGCCTGATGACTTTCCAGGAGTTGGACGGAAACAATGCGTGACGCAGAAGCCGGTATGCCGAAGTATTCAGTCGTTATCCCCGTGTTGAACGAGGAAGGTTCGCTGCGGGAGCTGCACAGGCAACTCTCCGAGGTGATGAAGGGAAGATTTGAGCCGGTGGAGTTTGTATTTGTCGACGACCACAGTTTGGATTCAACGCCGGAAATCCTTGCAGAGCTTGCGGATGAAGATCACCGGGTGATTTCGCTGCGGCTAAAGCGGAAATACGGGCAGACCGTCGCGTTGGCAGCCGGCTTTGATCATGCAAGCGGGGACATTATTATATCGATGGACGGAGACTTGCAGCACGATCCGGCCGATATCCCGAGGATGGTCGAGGCGCTGGAGGCAACCGATTCGGACATCGTTAGCGGATGGCGCCAAAAGCGTGTGGATAACTTCTTTTTTCGACGAATACCTTCGAGAGTGGCCAACTGGCTGATGGCGAAGCTTTCAGGGGTGAACATCCACGATTTTGGCACGACGTTTAAGGTGTATCGACGAGAAACAATTAAGGATGTGCGTCTCTACGGCGAACTGCATCGATTCATTCCGGCGCTGGCTTCCTTAAACGGCGCGAAAGTGATTGAGGTACCGATACGCAATGTGCCGAGACCGCAAGGGAAGTCGCATTATGGGATTTCGCGCACAAGCCGGGTTTTCTTCGACTTAATCACGATTCGTTTCTTGCTCCGGTATATGTTGCGGCCGCTGCACTTCTTTGGGCCTGCAGGGATGATCAGTTTTCTGGCGGGCGGAGGCATTCTGGGTTTTTTGTTTCTGGATAAAGTGTTCACCGGCACAGACATATTTGTTAAGCACGGGCCGTTGCTGATTCTGGGGATGCTTCTGTCGCTTTTCGGGTTGCAATTTCTGGCCATGGGGCTTGTGGGTGAGTTGATGATGCGGAATTACTTTGAGGCGCACCAAAGGCCAGTCTACCGGCTCGAACGAATCATGAATTCACCGCGAATAACGGACGCGCGGCGCTGACCCTTACAATTGCGTGCGTCGCGAGAATCTGATAACAATGGGCCATCCAATGGAGATGCGGTAGGCGTGGAACACTTGCAAGTTGGCAGCGATATGCGAACCCTCGGTACACCCGTAAGATCGCGGATCAGAAGGAGCCCGATTTCTAAAGCGCGTTTTTGGGTTGGAGCAGAAAAATGAAGTTCAAGAAAATGACATCACGCAGGAGCGTTCTCCGCTGGGCGAGGGTGTTGCCCCTGTGGATATTTGCGCTTACGACTTTGACGTTAGCGTGGGCGGGGGACAGCGGGGAACCATGGAGGACGAAGCCGTATGAACAATGGGATCGCAATGACGTGCAACAGATCCTGAATAATTCTCCGTGGGCCAAGTTTGAGCCAATCAATGAGGATTGGAAGGTACGGCAGCCGATGAGCGGCCCGCCGGGACCGTCGATGCCGAACCAGCAAAGGACAACGGAAGGGGCGAATCCGGAGTCCGACGCGCCAAGACCGTATGATCCGCAGGCCCCTGCCGACGGTCGCCAAGGAATAGTGTACTTTGGGCCCTTTATTGTGCGCTGGACGTCGTCGCGTACGGTGCGCGAAGCGCTGGTTCGGGAACTGATACTGAGCGGGAAGATGAAAGAAGCGGACGCGCCGAAGGATTTGAGCGCGCCGATAACGGACTATGAAATTGTCGTTGTGGGACCGAACATGATACCTTTCCGCGGCGTTTCTGGCGACGAGTTGAAGGGGAAGGCGTATTTGCGGGGGAAGAAGTCGAAGGTAAAGGTGGGCGCGACAAGCGTGCAGATTAACCGAAGCGCAGACGGCCATGAGATAACAGCGGTGATGTTCTCGTTTCCGCGGAAGACGGCGGACGGCAAAGACGTCGCCGCACCCGATGAGAAGGGACTGCAATTCGGCTGCAACATTAAGGACTTAGATTTGAACACCACGTTCGATCCACGAAAAATGGCGGACCAGAAGGGGCCCGATTTCTAGAGTGCAGCGGCGCGTTAATGAGAGACGGCCAGGGCGCTTGACGGTTTGGGCGCCCTGTTTTTTTGCTGTGCCGTAGTCTAGGTGATGTTTTCCTGGTCGTTTGATTTGAGAGGGTCTAAAGGCGGAGGCTTGGATGAATCCAGGGGAAGACAAGTTCTTTCGAGCGCGAATCACCCATCGCGCCGACATTGCCACGGATTTGTGGATTATCCGCGTGGCGCCCAACGGTGAATTTCGCTTTCAGCCCGGGCAATATGCAACCCTTGGCGTCCAGGGAGCAGAGAAACTAATCGAGAGGGCGTATTCAATTGTTTCGGCGCCGCACGAGAAGGAACTGGAGATTTTCATCGAACTGGTTCCGCAAGGCGAGCTGACGCCTTTGCTGTACTCGCTGAAGACAGGCGCGGAACTCACGATGCGCAAGATTCCGAAAGGGCGCTTCACTCTCGATACCAAAAGCGGACGGAAAAATCATCTGCTGCTCAGCACCGTCACGGGGATAGCGCCCTTTGTCAGTTACATCCGGGCGCTGGGCAAAGACTGGCGCGAACAGAAATTTGACGGCGGACACCACTTGTACGTGATTAATGCGGCGAGCCGTTCGTGGGAGTTCGGTTATCGCGAAGAATTCGAAAAGGCCGCTTCGGAATTTCCGTGGCTCACGTATGTGGCATCGATTAGCCGCCCGTGGGAAGAGACAGCGCCATGGAAGGGCGAAACAGGACGCGTCGAGGATTTAGTCCGCAAATACGCAGATGCCTGGGGCCTGGACGGGACGAATACTTCGGCGTATCTCTGCGGGCATCCGCAGATGATCGACAACAGCAAAGGCATCCTGCGGCGGCGCGGATTTCCGAAGGAATCAGTGCGCGAAGAAGTCTACTGGATACCGGCCAAAGAATCGCAGGCGTAGCGAACCCGCAACTGCTATTGACATCGGGCGAGACAGTCCGCAGCCGAGCCGCGCGAAATCAGATTGGGCCGCCGGCGGAGGCGATTTCGTCAATGGCGCTTTGCGTAGCGTGCAGTGGCACGGAAACGTGGACCGTTTCATCCGGGTCGTCTACGTCAACCACGATCGACCCGCCGCTCTTCACTACGCTTACGTGTTCATCCGGATCCGTGACGTCAACGAGCGGCCCGTCGGGACAATCGGCGAGCCCGGAGATCGCTGCGTCAATCACGGGCAGATAGCGGCGAACGTTCCTTCCGCCCTCAGCCAGATAGTGATTCGGCACAAATTTCAAAGTAACGGGCACAATCATGGCCGGCACCACGAGCGAGATGTGCGTGCCATTCGTTTGTTTCTCGTGAACCTTCACGTGGATGAAGCCTTCGCTGGAGACAACCGCGCCCGCGACGAGCGCGGTTCCCAGGAAACCCAGTCCGATTTTTCCAAGCAGCAGCATAATTGAATTCTCCTCTGCGTTTCGTGCTGTAACCGTGGCTGAGTTAATCGGACGTGTTGCGTGAGTCGATCCACACGCGGATGGTTTGGCTGTTGTCTGTGACCGTCACCAGTGTGGTGTCGCCGGCCCTTTCGAGGGCTTGAATGGCGGCTTCGACGTTGAGCTGCTTGTCGCCGCTCGACGCAAGGGCCTGAGCGACTTCCCACGGAATTGTGACGTCCACTTTTTCTTTGCCCTCTTTATCGATAACGTGAACGATCATCTTGCCGTTGGATTTGGCGACACGGACATCTGTGTCCGGTTCCTGAACGGTGACGAACTCGCCGTCCGGCGCGGACTGCACTGCGTCGAAGAGCATTTTCAGATCTACGCCATTCGCGTGGAACTCACCGATTTCAACCTTGCCATCGCGGAGCTGGCCCTGATTGATCGCCGGAATCACTTTTTCTGCGAGGGAAAGCGGAATATTGACGCGGACGTGCTCGCGTCCAACCGGGTCGTCGACTTTCACGTGCAGGTAACGCTCGGCGGGAGCCGCCAGAGCTACAGTTCCCATGCAGAGAACCGCCAGGACAGGAAGAATGGTTTTCATCGTTGAGCGCCTCCTTGGGCGTTCAGCGATAGTTACGTATGACCTCACAGAAAAGTTCCCTGGTCTTTGAATGAAGAGAAGCTAGCGTCGTATTACCGAAGAAAGTGACACGTGCCCGCGTCACGGCACGGTTTTAACCGTGCCGTTCGGGTTCCAGAAAGAAAAGGGGCTTCAGCCCCTGAGGTATAGTTATGACACTCGAAAGTTACGGATTCCTAATTTCGGAAACGCAGCACTAGTCGCGCTGGGGCTTGAAGTACAGGACCGAGAGGGGCGGGAGCTTGATCTTGATGGAGTGCGGGCGGCCGCTCCAGGGGATGGGCTCGGCGCGGACGCCGCCAATGTTACCGACGTCGCCGCCAGAATAGTAGGCCGAGTCGGTATTGAGAATCTCGCGATAGAAGCCGGGCTCTGGAACACCGAGACGATAGTCTTCGCGCGCGACAGGCGTGAAGTTGCAAACCACTACGATGAAATCTTCGGGGCGGCGGCCGCGGCGAAGGAACGCCAGAACGCTTGCGTCCGCATCGTGAACCTCCAGCCATTCGAAACCTTGCCATTCGAATTCCACTTCGTGAAGCGCCCGTTCCTTGGCGTATAGGTGATTCAAATCCTTGACGAGCCGCTGAATGCCCTGGTGCGGAGCGTATTGCAGCAGATGCCAGTCGAGGCTGGTATTTTCCCACCACTCGCTCCATTGCGCGATTTCGGAGCCCATGAAGAGAAGTTTCTTGCCAGGATGCGCGTAAAAGTAGCCGTAGAGAAGACGCAGATTCGCGAATTTGTGCATGTCGTCGCCGGGCATTTTGGCAATCAGCGAATGTTTGCCGTGGACGACTTCGTCATGCGAGAGAGGAAGAATGAAATTCTCGTTGAAAGCATAGAGCATGGAAAATGTGAGTTCGCCATGATGGAACTTGCGATGGATGGGATCGAGAGCGAAATAGCGAAGTGTGTCGTTCATCCAGCCCATGTTCCACTTGAGGTCGAAGCCAAGTCCGCCTGCATAAGTGGGTCGTGAGACGGAAGGCCACGAAGTGGATTCCTCGGCGATCATGAGCGTGCCGGGCTGGCGCGTGTGAACGACTTCGTTGAGCCGCTTGAGAAACGCAATCGCTTCGAGGTTTTCGCGTCCCCCGAATTGATTTGGCAGCCATTCGCCCTGACGGCGCGAGTAGTCGAGATAGAGCATGGAGGCGACAGCGTCCACGCGAAGGCCGTCAATGTGGTACTTGTCGAGCCAGAAAAGGGCGTTCGAGAGCAGAAAATTCTGAACTTCATTGCGGCCGTAATTAAAAATCAGCGTACCCCAGTCGGGATGAGCGCCACGGCGCGGGTCCGCGTGCTCGTAGAGATGCGTTCCGTCGAAAAACGAGAGGCCGTGCGCGTCGCGAGGAAAATGCCCGGGCGTCCAGTCGAGAAGAACGCCGATGTCGGCCTGATGGCAGCGGTCGACGAACGCCATAAAATCCTTAGGCGAGCCATAGCGGCTGGTGACGGCGAAATAGCCAATCGTTTGGTATCCCCACGAGGCGTCGAACGGATGCTCCATCATGGGCATCAGCTCGATGTGCGTGTAGCCCATTTGCTTCACGTAGGGAATGAGTTCGTCAGCCATTTCGCCGTAGGTGAGCCAGCGGCCTCCGTCGGCGCGGCGCCATGAGCCGAAATGGACTTCGTAAATGGAAATGGGCGCGTGCTGCCAGTCGAATCGCAGGCGCTGGTCGAGCCATTCGGAGTCTCGCCAAGAGTAGCCTTCAATGTCGGCGACGATAGAACTGGATTTGGGGCGGAGTTCGCCGGCAAAGCCGTACGGATCGGCTTTCAGCGTCAAGACATCGTTGAACCGCGAGCGTATCTCGAATTTGTAAAGGTCGCCTTCGTTCAACCCGGGAATGAATATTTCCCACACTCCAGTGTTGGCGCGGCTGCGCATGGGATTAACGCGGCCGTCCCAGGAATTGAAATTGCCGACGACGCTGACGCGCTTGGCGTTGGGCGCCCAGACGCCGAAATGGACACCGCGAACTCCCGCGACTTCCCTGACGTGCGCGCCTAATTTTTCGTAGTTCTGGTAATGTGTGCCTTCGCCGATAAGATAAAGGTCGAGGTCGGTCAGCAGAGGAGGGAAGGCGTAAGGATCAAAAGTCTCCCAGGATGTTCCGTCAGGATACGTGATTCGAAGGCGATAAGTCGTGGGTGCGATATCGACCGCGTCAGATGATGCGTCGAGCGATTTCCCGGACGATGTTCCGGTCACTGGGACGATGGCTTCATAAAGACCGTCGGAGTGAATGCGAGCCGCAGGATGTTCTTCTCCCGATTTGCCCCAGAGGATTGTGACCTGCGTAGCATGAGGTTGAAGCGTGCGAATTGCGAGTGCCGGTTTTCCGGGCAAATTTGCGGGATGCGGGCCGAGGAAATGGAAAGGATCGGAATGCTCCGCGCGAAGCAACAAATCGATTTCGGGATTTGCTCCTGGCGAGATACTTGAAGCGGCGTCGGCCGGCGTGCCGGCATTCTCTAAGATAGACAGTTCGTGCCTCCAGTCATCATGACCCAACCCTATTTTAGCCCAGCGGCGCTGAAACGATTCGATGATTTCAAGGCCTGCATGAGAAAACCAGCAGACGTGACCTGCCGCGGCCTATGCGCGGAGTGACTGATGGCGTCCCGCGCTGGACAGAAATGAGGCGGACAGGTAGGCTATGGCCTCTTACCACTGCACCTAGCCACTGAGGAGGAATTCAAATGCGGAAGACTATTGTTTCGTTTCTGATTGTAGTTTTTCTTGGCGTGATCGCCGGTGCGAGCGTGACGTCGGCGCAAACATCCACGAAGAAGGCTCCGGGGCCAGAACAAGTGCTCCTTCGTCAATGGAACGGCATCGGAAAGAAAATCATTGCAATGGCTGAGGACTGGCCCGCGGACAAATACGACTACCGGCCGAATGACAAGGTGCGCACGTTTGGGCAGATTCTCGTGCATATTGCAGGCTCGAATTATTTCGCGATCAACCCCGCGTTGGGCAAGAGCACAAAGGGTCTCCCGGATGACCCGAAGGGCTACACGACGAAGGAACAGATTGTCGCATTCGTGAAGAAGTCGTTTGCTGATGGCGCGGCAGCGCTTGAAAAGGGCGGCGATGCAGGCGCGATGGCGCATTTGGGCGACTGGGTGGGAATCATCGAGCACAGCGGCGAGCACTTCGGGAACCTGGTGACGTATTACCGGAACAACGACGTGGTGCCGCCGGAATCGCGTCCCAAGAAATAAGATTTTTCATCCTAACATTAGGACAGGAATCCCGACATGAAGCGGAGCCTTGCGTATGCATTTTTCATATTGGCGGCAGGACTGAGCATGGTCAGCATCGGAAGCGCGCAAGACCGGACGCAGGGACGGTCAATGGTGACCACGCGCTACGGCATCGTCGCGGCAGAGAGCCCGCTGGCGGCGCAAGCTGGCGCGCAGATTCTCGCCCGTGGCGGAAACGCGATTGACGCAGCGGTGGCGACGAATGCAGTGATGGGCGTCGTCGAGCCAATGATGAACGGGATGGGTGGCGACCTGTTCGTGATTGTCTACGACGCAAAGAGCGGCAAACTCTATGGGCTGAACGCAAGCGGCTGGTCGCCAAAGGGACTGACGCCGGAATTTCTGAAGACCAAAGGCATCACAACGATGCCGCAGCATGGAATCGATTCTGTCACGGTGCCCGGAGTCGTGGACGGCTGGTCGAAGCTGCTCGGCAGATTCGGGAAGTTGGGATTCGAGCAGGATCTCGCGCCGGCGATTCGTTACGCGCACGAAGGTTTTCCCGTGCCGGAGTGGGACGCAGAGTACTGGGCCGCAGCGGCTGGGTTTTTGAAGAAAAATCCGGCGACCGCGAGCCTGTATCTTTTGCAAGGGGAAGCGCCCAAGGTGGGAGAAATTTTCCGGAACGAGGCGTTGTCACGCTCGCTGGCGCTGGTGGCGAAGGGCGGGCGCGATGCGTTTTACAAGGGAGAACTTGCGCATCGTATTGTGGATTTTTCAAAACGCGAAGGTGGCGCGATGACGCTCGAAGACATGGCGGATTATTCGAGCGAGTGGGTTGAGCCGCTTTCGACAAAATATCACGGCTGGGAAGTGTATGAATTGCCGCCGAACGGGCAGGGAATCGCAGCGCTCGAAATGCTGAATCTGATGCAGCAGTTCCCGCTGGCGCAATTCGGCCACAATTCCGCCGACGCGCTGCACGTGATGATCGAGGCGAAAAAGCTGGCGTACGCGGATCTGCGGCGCTACGTCGGCGATCCACGATTCAGCAAAATCCCAGTGGACGGATTGCTGTCGGACGATTACGCGCGCGAACGCGCCAAATTGATAGATATGTCCAAGGCGAATTGCAACGTCAGCGCGGGAATGCCGAACGAAAAGTTGGGCGATACAACATATATGACCGTCGTCGATCAGCAAGGGAATATGGTTTCGCTGATTCAGAGCAATTACGACGAATTTGGGTCGCGGCTCGTGGCAGATGATACGGGCTTCGTGTTGCAAGACCGCGGCGCGCTGTTCAATCTTGAGCCGGATTCTCCGGACGTGCTCGCGGGCCATAAGCGGCCGCTGCACACGATTATTCCAGCGTTTATGAGCAAGGGCGACACGCGAATTGCCTTTGGAATCATGGGCGGATTTAATCAGGCGCAGGCCCACGCGCAGTTTGTCTCGAACGTCGTGGACTTTGGAATGAACATTCAGGCGGCGATGGAGGCGGCGCGGTTCGACAAAATTACCTTCGGCGGCTGTGATGTGCAAATTGAAGATCGCGTTCCCGCGGACGTTCGCGCGGCGCTTACGGCTCGAGGGCACCAGATCGAAGTTCGCGGCGCATTTTCTTCGCACATGGGAGGCGGGCAAGCCACCGAGCGCAACTTTGCAACGGGAGTGAATTTTGGCGCTTCGGACCCCCGCAAGGACGGCGAAGCGATCCCGGAGCCGCCGCCGCATCCGTGACCCGAGACGCGTGCGCGTGTCAGAATCGGGCACGGGGAGTCGGCGACACGCCGAATGCTTTATTTGTACTCCTGCCGCATGAGCGGTTGTCGAAAAGGCACCCCGTGGTACCGATGTACTATTGATGTTCCGCTGAGGTACGCGCTAAATAGCTGATTGGGTGTGGGTTTCTGCAAATCACAGATTGTAAATAGTCTTTCGCAGACGTGTGAGCAAGTTAAGGACGAGTTTGTCCGCGAAATTTGCGCCGTGGCGCCTTTCATAAAAATTCAATGCCGATTAAAGTCGATTCCGTCCGCGCCAACCGTAAAAAAGGCAAATCCACATCCCGAAACGGCGGCCACGACTCCGTTGAAATCACAGCGCCTGCGATAATTACCGAGAGTCCGACGGAAAGCCAACACGGAAAGCGCAACCGGATTGATCATGCAATCGGCGAACGTAACGTCTTTCTGACCGCCATCGTCGAAAATAATCCACTCGCCAGCGTGGTGCTGGATTCAAACAACAGAGTCCAGCTCTGCAATCCAGCCTTCGAGCGCCTCTTTGGGTATCCACTGGATGAAATCATCGGATGCGACGTGGACGACTTCATCGCGCCTCCCGCGCTCGCTGCTGAAGCGGCAGATTTCAGTTGTCGAACTTTGGCGGGGGAAAGTCTTCAAGCTACAACGCGGCGCCTTCGCATGGATGGCAGCCTTGTAGACGTTCAAATCCACGCCGCCCCGCTGCTGTTGCAAGGGAAACTTGCGGGAATTTTTGCCGTGTATGAGGAAATCACGGAACAAAAGCGAGCCCACGATCAGCTTAGAGCTGCGGAGGCGCGGTATCGCCAGCTTGTCGAGCAACTCCCCGCCATAACCTACGTGGCGGAATTCGGTGTCGCGGGAACTTGGGAATATGTAAGTCCGCAGATCGCAAGTTTTCTCGGGTTTTCGCAGTCGGAATGGATGGCGAGCACTGGGCAGTGGCTCAGGCAAGTTCATCCCGACGATCGTAAACAAGTGATGGACTCGGAAGAGCACAGCAAGCGCACCGGCGAGAACATCGACATTGAATACCGAATGCTGGCGCGAGATGGGCGCGTGGTGTGGTTCCGCGACCGCGCCATTGTGAGCCGCGGAGAAGACGGCCGCATGTTGCAGCACGGCTTCATGCTCGATATCACGGAACGCAAGGAAGCGGAAGCCGCGTTGATGAAGCTCAGCCGGCAAACGAACATGATTCTCAATTCGGCCGGCGACGGGATATTTGGACTGGATCGAGAGGGTCATCCAACGTTTGTGAACCGCGCGGCGGCGCGCATGTTCGGATACGAACCGGAAGAGATCATTGGCAGGAACGGCCACGCGCTTTGGCATCACACCAAAGAGGACGGCACGCCTTATCCGGAGGACGAGTGTCCTGCATTCGCCGTATTGCGCGATGGAATTACGCGGCATGGAGCGAATGATTTCTATTGGCGGAAAGACGGAACAAGCTTTCCGGTTGAGTTCATCAGCACGGCCATTCGCGAAGGCGAAGAAGTGGTGGGCGCGGTGGTCACTTTCAGGGACATTACGGCGCGCCAGCGAGCGGAAAAAGCGCAGAAGCAAGCGGAAGAAAGATTCCGCAGCATATTCGAAAATGCCGTTGAGGGAATTTACCAGTCAACGCCTGACGGACGGTTTATCAGTGTGAATCCCGCCATGGCGCGAATGTTCGGTTACGCGTCTCCCGAGGAAATGATCGAGATCATCAGTGACATCGGACGGCAACTGTACATCGATTCCGCGCAACGCGAAGAATTCAAGCGCGCCATGGAAAAATTCGACGTCGTCGAGAGATTCGAAACTCAAGTCTGCCAGAAGGACGGCACGAGAATCTGGATTTCAGAAACGTCCCGCGCAGTGAAGAACGTCGTTGGCCGAATCTGCTATTACGAAGGAACCATCGAGGATGTGACTTCGAGGAAGCGCGCGGAGGCGGAACGGCAGGTCTCGTTCGAAATCATTCACGCCGCGAACGTCACGGACAATCTGGACGAGCTGCTCCATCGCATCCACGAGTCATTAAAACGGGTTCTGTATGCCGAGAATTGCTTTGTCGCGCTCCACGATCCGGTTTCGGGCATGTTCCATTTCCCGTTTTTCGTGGACCAGTACGACAGCGCGCCGCCCCCGCAGAAGACGGGGAGGAGTTGCACAACGTACGTCTTCCGCAAAGGCGAGGCCATGTTGATTCCCCAGAGCGTTTTTGACGCGCTAGTGGAACAAGGTGAAGTTGAGCTGGTTGGCACGCCATCGCCATCGTGGCTGGGCGTTCCGCTGCGCACACCTTCGGCGACCATCGGAGTGCTGGTAGTTCAGCATTACGAAGATGAGCGCGCCTACACGCACCGCGATCTGGAGTTTCTTGCTTCCGTCGGAGGGCAGATCGCCCTGGCGATTGAACGCAAGCGCGCAGACACTGCTCTGCGCGAGAGCGAAGCTCGTCTGCGAGTGCTGATTGAACAATTGCCCGCCGTGCTGTGGACCACTGACAGCGAATTGCGCTTCACGTCGTCGGTGGGCGCGGGGCTGAGCCGTTTGGGGTTGAAGCCGCAGGAAGTCGTTGGCAAGTCCCTGTACGAATTCTTTCAAACCGAAGATCGCAATTTTGTGCCGCTTGCCGCGCACCGGCGCGCGCTGGCTGGAGAATCGGTGACATTCCACGTGGAATGGGGAGGCGGATCGTACGCATGCCACGCCGAGCCGCTGCGAACTGGGGAAGGGAATGTGTTTGGCGTCATCAGCATGGCGCTGGACATTACCGATCGCAAGCAGCTCGAGGCGCAATTGCGGCAAGCGCAGAAGATGGAAGCGGTGGGCCGGCTCGCCGGCGGAATCGCGCACGATTTCAACAATCTTTTGATGGTGATTCAGGGCTACACGGAGCTGCTTCTCGACCGCTTGGGCGGCGAACATCCGTTGCGCCGCAATGCCGAGCAAATTCATGATGCGTCACAGCGCGCCGCGGGTCTGACGCGACAGTTGCTCGCCTTCAGCCGCAAACAAATGCTCGCGCCGCAGGTATTGAATATTCAGTCCGTGGTATCGGACATGAACAGCATTTTGCGGCGTCTGATTGGCGAGGACATCGAACTCGTCACCGTGAACCCGCCCGAGTTGTGGCACGTGCGCGCGGACCGCAGCCAGGTGGAGCAAGTCATTCTGAATCTCGCCGTCAATTCCCGCGACGCCATGCCCGACGGCGGCAAGGTGACAATCGAGACCGCCAACGTCGAGCTGGACAGTTCCTACTCGCGACAGGCCGTTGTCGAGCCCGGTGAATACGTGATGATCGCGGTCAGCGATACAGGCTGCGGCATGGATGCGGAAACGCAAGCGCACGCCTTTGAGCCATTTTTCACGACGAAAGAAAAAGGCAAAGGCACGGGCCTGGGACTTGCCACGGTCTACGGCATCGTCAAGCAGAGCGGTGGATATATCTGGCTCTACAGCGAAGCCGGCAAAGGCGCCACATTCAAGATTTATCTTCCACGCGTGCGAGAGATCGAAAAACCGGCCAAACAGAAACCGGAGACGAAGTCCTTCCCGCTGGGCTGCGAGACAATTCTGCTGGTAGAAGACGAAAAGGGCGTCCGCGAACTGGCCCGCGAATATCTTGAACAGATTGGTTACACGGTGCTGGGCGCGGAGAACTCGCAGCAAGCCATCGAGCTGGTGAAGAATCATCCCGGTGCGATCGAGTTGCTCTTTACCGACGTGGTGATGGCGGGGATGAGCGGGCGACAGCTCGCCGAAGAAATGCAGAAATTGCGGCCCGGTATCCGCGTTCTCTACATGTCTGGGTACGCGGACGAAGCGATCGTGCATCACGGCATCCTCGGCCGCGGAATGGTGCTGCTGCAAAAACCATTCACCTTGAACTCCCTAGCTTTGAAGGTGCGCGAAACGCTCGACCAAAACAACTAGCCCCCTTTTTTACGGCACGCGGCCAGGTTTCACCCGCACAAAATCCCCGACCCCTGATTGATTTTCACGGTGCGCCCCGATAGCATGTCCGTCTCTCCTTTTTCGAAATTGGAGGAAGCCGCGATGGCTCGGGACATTCGCACTAGACGTCTGGCGACGCGTGCCGTTCACGCGGGCGAACGAGCGCGCCCTGACGGATTCATTCCCATGTCCACGCCCATCTATAGCACCGCGACTTTCATTTACGACCATCTCGCCGATATCGATTCCATTAGTGCGGGCGAACGCACGGGCTTCACGTACTCGCGCCACGGCAATCCGACAAACGCGGCATTGGAGGCGGCGGTTGCTTCGCTCGAAGGCGGCGGAGTCGCCCTGAGCGTCGCCTCTGGAATGTCGGCGATTTTGCTGGCGCTGCTCGCTGCGGGCGTGGAGCAGGGAACTACGATCGCAGCTTCGCGGGAGATTTATGGAGTAACAATAAAGTTCCTGCTCGATGTCGTCGCGCGATGGGGTGCCAGCATCGAGTTCGTGGACGTTTTCGATCCCGCCAAGCGCAAAGATATTTGGAAGCTCGAACCCAAAGTGCTGCTGCTGGAGAGTCTGACGAATCCCCTGCTTCGCGTTCCGGATTTGCCTTCGCTGATTAAAGAGGCACGCGCACACAAGACCCGCGTCATCGTGGACAATACCTTCGCGACTCCATTGCTTTTGCGGCCGCTCGAGCATGGCGCCGATTTTGTGGTTCACAGCGCAACGAAATATTTTGGCGGGCATGGAGATTTGACGGGCGGCGTGCTTGTCGCCCAAGAAGAACACGCGGCGGAAATGCGCCACTTTGGCCGACTGGTCGGCGCTGTGCTGGGGCCGTTCGAGGCGTGGCTGACGCTTCGAGGAATGAAAACTCTGCCGCTGCGATTCGCGCGGCAATGCGAAAACGCGCTGCGGCTCGCGAAATCACTGTCGACGCATCCTCGTGTCGAAGCCGTTTATTATCCGGGTCTCGATTCGCATCCGGATCATGCACTCGCAGCAGCGCTTTTCAACGGGCAGGGCGCAGGCGGCGTGTTGTCGCTGAAGATTCGCGGTGCGGGCCGTGAAGACATTTTTCGCTTCGTCGATTCGCTTGAATTATTTTTGAAAGCGACATCTCTGGGAGACGTCCAGAGCCTGGTGCTCTATCCGGCAATTTCTTCGCATCGCGATCTTTCACCGAAGCAGCGTGAGCGATTGGGGATCACAGACAACCTAATTCGCCTCTCCGCCGGGGTTGAAGACGCCGAGGATTTGAAAGACGATTTAGAGCAGGCTTTGGCGAAGCTCTAGCCCTTCCGTTTCTGGCACAATGTCACTTTAAGCGTAAGATTGCCGCTGCCCGTCTGTGTTTCGACGAAGGAGTCGCGCTTAGCGTGCCGCATCGTACCGGCGAAAATTCCTTTGAAGCGCAAGTGCTGATAGCGTGCGCGCGCAAGCAAACGGACGCCGCGCAGCGAAAGCACTTCACCGAACTTGTCGCGCGGCCGCTCGACTGGCCTGTTCTGATGCAGCTGGCAAATGAAAATGGCTTGTTGCCGTTGCTGCATAAACATTTGACGGAGGCCGCGACCGGCAGCATACGCCCGGATATTCTGAAACAAATTTCACAATCCAACCGCCAAAGCACCCTGCGCGGCCTTTTTCTTACCGCCGAGTTGCTGCGCATTCTGGACGTTTTTCGCCAACGAGGAATTCCGGCGATCCCGTATAAGGGGCCAGTGCTCGCACAGCGCGCGTACGGCAGTCCGTCGCTGCGCCAGTTTGAGGATTTAGATATCGTGACGCCGCAGAGATTTATGCCGGAAGTCTACGGCGCGATGCAAAGCCTTGATTATCGGGCGCGGCTTCCGCGGGAGTCTTTCGTGGCAGAGGGCTCGCAGGCGATCCCCGGGGAGTGCGTTTTCGTCCACCGTGTCAACAGCGCGATGGTCGAGCTGCACACGGAGTGGACGCTTCGGCACTTTCCCGAGCGTCCGGACATGGAAGCAATGGTGCGCCGGTCGATCGTCGTTTCGGTCGACGGCAAAGATGTTACGGCTTTTGCGGCAGAAGACGAGTTGCTGATGCTTGCCGTCCACGGCGCAAAGGATTTTTGGGCACGTCTTATTTGGGTGGCGGATATCGCAGAGGTCGTCAAACAAGCACCGGACATCGACTGGGAGAAATTATTTGCAGAGGCGCGCAAACTAAAAGTTACCCGCATGTTGAACCTCAGTTTATCGCTCGCCCGCGAAATCCTGGATTTGACTCTACCACCTGAAATTGTGAGTCAGATGGAAGCCGACGCCACAGCAGGGCGGCTGGCGCGACGGTTTGTCCAGCATCCTGTGGACGGCGAAGCGATTCCCGAAGGCGCCTTTCAGCGGTCGCTATATCGCATTCGCATGGTTGAAGGCCCTTGGGATGGACTCCGCTATTGGATGCGGCTCTCGACCGCTCCCGCCGAAGAAGATTGGGCAAGCACGCACGTTCCGCGGCGACTTTCCGGATTTTATGCTTTCCTGCGGCCATTTCGCCGATGGAAGAAGTATGGTCAACGCAGCTCTCGCGGCGAGTAAATCGGCCTATCTTCCGAAGCGCGACAACTTCCGCAGTTCCCGGCACTGTACTCCCAATATTTGTGGGTTGGTCATCACGTTTCCCGTATGATTCCAAGTTATGGATATTCTACTGAATGATGTTGAAGCTAGAGTTCTGGGGTCGTTGATCGAGAAGGAAATCACGACTCCCGATTACTATCCGCTGTCGTTGAACGCGCTCGTCAATGCGTGCAACCAGAAGTCGAATCGCGACCCAGTGATGAATCTGGACGAAACCGCGGTGAGCGGAGCGCTGGCCGAATTAACCGAAAAGAATTTGGCGGCTGGCACGAGCGGCCGGGATAGTCGCGTGCTCAAATATGAGCACCGCCTCCAAGAAGCATTCAACTTCGATCGGCTGGAAACGGCCGTACTTTGCGTTTTGTTATTGCGCGGCCCGCAAACGCCCGGCGAATTGCGAAGCCGCACCGAGCGCATGCACAAGTTCGATGATTTGGAGCAAATCCAATCTACGTTACAGCGATTGATGAAGCGCGAGCCTCCAATTGTCGCAATGCTTGCGAGGCAACCCGGAACGAAAGAAGCGCGTTACGCGCATCTGCTTTCTGGTGAATTGCAGACACCAGTCTCCGCCCCCGAGCACGTGGCGGCGAGCCCGCTCCGCAGTTCCAGCGATGCCGAACGAATCGCGCGCCTGGAAGACGCCGCAGCACGCTTTGAGAAAGAGTTAACAGAAACGAAGGAGCATCTGGCCGCGCTGCAAAAACAATTCGAATAAGCACCGCGCCGCGATTGCGAAGTTCCGCCAAAATGTGAACACGCCAAACGGATCATCCACAAATTGCTGCCAACGAGAGGCATTCTCGTTTCAGGCGAATTCGGCCACGACCTCGAAACGCCCCTGGTTGGCTGTCGAGAAGATAGCGACGTCGTTATGCAAACCGCCCACCGTTGCCGGCTTGCCGTTCACGGTAACTTTTTGCAAAGTATTTTGCGTTGGCAGGCGGAATTTCACCTGTAACTCTTTCGGTGCACCGGGGCGTGCCAGTTCCACGGTCGCTGACACGCGCTTCGCCGCCGGGTTCGCCGCCATCTTAAAACTAACGCGTCCCCAACGCGTTGGCGCCTGGTTGATCGCGATTTCTTTTCCCGACGCAACCCAGTCGCGCGGAAGAGCCTTGCCCAGATAGAGCCTGTCTTCGTCCGAATCCTCGAACACCAGCATCCATCGAACTAGCAGCGGAATGGTTTGCTGCGCCGGTATGCAGAAAGTGGCGGTGCCTCCGCCGATTCCCGCAACTTCGCCGGCGGTCCAACTTCCGCGTGTGTGATCGTGGAAACGGTGCGAATAGAGAAACAGCAGATACTCTTCGATGCGGTCCAGCCGGAGCAGCGCTTGGGCATAGCCATAAGAGATGAAGCCCAGGATGTCGCGCCCATTCGGATGCGGTGGCTCCATATTGGCGACGATGCCAAGAGTTGTCCCGCCGTAGGCGCGCATGCAATCAATCACCAGGTTCGCCAACTTGGGAGAGAGTATATCGGCCTGAAGCAACTCCGCGTACGGCCGATGCGCCCATTGTTGCGGGCTGGGCCGTTCTTTTTGCATCGACTCCCACACAGTGCCCGTCGCGCCGGCATACGTTCCAACGTACGGAGGATTCATATCGCTGCGAACGTTCTTTTCCATGCTTGACGCGACGGCGTCTTGGAGAATCTTGCTGCGCCGGAGCCAGTCCGCTGTTGATTTTTCCCCCGCGGCAGTGGGTTTGATGTTCCGCCATGCGTGACCGAAATCCTTCAGGCCTCTGGCGGCGAATGCGCTGTTGGCAAAATAAGGCAACCACCAGGTCTCGGGTTTCGGTGCGAGGCAAGAATCCGATTCGCTCCAGCCGTGAATGAGGCCATGCCCCGGATCGTCGGCAGGCAATCGAAGGCTTTCATCGTGCATTTCGCAAAGCATCGACGCGGTAGCCTCGATTTTCTCCTGATGCTTCAAGAGCAGCGCCGCGTCTCGCGTGTAGTTGAAATACTTCGCGAACAGCATCAATTCCATGCCGAATTGCGCCGTTTCCGGTCCGCGCATGTTAATCATGCCCTTCGAGTCGGTGAAATCGGTAAGGTAGTTGTCGATGATGTCGCGGGCCATGTCGAAACGGCCCCATTCGAGATTCGCGAAAACCGCCATCGTAAAAATGTCCTGGAAGCCGTCGTACTCCGAGCCGTAATAATCGCGGTCAACTGCGCCATATTTCGGGTAAACACCGCCGGGACGCACCATCAGCTCCTTCGCAAACGCATATTTCGACATATCGACCCAAACATTTGCGGGGAGCGACGTCGGCGCAAAATCGCGCAACTGGCTGTCCCAGTAGTCAGCGAAAACAAGGAGCGCGCGATAGAAATCCTCCGCTTGCGGGTCTTGACGCGCGGGTGGATAGGCCGGATAGCTGTAGCCGTAAACAACCTTCGATATTTTGCCGTCTTCGATTCTCGCCGTGCGATGCCACGTCTGCACAATAAATCGGTCGTGCGCTTTCACGTCGCCGAATACCACAACTTCGTAATACGCCGTATTGGAGATGGGAAAAAGTTTGCGAACCGCCGGCATCCAGCCGCCGATCAGCCCTTCAAAACGCTTCTGAGCTGGTTGCATGTTGAGTTCCGGAAAATACTGGCCCGGGTGATACGTCCGCGTATTTCCGGTCGGATAAATGGGCATCGTGTCGAAACATTCCTTGGTTCCTACGAAAGTATTCCAAGGCAGACGGAAAAATACTGGACGGTTGCCGGTGCCCGATCCCATCGGTGGAACGGCAGACGCAACCAAGTGCGGGTCCGGATCCCCGTTCGCCAGAAGTTTGTCGGCCAGCAAATCGGGGCCGGACATGCCAATGTCTTTCAAGCTCAATCCCAGATATGGAGGATTTGCCTCGGCAAATGTGGCTTCGGCAGTCTTGGGCAGCACGCGACTCGCTCCACGCGAAGAAAGAAAAGTGATCGCGCCATCGCGAGTGCGAAGGTCCTCGAAAACTTTCCATGATGTGGAATCGATTTTGAATTCACAGAGCAGCGAGTGTCCTTCGACGTCAGGCACGAGTTCGGGCTCGCTGGAGCGCATGGGTTGCGCGAAGCCGCCGGGCCGTTCCGCCGCATCGACGGGCTGTGGCAAATATCGCAAAGCCGCGGTAGTGACCGCAAGATTCTGTAAGAAACGGCGTCGATCCATGATGCCTCTTCCTGAGCTAGCCTGCTGACGAAATTATCGTGATAATTTTTGGCTTCGCTGTCGCCGGGGATTTGTACCATACTCCGCAGGACCCGTGTAAACGTTTTCTCCAGTATCCGGGAAGAGGGGTCACAAAAATGAGAACCGTGTTTGAAAGAAAAATCGATCTGAACGAAAAATGTTCATCGACCGCTTGCGCGCCATTGTCGCGAACGCGTGGCGCAACTGGACGGGAATAAGAGTCAGGGCGAATTCATGAGAGATTGACTTATCGCCCCCGCGGCAAGATAGTGCTGTTTCCCGAGAGCGAGGAATGTGTGGAGTTGAGAGGAACACGAGGATGGCGGAATGAAAAGTCGCCGAATTCGATTTGCAAAATTGGTCGTTCTGTTGTGCTTTGTACTGGGTTTCTGTTCAGGTTCGCACCGCGATGCAGCCGCGCAAGCCCGCCGCGCACAGGCGCCCGCAACGCCCGGACCGATGCTGGACCAGGGAGTCATTAATCTCGACACGCCTGATTTTGATTTGAGCCTGGTGCGGTCGTCGCAAACGATTGCCGCGCTGAAACCCAAAGGGGCGGACGGCTTCGATTTCACTCCGGGCGATTTGCTGGTGGCGCGCTCGCAGAACGGCTATTACCACCTCGGCGATCTCGATTTGCGCTTGCGCGTGGGAAGCGCGGGCGAATGGAAGAGTTATTCCACGGCCGTTGAACGCACGTCTGTAAGGGCGCTGCCGGCATCCCGCGAAATTCTGGCCACCGCTGATTTGACGCCAACATTTCCGCAGGATTTTCCCCTCGACGTGACGCGCGCGTGGGCCGTTGACCACGGCCAGCTTGTCCTGCGTTTCACCTTGAAAAACAAGACGAAGCAAACGGTGCAAGTCGGCGCGTTGGGCATTCCGATGATTTTCAACAATGTGATGAACAATCGCTCGCTTGCCCAAGCGCACGAGATTTGCTCGTTCTACGATCCCTACATCGGGGAGGACGCGGGCTACCTGCAAGTGACGCGTCTTAACGGGCACGGACCAGCTTTGGTGGTTGTCCCCTATGGCAAAACGCCGTTCGAGGCCTACAACCCAATCCTCAACGAACGAAGCATTAACGGAGCGGTGCCGATTTTCACCGATCCGACGCCGCGCTGGGTGACCTTCGAAGGCTTTTATGAATGGATGGTGCACAGCGAAGCGTACGCGGAAAACGAGTGGAAGAATGCCCAACCGTGGAATCCTCCGACCATGCTGAGCCTTGCCCCCGGCGAGTCGAAAACGTACGGCGTGAAGTTTCTTCTCGCCGATTCGATTCGGCACATCGAGAAAACGCTTACCGCGAATGACCGTCCAGTGGCAGTCGGCGTTCCTGGCTACGTCCTACCAATGGACATCGATGCGCACCTGTTTTTGAAATATGGGAAGAGCGTGAAGTCCATGGTGGTGGAACCAAACGGCGCGATTGATATTCGCAAAACTACGCGGACTCGCGGCGGCTGGCAATCGTTCGCGCTGAAGGGCCGCACGTGGGGCCGCTCGCGTCTGACGATTACTTACGACGACGGCCTGGTGCAGACAATCAATTATTTCGTCATCAAGCCTGAATCGCAGGTCGTCTCCGACCTGGGGAATTTTCTGACCACGAAGCAGTGGTTTGTTGATCCCAAGGATCCGTTCCACCGCAGCCCTTCGGTGATGACGTACGACCGCGAAGTGAATCAGATCGTCACACAAGACAGCCGCGTGTGGATTGCCGGGCTGAGCGACGAAGGCGGCGCGGGGTCTTGGCTGGCCGCGGTTATGAAGGAATTTGGCCAGCCAAATAAAGAAGAGCTGGCCAAGTATCAGCAGTTTGTCGACGGCGTTTTGTGGGGCGGGATTCAGTACAAAGACGGCCCCGAGAAATATGGCGTGCGCAAGAGTCTCTTCTACTATCAGCCGAATGAATTGCCGTGGGGTTACTACCGCAGCGATCTTGATTGGAGTAGTTGGACGAGTTGGAACAAAAAAGCATCAGAAGCGGTTGATCGTTCCTACAATTATCCGCACGTCGCGGCGGCCTATTGGGTGCTTTATCGCTTGGCGCGCGACCATCAAGGCCTTGTCACCGATCATCCTTGGGAATGGTATTTGACGCATGCCTACGAAACGTCCGTTGCGATGACCAACAATGCGCCGTATCTGGCGCGGTTCGGACAGATGGAAGGCGATATATTTCTGAAAATCATGACGGATCTACGGCGCGAAGGAATGACCGCGCAAGCCGACGACCTGGAAGCAAAAATGCGCGCCCGCGCCGATCGCTGGAAAGAAGAACCGTACCCGTTCGGGAGCGAAATGCCGTGGGACTCGACAGGCCAGGAAGAAGTCTACGCGTGGATGAAATACTTCGGCTACCAGGCGAAAGCCGATGTGACGCTGAACGCAATCCTCGGCTACGACCCAACGATACCGAGCTGGGGCTATAACGGAAGCGCACGCCGTTATTGGGATTTTATTTACGCCGCGAAAATCCAGCGGCTCGAGCGGCAACTCCATCATTACGGCTCCGGCATCAATGCCATTCCGCTGCTTGCCGAGTATCGCGAGCACCCGGACGATTTCTATCTTTTGCGCGTCGGTTATGGCGGCACGATGGGAGCGCTGACGGATATTGATCAGGATGGTTTCGCGTCAGCTGCGTTCCACGCGTTTCCGGACATGCTCAAATTCGATCCATACTCGGGCGACTATGGCCCGAATTTCTTCGGCCATGCGTTGAACACAGCTACATACATCGTGGATCACCCCGAATTCGGATGGCTCGCATTTGGCGGCAACATTAAGGCGCAGGGCAATACGGTCAAAGTGACGCCGCTCGATTCTTTTCGCATGCGTGTGTACGTTGCATCTTTCGGCCTTTGGCTGACGCTTGACGCGGGAAACTTCGACGCTGTGGAGATAAATTCCAAGACCGGCGCGGTTCGGCTTGGGTTAGCGCCCGCGACGGAATTCACCCCTACGGCCTATCTGCGCGTGGAGCAGCCGGCGAAAATAAAAGGCGTCGGCGCATACCAACTCGATAAGTCGTTCAAGCTTGAACGCGGAGCTTATGTTGTTCCGTTGCACAAGGGAACGACCTGGTTGGAGCTGCGCGGAATACGAGAAAAACAATAGGAGAGTTCAGGTCTAACGAGCGCATGAAAACATGAAAAAAGGATACGGCCGCAGGGAAGTCTTGAAGGGCATGAGCGCCGCGTGTGCGGCGCTTTTGTTGCCGGAAGAGCAGACGCGCGCCGAGAGTGCTTTGCGCATTGCCGGCAAGGATGTCGAAATTCAGATTGGCTCCGTGAGCAAGCACACATTCCGGCTGAGCATCCTGCCAATTAAGGATGGTCGCGTCGCGACGATACCCACGGATGGATCGCTTGTGCGCGAGTCCTGGGGAACGCCCATTGCAACGATGCGCGGAACGTTAGGCGCGCGAACAATCAAAGCCGGTGGCGTAAACGTGCGGATTACAGCCGCGCCGCTCGCATTTAACATCGAGACAGACGCAGCCGAGCAGATTCAGAAAATTACAGTGGACGAAGACACCGGTATCGTTTCGTTCGTCACCGGAGAGTCGCCGATTCTCGCGCTCGGCGAGGGCGGCCCGCAATTTGACCGGCGCGGCTCGATTGAAACGATGCGCAGCGGTCAAGGCGGCTATAAACTCGCGACGCATGGCGGACGCGTGCCGATTCCGTGGCTGATTGGCACGGCCGGGTGGGCGATGTTCATCCATCAACCGTTCGGGACTTTCGACTTTACAGGCGCTGAAAGCAAATTTCTGCCGGAGAGTTCGGACACAGCCCTTCCGCTGGATATTTTCTTCGTGGTTTCGCGCGAGCCCACAACAATTATGGCGGAATACGCGCGCCTTACGGGACACGCGGAAATGCCTCCGCTGTGGGCGTTTGGATATCAGCAATCTCACCGCACGCTCGCGAGTCGCGAGGAAGTTCTGACCGAGGCGAAAACCTTTCGTGAGAAGAAGCTTCCATGCGATGCGCTGATTTATTTGGGGACAGGTTTCTGTCCATCGGGTTGGAACACCGAAAACGGATCGTTCTCCTGGAATTCGCGTGTCTTTCCCGATCCCAAGGAAATCCTCGACGAATTTCACAAGGATAATTTCCGCGCCGTGCTGCACGTGGTGATCCTCACGCGGAAGCTTCGGGGTACGGTTCACGACCCATGCGGCCTCGCGCGGTTCGACGAAGAGGAAGCGAGTTGCTACTGGGACGCGCACCGCAAGGATTTCGCGATGGGCGTCGACGGCTGGTGGCCCGACGAAGGCGATCCTCTGGACATCGCGTCGCGGCTGACGCGCAATCGAATGTACTGGGAAGGTCCGCAGATCGATCGCCCAAATGAACGCCCCTACGCGCTGCATCGCAACGGATACGCGGGCATGCAGCGTTATGCTTCGTTCTTGTGGTCCGGCGACGTGTACTCGACGTGGGAAACATTGAAGGTCCACATACCGAATGCAATTAACACGGCGCTGTCAGGCATTCCCTACTGGGGCACCGACATTGGCGGTTTTGTTCCGACGAAGGAATTCACCGCGGAGCTTTATCTGAGGTGGTTCCAGTTTGGCGCGTTCTGCACGCTGTTTCGCTGCCACGGACGAACTTGGAAACTGCGATTGCCATGGGGGTGGGACACAGGTGACCCGGGTCCGATAGAGATCACGAATTACGGAGGCGCGGCGATTCCCGACGCGAGCCAGTTGCACAACACGCAGGTCGAACCCATCTGCCGTAAATATATGGAGCTTCGCTATCGCATGCTGCCGTACTTATACAGCGCGGTGCGCGAATGCGCGACCACCGGCATGCCGATCATGCGTGCGCTTTGGTTGCATTATCCGGATGATCCCGCAGCCGTCGCGCGTGACGACGAGTATTTGTGGGGCAGGGACGTGCTGGTCGCGCCCGTGTTTGAAAAGGGCGTGACTTCGCGGCGCGTCTATCTGCCTCGCGGAAGCTGGTACGATTTCTGGACCGGCGAGCGCACAGAAGGCGGCCGCGAAGTAGCGCGCGACGTGGACTTGGAGACGATACCGCTGTACGTTCGCGCGGGAGCGGTTTTGCCGTTAGGTCCCGTGAAGCAATATACAAGCGAGCAAGTGGACGGGCCGCTCTCTGTCACCGTATATCCCGGAGCGGATGGCTCGTTTCTTCTTTACGAGGACGACGGCAAGTCCTTCAACTACCGCAAGGGCGACTGGATGGGCATAAAAATGGCGTGGAATGACTCGCGGCGCGTGCTGTCGCTGCATCTTGCCGAAGGCTCGCGCATGTTGCCGCCCGCGCGGCGGCAAATCGAAGTGAAGCTCGAGCAGGCAACGCGGCAGATTGTCTTCGAAGGTCGTCCGATTCAGGTCACGTTCTAGCGGTATAATCTGCTATGCGATATTTTCTCCAAACATGCCTCGGTGCGACGAATAAAAGTGTGGAGACGGTTCTAGCCGCCCTTCTCGCGGTGGGATTGCTTGCGAATTGTTCCGCCGCGCAAACTTCGAAGAAGCCCGGGACATACGATGCCACCGCCTCCGCTCAACGCGGCCTCCAACTCGCTGAACAAGGTCGCTGTGAAGAGGCGCTGCCGCTTCTGCGGAAGGCAATCCCGCATATTGTTGGAAGAAAAATGCGCTATGACGTGGAAATGGCCACGGCACAATGCGGAATGAGCGTCTACCAAGAAGACGCCATTGTTGACGCTCTGGTATTGCTGCGCCGCGAATTCCCGCACGATCCCAAAGTTCTGTACACCGCGACGCATTTTTATTCCGAACTAGCATCACGCGCGGCGCAAGAGCTCGCCGCGACGGCTCCAAGTTCAGCGGAAGCGCAGGAGTTGGATGCGGAGGGGCTTGAATCCCACGGAAAATTGGACGAGGCGGTCACTGAATATCGCAAGATTCTCGAAAAATACCCCGGTCAGCCCGGAATTCACTACCGCATAGGCCAGATAATTCTCGCGGAACCCGCGACAGCCACGACCGCTGACGACGCGAAGAAAGAATTTGAAGCGGAATTGAAGATCGATCCCAGTGCGGCCTCTGCGGAATTCATGCTGGGCGATCTAGCGCGGCAGGCGCAGCAATGGGACGAAGCGATTGATCATTTTTCCCGCGCTGCAAAACTGGACGCCGGTTTTTCGGAAGCTTACCTCGGCCTCGGCATGTCATTGAATGCGGCAGGCAAGAATTCCGACGCCATTTCGCCGCTCGAAAAATACGTGAAGATGGTGCCCGAGGATCCCGCCGGTCACTACCAGCTCGCGATTGCCTATGCGCGCACCGGCCGCCAGCAAGACGCGCAACGCGAAATAGCGCTTCAACACGAAGCAGAGAAAAAAGCGCCGCCCTCCGGACCGCAAGACCCGGGCCAGCAGTAGCCTCGGACTTCCGGTCGTCGGTCAGCTTGAATTTTCTTGATCGTGACACAAGGAGTCAAAAGTCAAACTGACTCAATATCGAATTTCCGACCGATTCTTCAAAAGTCAAAGTCGTAAGGTGTGATCGTGTGAGTTCGCGCCGCGCTATTTCCACTTTCCCTCGCCTTCGACGATTGTAATGTAGCGGTCGATGGGAAGATTCGCGAACCGCTCGGTCGAGCCTCCCGGCTGCGGCCATTTCACTTCGAGCGCGTCGATTTTTGCCCGCTGGCCAATTCCCAGAACCACGCGAGGGTCATGCGAGGAGAGATAACTCCCGCCTCCCACCTTGAAACGATGACGTTTGAAATCGCCAGACTGATATGTGATTTTCGCGCCGATCGCGTCAAGATTGGATTTTCGTCCGACCAAGCGAACGCCCAACCAGTGATTTTTACGCCCCGCGTTATTCCGCAACAAAATTGGCGCGGCATTATTGACGGCCACCAAAACATCCACTGAGCCGTCGTTGTCGAAGTCGCCGAGCGCCATGCCGCGGCTGGCGATAGGCCGCGAAAAAATTGGACCACTCTGCTTGCTTATGTTTTCGAAGCCGCGTCCCGTGTTGCGAAACAGGAGCATCGGTTCGCGATATTCTACGTTTTGCATGTGCTTTTCCACCGCAATGTCCGGATGGCCATCGCAGAGCAGCAGATCGAGCTCGCCATCATTATCGTAATCAAAAAACTTCAGTCCCCAGCCGCTCATCAACATGGTTGCAGAGCCAATGCCGTCGGAAGGGGCGACATCGGTGAAGGTTTCGTCTTTGTTATTGTGATACAGCGAATACATTTCATGATCAACGTTGGACACAAACAAATCAATCCAGCCATCTTGATCGTAATCGGCGGCATCCACGCCCATCCCTGAGCGTGCGCGGCCGAAGCTGTTGTAACCCACGCCCGCCAGCAGGCCAATTTCCGAGAAGCGGCCCTTGCCCTGATTGGCAAAAAGAAAATTCGCAACCGTATCGTTGGATACGAAGAGGTCCATCAAGCCGTCATTGTTGATGTCGCACGCGACCACGCCCCACGCCTTCGCTAGCGACTTCGCGATGCCTGATTCTTTGCTGACATCTGTGAACGTGCCGTCGCCATTGTTATGGAAAAGCCAGCACGGCGCCGGCTCGTAGACATTTGGCTTGCAATACCATCGCTCGCCCGTCAAATCGTTGCCGCAGAATTTGTTTTTCGATTTATTCCAATCGGCGAACTGACAGACGAACAAATCGAGCTGGCCGTCATTGTCATAATCGAACCACACCGCGCTGGTCGCCCACCCCGGAGCGGCGAGTCCGGCTTTCTTGGTTACATCCGTAAAAGTGCCGTCGCCGTTGTTGTGATAAAGGATGCTGCGCGGATATTGCGTTACATAAAGATCGGGCAGGCCATCGCGGTCGTAATCACCAACAGCGACGCCCATGCCATATGCGTTTCCAGTCACGCCCGCCTTTTCGGTAACGTCCGTGAATGTGCCGTCACGATTATTGTGATAGAGAGCGTTGCGCAGCGGCGGCACAGGATCGTAAAAATCGCACTTACCGCTGTTCACCAGATAAATGTCCATCCAGCCATCATTGTCGTAATCAAAAAACGCGCAACCGGCGCCGAGAGTTTCCGGCTCATACATTTCGGGCGAGAGTCCGCCGGTATGAGTCCACGAAATGCCGCTCTTAGAGCGCGGAATCTCCTCAAAAGCAGGCAGGGAATTGGCAGAGAGCGTTTCAGCGTAACTGAGAGGAGAATTGAAGCTTCCAAAGACGGCGGCCAGCCCTGACCAGCCGAACATTTGGAGCAAGCGTCGCCGCGGAATCGTGCGTAACCATGAAGTGGAATTCTTGGGCATCGTCGGCGTGGAGGCTGCTTTTTCTTCCTTAGTTTAGTCTGTGCTCTACCTGCAACTTGACGATCCAGTTCAGCGATTTCTGCGAATCATTTCTGCAATTGGGCGCGAAGCTGCTCGACCTCGCGCTCCAGTTCCCGCACGGTCTTTTGCAATTCCGGCAAGTGATTGAAAATCGCTACGGAGCGCAGCCAGACCTTGTTTTCGATACCCGGCGAACCAGAATACGTCGCGCCTGCGGGAATATCGTGCGAAACCGCGCTTTGCGCCGTGAGGATCGCGCCGTCGCCCATGTGCAAGTGTCCCGCGCATGCGGCTTGTCCAGCCAGAATGCATCGGTTGCCCACGACGGTCGACCCTGCGAGCCCCACCTGCCCGCAAAGAAGCGAGTCTTCGCCGATGGTGCATGCGTGCCCGACTTGAACAAGGTTGTCGAGTTTTGTGCCGCGTCCAATACGCGTTTCGCCCACGGTGGCGCGGTCGACAGCGCTGTTCGCCTGAATTTCAACATCATCATCGATAACAGTGACTCCCGATTGCTGAATCTTGTACCACCTCCCGTCGTGCTCGCGCGCGAACCCGAAGCCGTCGCCGCCAATTACCACGCCATTCTGCAAGATCACACGATGGCCGATCTGGCACCGTTCGCGTACGGCAACATGACTATGCGCGAAAAAATCGTCCCCGATGCGCGCTCCGCGATAAACGCTAACGAAGCTATGCAGCACCGCGTTCGCGCCGATCGTGACATCCTCATCAAGAAAACAGTAAGGACCAATGTGAGCGCCGGCGCCGATCCTTGCGGACTTGGCAATCACCGCAGTCGGGTGAATGCCCGCCGCATAGCGTGGAGGAGCGTAAAAAAGTTCGATGGCGTGCGCGAAGGTCAGATAAGGATCGTCGGCACGGAGGCAGGGCAGAGTCAGTCCTTCCTCCTTCTGCGGCACGATAATTGCCGAAGCGCGCGTCTTTGACGCCGCAAGCCGGTAACGCCGATTGGCGAGAAAAGTCAGCTGGCCCGGTTGGGCCTCCTCGATCCCTGCGACTCCGCTGATTTCGATTTCAGCGTCGCCTTCCAGAGCGCATTTCAACCGCGCGGCGATTTCTCCGAGTTTCATTTATGTCCTCCGGCCTTCTTGCGGCTCTTTCGCTGAAAATGTAGCGCTGGGTCAGTTTGAATTTTCTTGATCGTGACACGAAGAGTCGAAATTCAAACTGACCCACTACCGAAAATGTACATCAACTCGGCTGTCTGAAACGAGGGAGCAATTTGCTGGGCAGTGGGTCTGTTTGAATTTTCTTGATCGTGACACAAGAAGTCAAAATTCAAACTGACCCACTGCCATTTGCTGCACAGGAACGCGGTCACTCACTGAACAACTTAGGCTGCTTGTCGAGTGTGGCAGCGGCGGGCTGGCGTCGCGCGACGCCGACGACACCCAGGACTTTCATTTCGGCCAGCGCCGTGCGCGGAATGAAAATCCACAGGCTATTCCCGTGGAGATCAGGAGGCGTCAGCCGGACGCCGTTTACAAGCAAATCGAGCAAGTCGTTGGCGACAATCCCTTCCTGCACGTCATCGTCGCGGAACCGAAGGCGCACCCACAGGCCGTCGAGCTTGGGGCGGCTGAGGAACGCTTTGCGTTCCGGCTCAAAATCGTCGCGAAACTCACGGACGAAGTGAACGCTCTTAATGGTGGCGAGCTCCAGCGTCTGGTGTTCGCCGGTATTACTCAGCAGCTCGACGCTATCCTGCTGGCCCAGGTCGCTGGCGTTCAAGTAGCCCTGTGCGCGCGTGCCATCGAGCATCAGGATCACCACCTTCTTGTGAGTCGTCGCCGCACTGCGTTTTTTCGCCGACACGTGGCCTCGCTGGAGTGCTGGGTCAGTTTGAATTCTCTTGAAGGTGACACAAAAAGTCAAAATTCAAACTCACCCAGTACCCTCGCCGGAAAGGTATTGCGAAATGAAAGTCTGTATGTTATTGTTGCCATAGCTAGTTGTCAACTCATTGTTTATTAAAGGGTTAGGAACGGAGCTGCTGCCGGTTGACCGAAAAAAGGCAGATTCTGAAGTCCGCTTCCGTCATCACCCTGATTACCCTCGTCAGCCGTATTTGCGGTTACGTCCGCGACCAGCGTATCACTCTTCTTTTGGGGACCTCGGTAGCGGCCGACTCTTTCATTTTAGCGTTTCGTATCCCGAATCTTTTGAGGCGTTTAGTGGGTGAGGGCTCCCTTTCGGCTTCCTTCATCCCGGTCTTTGCGCAGTACCTGAAAAACGGCGACGAGCAAGCCACTTGGCGCTTCGCGAATCGCATCTTTTGGACCGTTGCCATGGTCGCGGGAGCGCTTTCGGTTCTCGGCGTGCTTTTTTCAAGGTGGATCATTTACGCCTTCACGATGTTTGGGCAGGGACCGTCGCACTGGGATTTCGCCGTGTACTTGAACCGGATGATCTTCCCGTACCTGTTTTTTGTGGCGCTCGCGGCCGTGGCAATGGCTATCTTGAATTCGTTCCACGAATTTGCTGTGCCGGCGGCGACGCCAATCTTTTTTAATTTGTCTGTGATTCTGTTTTCCGTCGGCGCTGTTTACAAGCCGATTATGAAATGGGCGCCCGAGCCGTACCGAAATCCAGCCGTCGCGCTGGCTGCGGGAATACTCATTGGCGGCGTTCTGCAATTCTTGGTGCAAGTGCCTTCGCTCGTGCGGCGCGGGATGCGTTTCGACTTTGGGATTAGTTTCAGCGACCCGGGCATCCGCCGCGTGGGGAAGTTGCTGATTCCCGGGTTTGTGGGAATCGGGATTTACCAGATCAATTTTTTTGTCGACACGATATTCGCGACCGCATCACGCATGCCGCGCGGAAGCATAACTTCGCTCTACGTGGCCGAACGCGTTATGGAACTGGTGTTGGGAAGCTATGCCATTGCAATCTCGACGGTGATTCTGCCGATGATGTCGCGCCAGGCGGCGTCCCGTCAGTATGACGAAATGAAGAAGACCTTCACATTTTCATTGCGCCTGGTCTCGTTCATCACCGTTCCCGCGGCAGTCGGATTGGTGCTGTTGCGGACGCCGATCATTCAGGTGCTCTTCGAGCACGGCAAATTCGTCGCGGAGTCGACTGCGCTGGCCGCGCGAGCGCTCCTCTATTACGCGTTGGGCTTGCCGGCGTTTGCGGCGGTCAAAATGGTCGTGCCGCTGTTCTATTCAACGCAAGACACAAAGACACCAGTCGTGGTCGCGGGGTACGCACTGGCAATCAACGTGTTTTTGAACGTCGTATTTTTGTTCGTATTCTTCCGCGTCTTTTACAACGGAAGTCCCGCGCTGGCCACCTCGAGCGCCGCGTATTTCAATTTCTTCGCGCTCCTCTGGATTTTTCGGAAGCGCTTCGGGCAGTTGGGATTCGCCGCTGTGCTGGCCTCATTGGGACGGATTGCCGCCGCCGCAGTGGTGATGGGAGTGGGATGCGTGGCGTTTTTGAAATACGTCAGTTTTGATCCACATGCGCACCTCCTTTCGAGAATTGGGCTTCTCGCGGGAGCCATTCTCGGCGCCGCTTGTCTTTACTTGGCGCTCGCATGGATGTTGCGGTGTGAAGAGTTGGCGGAACTTCAAAGCGTGCTTCGCCGCGCGGACCGCGTCGCGGCATGATTGTGGCGACGCGGCAAAGCAAACCGCAGGCAGTTTGCCGGCGAATCGTGAGCGCATAAGCGCAAAGGCGGTCGAGTGGAAAGCTCAGTTCGTTCGTTCCTGAATTATTTGCGGGTCGAAAAGGGCCTGTCGCAGAATACGATTCTTGCCTACGGGCGCGACCTGAAGAAATTTCAAGCCTTTGCGGAAGTGCGCGGACGAACCTTGAAACATATCAATCGTGACCATATCGTGGATTTCCTGACCTCGCTCTACCGTTCGGGTCTGGACAGCCGCTCCGTGGCCCGCCATTTGGTGACGCTGCGGCATTTCTTCCGCTTCGCCCAAGTCGAGGGATACATTGTCGAGGATCCGGCGGCAAGCGTGGAAACGCCGAAGTTCCGCATGCGCCTGCCGCATCATTTGAGCACCGAGGAAGTAAACCGTCTGCTCGCGCAACCGGACACATCCACCCCGATCGGGACCCGTGACAAAGCCATGATCGAACTTCTTTATTCGACCGGACTCCGCGTATCCGAATTGGTGAATCTTCGCCTCAGCGATTTGCAAATGGAGGCAGGCTGTCTGCGGTGCATCGGCAAGGGAAACAAGGAACGAATGGTTCCCATGGGCCGGAGCGCCGTCGCCTCGATTGAGGAATACGTGCGCCACGCCCGGCAAAGCCTTCTGGGCGGAAAGGCTTCACCGTACGTTTTCTTGAATCGCTTTGGCGGGCGCATGGGCCGCATCGGTTTCTGGAAAAAGCTTTCGGAGTATGGACGAAAAGCAGGGCTCCGGCTGAAGCTGAAACCGCACATGCTGCGTCACAGTTTTGCGACGCACCTGCTGGAGCGCGGCGCGGACCTGCGCTCCGTTCAGCTTATGCTCGGCCATGCCGATATTTCGACGACCCAGATTTATACGCACGTGGTGAAGGAACGGTTAAAAGAAGTCTATAGGCAGCACCATCCCCGGGCCTGAGCAAAACCTGGTTGAAAACCAGGGCTAAATGAGTGCTGGGTCAGTTTGAATTTTCTTCATCGTGACACGAAAAGTCACGAATTCAAACTGACCCACTACCCTTAAATGACAAGCGACACGCGCGCCAAGGCCGCGTATTCGCAGTTCGCAGGAGGCGGAGTCACTCATGCCTGACTACATGTATTTGTTGGAAAGCCGGTTGTCTCCCGAGCAGCGCGCCGTGCTTTTGCGCGTGCAGGAACTGGCTCGCGCCCAGGATTCGAACGTTTATTTGGCGGGCGGCGCGGTCCGCGACTTGATTTCAGGCATGCCGCTGCGCGATTTGGATTTCACGGTCGAGGGAAATCCCGTGCGTATGGTGCGCGAACTGGAAAAGGGAGGCGCGCGCGTCGTGGTTGAAGACGAGCGTCTCCGCCATTACGAATTGATTTTCGCTGGTGATGTCGACGGCTCGCTTTCAGCCGCGCGAGACGAAGTCTATGCCCGCCCTGGCGCCAAGCCCGAAGTCCGCTGGTCCACCATCATGGAGGATCTCCGCCGCCGGGACTTTTCCATCAACGCCGTGGCGATTTCCTTGAATCCCGCATCGCGCGGTTTGCTGCTCGATCCCACGAACGGCCTGGCGGACTTGGAGCGGCGCGAGGTGCGCGCGCTTTCCATCCACGCGTTCACCAATCAACCCATTCGCCTTTTGCGCGCCTTGCGCTTCAGCGCGCGCATGGGATTCAAAATGGAACCGCGCACCCAGGAATGGTTCGATTTGGCCATCGAGCGCGGCCTCCACGACACGATGGACAAGCGCGAAATCGGGAAAGAAGTGATGGACGTCGCTCGCGAGGAAAACGCGGCCGCGATTCTGAAGCTCTGGGAATCAAATAATTTGCTGAGCGTCATCCATCCCAAGCTCCAAAGAAAGCGCCCCGACTATGAAGGTCTTTCGAGGTTGGCGAAGGCGCGCGAGGGATTCGTGGCGGCCGGCTCGCGCGTGCGTCTCGCAATTCCAACGGTGTATTACACATTCCGCAAGCTAGGGCCTCGCACAGGAACGGTGCTGAAAAATCTTAGCGTGCCCGCCACCGAGGCCGCGAAAGTGCTTCATCTGCCAGCCGAGGCGAAGAAACTGCTTCAGGTTTTGCGTGGCGGGAAAACGAAGTTGGCGCGTGACGCTTATCAGGTGATTTCGCAAACGCCCACCGAACTCTTGGTATTTATGGATGCCGACTTTCGTAATGCGAAAGCCGCCGCAAAAATCAGAAATTATTTGCAGAAATGGCGTCCGATGCGTTTGGCCGCTCCCATTGCCGAATTGGAAAGCTTGGGCGTCGCGCGTGGCCCGAAGTTCGACAAGATTCTCGACCAGTTTTTTGATCTGCAACTTCGCGGTAAAGTGCGTAGTCCAGAAGATGTCACAAAACGGCTGAAACAGCTTGCAGGAATCAAGGACGAGCCAAAGAAAAAACTGAAAGAGGAGAAAAAGAAGCGCGGGACGGCTCTGGAAGCCGCCGGAGCCAAGCGCGCGGCGAAGGCGACCGAGGCAAAGGCAGCGGGCACCGCGAGTGCGATCGCCGCGAAAGGTGAAGCAAAGATCGCGACCGCCGCGCCATCGAAGGCGGCGAAACCTCCCGCGGCGCGCAAACACGCTAAACGTCCGAAGCCCGCAGTCAGGTCAAAAGGTAAGAAGCGCGCACGGCGTTAGCGTCGATTTCTTGCCTTTGTGCGGCCCCTTTGGCAGCTGGTAGCGCTGACCTCGCTGTTTGAGGTTTCGGTGGCCCTTCGGTGGGTAGCCCAAACTTCAGAGTTTGGCCTTTGCGGGTGCCCCATGCTCGTTTTGTGAACGTGGGGCTTTTGTCACTTTGCCCTTGCGTACGTGGCACAGGCCTGCCTGTCACAGGCAGGGTTGCGCGCCGTGGCTGGGTTTAGCCCGTGTGCCTTCGCTTTTGTCTGTTGTCATCCCGAGGAGCAACGCGACGAGGGATCTGCTTCTTCTTTGAGCTCTCGTGAAGCACGCTCTCAGCTAGTCTGCCTTGCGTGCACAGGCTTTAGCCCGTGTGCCTTTGTTTTCGTAGGGACGGGGTTAACCCCCGCCCGTCGGCTTGTCCTGAGCGTCTTGCCGAAGGGCGCAAAGCGCCGAGTTTTCATTTGGCAAAGCCGCCACGGTTCATCGCGTGCTGAAGTGCGCGAGCGACCGCGCGTTCCGTCGTAGCTAAATCCCCGACATCGGTCTAAAATACATCACGGCATGAATTCTTCAGACTTCGTTCACCTACATCTTCACACGGATTATTCTCTTTTGGATGGCGCTTGCGATATCGGCGAGCTAACCGCCGAAGCAGCGCGCCGCAAAATGCCCGCCGTCGCGGTCACTGACCACGGAAATCTTTTCGCCGCCGCCAATTTCTTCCATCAAGCCACGACGTGCGGCGTGAAGCCCATCATTGGCTGCGAAGTTTACGTCGCGCCCGATAATCACAAGAATAAAGGCGCGGACGCGGAGCGCTCCAACCACCTCGTGCTGCTCTGCGAGAACGACGAAGGGTATCGCAACCTCATCCAATTGGTCTCTACCGGCTTTCTCGATGGTTTTTATTACAAGCCGCGCATTGATCACGAATTATTGGCCAAGCACAGCCGCGGTCTGATTGCTCTCTCCGCGTGCCTGCGCGGTGAAGTCACCGAGCACGTCCTCGAAGAGCGCCACGACCAGGCCCGCAAATCGGCCTATCGCCTGCAGGAAATTTTCGGCAAGCAGAATTTCTTCCTCGAAATCCAGGATCAGGGACTCGACGTCGACAAGCGCGTAAATCAAGGCGTCGCGCGCCTTGCAAAAGAGACCGGCATTCCACTCGTCGCCACCAACGATTGCCATTATTTGTCGCGCTCCGACGCCCACGCGCAGGAAGTGCTCCTCTGCATTCAAACCGGCAAGACCATGAGCGACACGAATCGCATGCGTTTCGCCACCGATCAGTTTTATTTCAAGACCGCCGAGGAGATGTCACAGGTATTTGGCGAACTGCCTGACGCATTGCTGCGCACAGTGGCCATCGCCGAACGCTGCCAGGTCAAAATCGAACGCGTCCAGAATCCTTTCCCGGTATTCCAGGTTCCCGAAGGCGCCACCACGGATTCTTATTTCGAGCGCGTCGCTCGCGAAGGGTTTGCCGCCCGCTTGCCCCAGCTCGAACGTCTCGCCAAGGAAAATCGTCTCCGCTATCCGTTGACGGTCTACGATCAGCGCCTCTCTGACGAAATCGAAATGATCAAGAAGATGCGCTTCTCCGGTTATTTCTTGATCGTCTGGGATTTTATCCGTTACGCTCGCGCCCAAGGCGTTCCTGTCGGCCCGGGCCGCGGCTCGGCCGCAGGAAGTTTGGTGAGCTACGCCCTCCGCATCACCGACGTTGATCCGCTCGAATACGATTTGCTCTTTGAGCGCTTCCTGAATCCTGAACGCATCTCGATGCCGGATATCGACATTGATTTTTGCATGCGCCGTCGCGGCGAAGTGATCGACTACGTGCGCCAAAAATACGGCGAGAAAAGCGTCGCGCAGATTATCACTTTCGGGACGATGGCTGCAAAAGCGGCGCTAAAAGACGTGGGCCGCGCGCTCGACATGCCCTACGGCGAAGTCGATCGTCTCGCGAAGCTCGTTCCCAATCAGCTCAATATTTCCCTCGAAGATGCTTTGAAAGACGGCTCGCCCTTGGCTCTTGCGCGCGATAAAGACGAGCGCGTTCGCGAAGTCGTCGAAGTCGCTCTCCGCCTCGAAGGTCTCGCGCGGCACGCCTCCACGCACGCGGCCGGCGTCGTGATTTCACCGCAGCCGCTGACGGAAATTGTTCCTCTGTATCGTTCGACGCGCGATGAAATCACCACGCAGTACGACATGAATGCTCTCGAGCGTATCGGCCTGCTGAAGATGGATTTCCTCGGCCTTACCACGCTCACGGTTCTCGACGACGCCGTGCTGCTCATCAAGCAAAACCGCGGCGTGGACATCAAGCCCGCTGACTTTCCTCTCGATGACGCCCCGACCTACGCGATTTTCGCGCGCGCCGACACGTCCGGCATTTTCCAGTTTGAATCTCACGGCATGCGCGAAATTTTGCGGCGCTATCAACCGACGCGCTTGGAAGATTTGACCGCGCTCAACGCGCTGTATCGTCCCGGCCCCATTCAAGGCGGCATGATCGACGACTTCATCGCGCGAAAGCACGGCAAGAAAAAAGTCACTTACGATCTGCCGGAGCTCGAGGAAATTCTTTCGGAAACTTACGGTGTCATCTTGTATCAGGAACAGGTCATGCAGATTGCGAATCGCCTCGCGGGCTTTTCACTCGGTGAAGCCGACATTCTGCGTCGCGCCATGGGCAAGAAAAAACGCGAGGAAATGGCGGCACAGCGCGAAAAGTTTCTCGCCGGTTGCGCCATGCGCAAAGTGCCCGCGAAGAAAGCCGAAAAGATATTTGACCTGATGGCCGAATTCGCGGGCTACGGTTTCAATAAATCGCACTCGTGCGCCTACGCTCTCCTCGCCTATCAAACCGCATATCTAAAAACACATTTTCCCGTCGAGTTCACCGCCGCGCTACTCACCTCGGAAATCGGCAACACGGAAAAAGTGGTGAAATATATCAACGAGGTGCGCGGTTCGGGAATTCGCGTCCTCCCGCCCGACGTTCATCAGAGCAGTCTTTATTTCACGCCCGTCGGCGAAGATATTCGCTTCGGCTTGGCCGCCATCAAAAACGTCGGCGAGAATACCGCGAAAGCCATTTGCGAATCGCGCGCGGTCCGCGGCAATTTCCAGAATATTTACGGCTTCTGTTCCGCCATCGAGCCGCGTTTTTTGAATCGCCGCGTTCTCGAAAGCCTTGTAAAAGCAGGAGCCATGGATTGTTTCAACGCGCCCCGCGCGCGCTTGTGGGCCGCCATCGAGGGCGCGATGAATCACGGCCAAAAAATGGACCACCAGCGCTCCGTGGGCCAGCACGGTTTGTTCCGTGCCGGCGCCGGCAGCATGTCCACAGACGACGCGCAGAATATTCTCCCGGAAGTGGACGACTGGTCGGAAGACGAACAACTCGCCGGCGAACATTCTGTGCTCGGATTTTACGTGTCGGGCCATCCCCTCGATAAATATGCCGGCCGCCTCGCGGAGATCGGCACGGTCGAACTGGGTGCGCTCGAAACCCGGCGCAACGGCGAAGAGCTTGCCATCGCCGGAATCATCACCCAGACGCGCTCGATGCGCTCCAAACGCGGCGCGCGCTGGGCCATTTGCAATTTGCAGGACCGCACAGGCGGCGTCGAAGTCCTCGTGTTTCCCGAGGCGTTTCAGAAATTCGAGCATTTGCTGCGCCCCGCAACGCCGCTGCTGGTTCGCGGCCGCATAAATGTCGAAGAAGTTGACACCAGATTCGTCGCGGCTGAAGTGCGTTTGCTCGACAAAGTTGCTGACCGCAGTCCCAGTTTGTTGCGCGTGCGCGTCGACTTGCGCGCTGTCGATACCGGCACGCTCGACCAATTGCAAAAAGTTCTCGCAGAGCGCCCGGGCCGCTGCCGCGTCGCTTTTGACTTAATTTCCAGCGATGGCACGATGGCCACTCTGGAAGCAGAGAAGGGAATCGAGCCCGCTCCCGAATTGTTCGCCCGCGTGCGCGAAATTTGCGGCGCCGATTCCGTCGCCGTCATGCGTAACTAAAGGTTATCTGGCTTTGCCGACATCATGGTCCCGGGCGCGCCTCGCCGAGAGATTGTCATCCCGAGCCGCCACGCGGCGAGGCATCTGCTTTCGTTTTCGGCTAGCTAAACATTAAGCTGTCATTCCGAGGAGCCATGCGACGAGGAATCTGCTTTGTATCTGGTCTACGTGGTGCAGGCCTGACTGCCGCAGGCAGGCTTGGCCGCTGTGGCGGGCTTTAGCCTGTGTGCACTTGCTTTCGTAGGGGCGGGGTTAATCCCAGCCCGTCCTGTCTCTGTGGAGTGCGGCGGCTCGACGCCCCTTTGCTGTTCGTTCGGAGTGCATCGGTCTGACTTTTAAACTAGAATCGCGTGGCACAGACTGCAGCCAGTGTGCCTTCGCTTTCGTAGGGGGGCGGGGTTAATCCCCGCCCGTCGGCTTGTCCTGAGTGTTTTGCCGAAGGGCGCAAAAGCGCCGAGTTTTCGTTTTGTAAAACTGCTTGATGCGATAGGCTTCTAGAACCGCGTTGCCCGGGAGGCAGTGTGAAGTCCAAGCGCCGGAAAAAGGAACTCGAAGCTCTCGAGCGCGACGTTGACGATCTCGTGCTCCTCGCGCCGCACGACGAAAAGGCCTCGCAAGAATTGGAGCGCCTTCGCCGCGAAGTGGCGGAGCTGAAGCGCGAGTTTTACACGCACATGAGCGCCTGGCAGCGCTTGCAGCTTGCGCGTCACCCCCAGCGCCCCTACACGCTCGATCTGATTCCCCGGCTCTTCGAAGGCTTCCGCGAGATTCACGGCGACCGCGCGTTTGCCAACGATCCCGCCATCGTTTGCGGCATGGCCGAGTTTCACGGCAAACCCGTCATGATTGTCGGCCACCAGAAGGGCCACGACACAGTCCAACGCGTTGCGCGCAACTTTGGACAGGCAAAGCCTGAGGGCTACCGCAAAGCACTGCGCGCCATGAATCTCGCCGCAAAATTCCGTCGCCCCATTTTTGTTTTCATCGACACCCCCGGCGCATATCCCGGAGTCGACGCCGAAGAGCGCGGCCAGGCCGAGGCCATCGCGCGTAATCTCCGCGAAATGGTACGTCTGCCGGTGCCGATTCTCGTCACGATCACGGGCGAGGGCGGCTCCGGCGGCGCGCTGGCCGTTGCAATCGGCGATCGCGTTATGATGCTGGAAAACGCCGTCTATTCCGTGATTTCGCCCGAGGGCTGCGCTTCCATCATGTGGCACGACGCAGGCAAGGCCGAGCTCGCTGCCGAAGCACTGAAGATCACCGCTCCAGACCTGCTCGATCTGAAACTGATTGACGAAATTGTAACCGAGCCGGATGGCGGCGCGCATCTCGATCACGATGCCACGGCTCGCCTGCTTGACGAACCTCTCACCCGCGCTCTTGCCGAAGTTTCGCAATTCTCTGAAAAGGACTTGATCGCGAATCGCTACGAGAAGTTTCGCCGCATGGGCGAATGCTTCACCCCCTTAACTTCCTCCACGTAGGCTTTTCGTTTTTTTTTTGAGTGCGGCGCTGTCTGCCGCAGTCCCGAAATGCACCTCGACGGGTGCCCCCTGCTCGTTTTGTGAGCGTGGGGCTTTCTTCCTTTGGAATGCGGCGCCTGCCTGCCGCTGACCTCGAATGCGCCTCGCCGCGAGCTTGTCATCCCGAGCCGCGATGCGGCGAGAAATCTGCTTTTGTATCTCGTCTGCGTGGCACAGGCCTGCCTACCGCAGGCAGGCTTGCCCGCCGTGGCGGGCAGGCAGGGAATCTGCTTCTTCTTGAGTTTTGCGTGGCACAGGCCCGACTGCCGCAGGAAGTTTCAGCCTGTACGCCTTTATGTGGCGCAGGCTTTAGCCTGCGTGCCTTTGCCTTTCTTCGTAGGGGCGGCGTTTACCCCGCCCGTCGGCGCAAAGCGCCGACTTTTCGTTTTTTGGAGTGCGACGCGCATTCTGCGTCCCCGATGTTTTGCGCGGCGCGAAATCTGCCTTTCGCCCTTGGTAGTCAGGCTTCATGGCGTCACCGTTTGAAACCTTTTGCCCCGATGAATCGCATCCATACTTTAGCGGATGCCTGTCATCTCGAGGGCATCGCATCGCGTGAAGAGTTGTCCGTACGATTCGAAGGAGGTCACCATGTTCTGCGACCAATGCGGAAGGGAAGCGCCATCCGATGCGCGCTTCTGCAGCAATTGCGGGCGGACTCTGCCTGCCGCATACCAAACCGTTCCACCTGTGGGAGCGCCGCCCATGTACGTCAGCCCCATTCCAGCCAACCGCGTCAATTCGCATCTCCGCATCGTCGGCGTGCTTTGGTTGGTTTCTGGAATTCTTCAAGCGTTGGGCGTCGGCTGGCTGTGGTTTGTCGGCAGGATGGTTGTACCTTCCGTGCTGACGGCCGTGTCTCCGGAATTTTCCGCCGGCTCTCCGCTCGAACGCGTCATATTGGGCGGAATCGCCTTCGCCTCGATGCTCATCGTTGTCCAAGCCCTGCTTTCCTTCATCGCTGCCTGGGGATTGTTTGAACGCCAAAGCTGGGGACGCATTGCGGCCATCGTCGCGGCGGTGCTTTCTTTGTGGCGAATTCCTTTCGGCACCGCGCTGGGCGTTTACACGTTGTGGGTGCTGTTGCCCGCATCGTCAGAGCTGGAATACCGCACCCTAATTCGCGCCTAGCAGCCATCGCTCTTCTCGCCATTTGTCTTGACAGGGCGGGGATTCATCCCCGCCCGTCGGCTTGTCCTGAGCGTCTTGCCGAAGGGCGCAAAGCGCTGCGCGCTCCCGCATCCGCCAAACGGCCAACGGTTTCGCGGGTCGCCCAAATTTTAAAGTTTGGCCTTGGCGGGTGCCCCATGCTCGTTTTGTGAGCGTGGGGCTTTTTCTTTTGGCCTCTGGCTTTCGTAGGAGCTGGGTTAATCGCCGCCTGTCGGCTTGTCCTGAGTGTCTTGCCGAAGGACGCAAAGCGCCACGCGTTTTTTTGAAGCAGATCGCGTTTTCCTGAACTTCCGCCTGATGTGGGTCGGCAGGGCGGGGATTCATCCCCGCCGTAGGTGGCGTCTCTCGTAAGCGTCTTTGCGGGTGCCCCATGCTCGTTTTGTGAGCGTGGGGCTTTTTCTTTCGTAGGGGCAGGGTTAATCGCCGCCAGTCGGCTTGTCCTGAGTGTCTTGCCGAAGGACGCAAAGCGCCGCGCGCCTTTTTGAAGCAGATCGCGTTTTCCTGAACTTCCGCCTGATGTGGGTCGGCAGGGCGGGGCTTCATCCCCGCCGTAACCGCCGTCTGCGCTCAGGGGTTTCAACCCCTGAGGTTGAACGACGCTCCCTCAACGCATTTTTCCTCGCCCCGCTACCCATTTGCGACTTGGACACTTTCGCGATTCTCGTAGTTGCCCGCCGTTCTTCCGTGGCTTAGTGTGAGGGCCATGGAACAAACCCACAAAGACGCTGCGGCGACAGCGATCGACTCGTCAGAAGTTTTTCGTCCATACGAGCGCTTGGTCGAAATCACGGTTCTCGGGAAGACTTTTCTCGTCCCGGAGCGAAATTCACTCTTGCGATGCTTCCAGTTCATCAGCCCGGAAACCATTCCTTACGGCCGCTTCTGTTGGAACCAGGAATGCCAGTATTGCCGCGTGAGTTGCCAGCTCCCTGACGAAGATCAGCCAAAACCCATCTTGAGTTGCAAGTTCATGGTCTCCGCTGGAATGAATATCACGGAACTCGCTCCCGAACTGCTTTTCTGCCTCAAGAACAAACTGGGCGCATAGACGCGAGCTTGTCGGCACAATTTACGGGCAATCGCGATTCAAGCTGACCAGCGACGGCGTAATGGGTCAGGTTGAATTTCCTTGATCGTCGCACAAAGAGCCAAAATTCAAACTCGCCCATTGCCAGCGACAGACGCTTGCCCGCGCGCCTCCCGCGTGTAATCCTTGTAATGTGAACCCTGTCAATCGGGAAATTCGCTGTGACGGTTGCGGCGTTGTGGCCACGCCCGACCATTTGCGCCTCCGCGTGGAGCGTCTCGAACTCGCCACGCGCTTTCGGCCCATCCGCATTGACACGCTGATTCTTTATCCCGCGCCTCCGCAACGCGCGAAAGACTATTTTTACCGGCCTGCACACTCGCGGGAAGAACGAAGCGCTTCTTCGCGCGCGTTCTTCGACGGCATCTTGGCTGCCGCGGGAATAAATCCTGCCGACGGTAAGGGCGAAGAGCTGCTCCTCGCTGAATTTCAACGCGCAGGAATTTTCGTCACGGAATGTTGCGAGTGCCCGTTGGAAGACGGCGGCACATCAAGCGCAGATTTCGCCGTCCGCATGGCTCCGTCTTTGCTTCGGCGCGTGCAATTTTCCTATAAGCCTAAGCGTATACTTCTTCTCTCCAGCGAACTGGCGCCCCTGATTCCCCTCTTTCGTCAGGCTGGATTGCGAGAAAACTTGCTCCTGCGCGACGGCCAGCCTATCGACATTCCGGCAGTGGGTCATTTTGAATTTTCTTGATCGTCGCGAGACATGGCCGCGTCTGACTAATTCCTAACGGTTTGGTTGCCACGGAAGGAACTTGTCATTCCGAGGAGCCACGCGACGAGGAACCTGCTTTTGCTCTCGCGGGTGCCCCATCCTGCCTGCACTGACGCAGGAAGGGAGCGTTTTCTGCGAAGGGTGGGGTTTTGGCCTTTGTCTTTGTGGGATAGTCTCTTTGCCGCACCCCTGTTTGCAAATTCTCCCCGTGTGGCACTCTGGAAAGGACTTGTCATTCCGAGGAGCCACGCGACGAGGAATCTGCTTCTCGCCTTGTCAGCGGCGTCCTCGTGTAAGCTATGTAACGCCAGCCCCAAACAGAACAGCTCTCGAAAGAAAAACCGGAGCGACGATGGAAACGGATTTGCTGCGATTCAACGGCGCTGTCGAGCGCGATCCCGCCATCGATGCGTGGATGAAAAAGCATGTCGGCGAATTGGGAGCCATCGCGCGCCACTGGTTTGAGGTGATGCGAAAATGCGGCGACGAAGTCCGCGAGCTCTTGCATGACGGCTGCCCGGTTGCATGTTTGGGAGACGCGCCCTTCGGCTACGTCAATGTGTTCACCTCGCACGTAAACGTGGGGTTCTTTCACGGCGCAGCGCTGCCGGATCCGGCCCGCTTGCTGCAAGGCACCGGCAAGTTCATGCGCCATGTAAAGCTGACACCGGGAGCGGCCACAAACGCCGCAGCGCTAAGCGCGCTGATCGAAACGGCCTACTCGGATATAAAATCTCGCGTCGAACACGGCTAGCTCACAGAAACGCCTCCCGCGGATCGTGGCAGATGAACACGCGACTCGGAAACTGACCCACCGCCGATTCTTGCAGCTTTTGTGACTTGGCAACTGTGACGTTTCGCACAGATTTAAGCGGCGTTTTAAGTAAGAATCCAGCGCGATGCAGCGCGGCGTCTGACTAATGCTTTACAGTTAGTTGGTGATGGCCTTGCGCTATGCCGATTCTTCCAGCTTTTGTGACGCCCATCACTGAATATGATAAACTTCGCCGTTATAACATAAATTCTTGGGAGTCCTCGAAATGAGCGCCCGAACGAAGTTTTCTGTCGGAGCCGTTATCATACTTGGTGCTTTGGTGTGGCTGGGATGGGTCGGAGCGTCGCAAAGCAAGACCTACTACCACACCATTTCTGAATTGTCCGCGCTTCAGGGCTCCGCTCTGCATCAACGCATGCGCGTCAGCGGCAATGTCGTCGACGGATCCATCAAACATCTGCCGGGCCGCATCGATTTCACCCTCACCGAGGAAGGTAAGACGCTGCCCGTCAGCTATGTCGGCGATTCTCCGCTGCCGGATACATTCAAGGGCGGCGCGCAGGCGCTGGCGGAAGGGAAGTTGATGCCCGACGGCCGCTTCGTTGCCGAACAGGTGCAAGCGAAGTGCGCCTCGAAGTATCAAGCGACACCGGGACAGGGCGCAGCCACCCCAGCGAAATCGAGTACCCAAGCAACGCCACAAAACGCCGCAGGTCCTCGCAGTTAATGGGAGCGATTTAAGTCCGTGGACATTATCGGGTCCTTTGCGTTAATCCTGGCGCTTCTCGCAGCTGCCTACGCTTTTGTTGCCGGAATCATCGGCATCCGCACTCGCCATCCGCTCCTGATTAAGAGCGCCCGCAACGCGGGAATAGCAATCTTCCCGCTCGTCACTCTGGGCGTCGGCTGTCTCGTCACGCTCTTCTTCCAAAACAATTTTTCCATGGCATACGTGGCCGAGCACAGCAATCGCGCCCTGCCCGCTTACTATAAGTTTTCGGCGCTGTGGGCTGGACAGGAAGGCTCGCTGCTTTTTTGGAGTTGGCTGCTTTCGATTTACGCCTTCATCGCGCTGTTCATCAATCGCAAGAAACATCCCGAGCTGATGCCCTACGTCGGCGTGATTCTCGGCGGCATCCAGCTTTTCTTCCTTGTCCTCAATAATTTTGTCGCCAGCCCGTTTGCTTTGGTCGGAACCATCGGTGCGGCTGGCGCGATGCACGTTGTCACATTGCCGGACGGCAGTGGACTGACTCCACTCTTGCAGTACGCGGAGATGGACATCCATCCGCCGATGCTTTATCTGGGCTACACGGGATGCACAGTGCCGTTCGCGTTTGCGCTGGGAGCGTTGCTCGGCCGCTATCCCGGCGAAAAATGGATTCACATTACGCGTCGCTGGATGATGGTCGGCTGGGCGTTTCTCGGCGTCGGCATTCTGCTCGGAGGCCACTGGGCCTATCAGGTGCTCGGCTGGGGCGGCTATTGGGCCTGGGATCCTGTCGAGAACGCATCGCTCTTGCCCTGGATTTCCGCCACCGCCTTTCTGCATTCCGTGATGATGCAGGAAAAGCGCGGCATGATGCGCGTCTGGAACGTCTGGCTCGTGTTCATCACATACATGCTGAGCATTTTGGGAACCACGCTCACGCGCTCCGGAATTGTCAGCTCAGTCCACGCGTTCGCGCAATCCTCTATCGGCTCTTGGTTTGTTTCGTTCCTCGCGCTCATCTTTATCGTTTGTTTCGTTGCGTACTGGAAGAATCGAGACTATCTGCGCACTGATAATCAGCTCGACTCCGTCATCTCTCGCGAATCCAGTTTCTTGTTCAACAATTTGATTCTTCTCGCGGCCTGTTTCGCCGTGCTTTGGGGAACGCTTTTCCCAGTCTTCTCTGAGTGGTTTCAAGGCAGCAAAATCACCGTTGGCCCGCCCTTTTTTAACAAAGTCAATATACCCATCGCGTTGTTTCTGCTCTTCCTCACGGGAGTCGGCCCGCTGCTCGCCTGGCGCCGAACTTCGCTGTCCAGCCTGAAGCGCAATTTCGCGTGGCCTCTGGGAACCGCGCTCGTCGCGGGAGCGATTGCCTTTAGCTTTGGTTACCGCCATTTCTACGCGCTCGTTTGTTTGATTCTCGCGGTGTTTGTGTCGCTCACGATATTTTCTGAATTCTTTCGCGGCGCTCGCGTGCTTTCCGCCCGCAGCGGCGACAACATATTTTCTTCCGTCGGCCAGTTGACCATGCGTAACACGCGCCGCTACGGCGGCTACATCGTCCACTTCGCCATCGTTTTGATTTTCATAGGCATTTCCGGCCAGGCGTTCAATCAAGACATACAGAAGAAAATGTCGGTCGGCTCTCAGTTGGCCATCGGCCCTTACACTCTCCTCTGCCAAAATTTCGACGCCACGTCGAACAGCAACTACACCGCCGAACGCGCCACGATCGAAGTTTTCCAGGGCGACCGCTCCGTCATGATGCTCTATCCCGAGCGCCGCTTTTATCTCGCGAGTCAAGTTACGCAGACAGTTGTCGCGATTCATTCATCGCTTGCCCGCGACCTCTATGTGGTCTACGCGGGCCGCAGCCCCGACAGCAACGATCCCGTGATTCATGTGTACCTGAATCCGCTGGTGCGCTGGATTTGGTTGGGTGGACTTGTGCTTGTACTCGGCACCATTTTGGCGCTGCTCCCGAATCGTCAGCCGCAAATCGTGTTGCAAGCGGCTCGCGACGAAGCAAAGGTGCAAGCCTTCTCAGATCCCGCTCCCGTGCGTCACCATGGCGACGACTAACGTGCCGCACAAACTCGACCATTGCCATTCCGCTCGCCCTGCCTGCCCTGAGTGTGTTTGCGAAGGGAGCCTTGGCGAAGGGAGGAGCTTGCTTGTCGGCGGCAATCCGTGCGACGCGCATCTTGCGTCCCGGTTGTGCAGCCCCAAGTTGTTGTCATTCCGAGGAGCCATGCGACGAGGAATCTGCTTTCGCTTTCGCCTTTGCGGGTGCCCCATCCTGAGCGCTTTCTGCGAAGGGTGGGGATTTTCCCTAGCGTGCGGCAGGTTTTCAGGAGGTCGGAGCCTTACCTCCGACATAAGAGCGCGTAAGGGCATGGGCTTCAGTCCCTGAAGGGAATTCGCTTTTAGTGTTAAGGTTGAAGGACGCCAGATGACGATCAAGACGCACATGAAAATGACAAGGCATTCAACCCGCCGGCTCGGTCTCTTCCTTCTGACAATCGCGCTTTGCTGTGCTTGGGCCGGTTCCGCCAGCGCGCAAGATCCGCTCGCCGGCCCCGGTGCGAAAAAACTCGGCAACCGCGTCATGTGCATGTGCGGAGGCTGCAACGACACGGCCGCGAAGTGCAATCACATGGGTGGCAACTTCTCCGGCCCTTGCGAAACGGCTCAAGCCGAATTGAAAGAGTTAAATGATCGCGTCGGACAGGGCAAGTCCGACGATTTGGTTTTGCAGAGTTTCGTGCAGGAGTACGGCCCCACCGTGCTGATTTCTCCGCCGGCAACAGGTTTCGATCTTTGGGCCTGGCTGATGCCTGTAATCGTGCCGCTGATTGGCATCGCGCTGGTGTGGATGGTCGTCGCGCGGTGGCGCCGAAAGCTGGCGGTCGCCGGTGGACCTCCGGTTTCGCCGGAACTTCTGGCGCGCGCCCGAAACGACATAAGTCGCCACGCCGATGAATAATCCCGGGATGCAAGCATCAGGACGAAAGTTCGCCGACAACGGCTCTCGGACACGCCTCTCCATTAAACTGTCATCCCGAGCCGCCATGCGGCGAGGGATCTGCTTTTCGTTTTGGCGGCTCCGGCTCAGGATGTCCGATGACTAGCGAATCCATTCTGATCACGCTCTGCTGCGTCGCCACGGCGGTCGCGACGTTGTGGTTCGTCTTCGGCGTCAAACTCGAAGCGTCCGACTTTGCCCCGCATCGCTCGCGCCTCGATCAACTTCTCGAGCGTCGCGACGCCATTTACGAGAACATACGCGATTTGCGATTCGAGCATCGCGCCGGTAAATTTTCGGAGGAGGACTACGAGGAAATGAAGCGCGCTCTGGAAATCGAAGCGGCGCGCGTCATTGCCGACATGGACAACCTGACCGGCGGCGCGCCGACTCCCGCCGTACGTCAGGCCATGTCCGGGAAAACACGCGGATAATCCGGGGATAAACTTCGCACAATGAACATGAAATCAAATCCATTGAAGATGCCCGATGCACACGAACTACGAAGCCTGATGCGGCCGCAAATCCTTGCATCGCGCATGGCACTCGCCGCGCTGCTCGTCTTCGCCGCCGCTTTCTCTGCCGCCGCAGCGGGAACCGTTTCCGGCACAGTGAATAACGGCACCACGAACGCGCCCGTCCGCGGCACGGAAGTAATCCTGATGCAACTGCAGGGCGGCATGGAGCCAGTCGCTACCACGAAGACCGACTCGTCCGGCCATTTCACGATCACGAACGACGCGCTGGGCTCCGGCCCCATGCTGCTCCGCGTGCCTTACAAAGGCGTCCTCTATCACGAGCCAATCACTCCCGGAGCCACCACCGCCAACGTCACCGTCTACGAGCCGACCACCGACGCGCATTCCTTCGCCGTCACAACGCGCGCAATTGTTTTGCAGCCGAAAGGTTCCGACTTGCTTATCGGCGAGGAATACACAATCCAGAACCAGACCCATCCTCCCGTCGCGTATTACTTGAAAGATGGCACGTTCAAGTTCCAGGTTCCTCAGGGCGGCCAGCTCAATCAAGTCTCCGCGTGGGGCGCCACGGGCATGCCGGTGATTCAGGGCACCATCGACAAAGGCAACGGCGTCGAAGCTGTCGACTGGCCATTCCGACCTGGTGACAACGGCGTGCGCCTTTCTTATCAGCTTCCCTATACTTCCAATCAGGCGACCTTCCACACAGCTTCCCTCTACAATGTCCAGCGCGTTCTGCTCGTTGTGCCGCCGGGGCTTCAGATATCGAGCCCGGGATTCACGCCTGCGGGCACCCAGCAGGGATATGACATCTACACGCGCGACTCCGTCGCCGCCAATGCGCCCCTCACGATTTCAGTTTCAGGAACCGCTTCGGAACCCGCGGCAGCCGACAATTCGCAAGATCCATCTGTGAACTCGCGCGCGGATGCAAATGGCGAAGCGGCCGCCACGACGACGCTTCCCCCGCGTGTGAGCAGCAATCTGCAATACATTTTGGTCGTCGGATTTGCCGCGCTCTTCTTGCTGGGCGTGATTTTCCTCTGGCGTCGACCGGCGACTGAAACCGTTCCTCCAGCCGGCGCGAATGCAATGGCTCCAAAAAAAGGCCGCGACCGGCGCCGCGACTCCGTCAGTGTCCCGGAGAATCGCAGCGCTGCACCCGCTCAAACAGTCGCCGAAGTCGAGCGCGAAGTCACCCACAGCCTCGACGAATTGAAGGAAAAACTCTTTCGCCTCGAGTTGCGCCGCCAGGCCGGAACGATCAGCGAAGAAGAATACGCGCGCGAGCATCAGCGCACCGAAAAGATTTTGCGCGATTTCGTGAAGGGCTGAGCGTATCGCCTTGGCGACTCCGCATCCGAAAACTTCGCTCGGCGTCTCATCGCTTGGCGTCTCATTCGACCAAATCGAAAAGCGTTTCGGCGCATTTGTCGCACTTCGCCGCGTTTCTCTCGCCATCGCGCCCGGCGAATGCGTCGCCTTGCTCGGCCCCAACGGCTCGGGCAAGACCACGCTCCTCAAAATGGCCGCGCTTTTGGCCCGCCCCACCTCGGGACGCGTCACATTCACCGGCGACGCAGCCGCACAGGCGGACACCGACCGCCTCGCCCTCAAGCGTCAAATCGGTTTGGTTGGCCACAACATCCTCGCCTACGACGAACTGACCGCAAAAGAGAATCTCGAATTCTTCGCCCGTCTTTACGATTTGGAAAATCCAGCGAAGCGCGCCGCGGAAGCTCTCGACGCCGTCGGCCTCGCTTTGCGCGCCGAATATCTTGTTCGCACATTCTCACGCGGCATGCGCCAAAGGCTCGCCATCGCCCGCGCCCTGTTGCCGTCGCCAAGCCTCTTGCTCCTCGATGAACCCGCCGCCGGCCTCGACCGCCAGGGCGTCGCTTGGCTTTCGCAAACTCTCGAGCGATTGCGCGCCGAAGGCCGCACAATCATCATGAGCACGCACGCGCGCAACGAATCGCTCGACATTTTCACGCGCGCGGTCGCCATAGCCAACGGTCGCGTCGACCGCGACACCGGCCCGGGCGGAGATCCAGCGCCTTTATTCAACGAAATGCGGGCGGAGGCTTGAATGAACACTGCTCGCGCCGCCGCAATCGTCCTCGGCAGGGAAGTCCGCGCCGAGATGCGCACGCGCGAACTCTTGCAGACCACCATCGTTTTCGCCGTAATCGTCGTCGTGCTTTTCAACTTTGCCTTCGAGCCCAGCGTTGGCGAAGCGCGCCGCTTCGGCCCCGGCCTCATCTGGATCGCCCTGTTTTTTTCCGCTTCACTGATGCTCAATCCCTCCTTCGCGCGCGAGCAATCGAACGACACGATTTACGCCCTGCGCATGGCTCCCGCAAGTTCCTTCGCGATCCTGCTCGGCAAGACGCTCGCGAATTTGCTCTTCCTCTGCATCATCGAAGTGATTTTGTTGCCCGTATTTTCGGTTCTCTACAATGTCCCGTTGCTGCCCGTGATTGGCCGCCTCGCTCTCGTTCTTTTCCTCGGCACATTTGGAATCGTCGTCGTGGGCACTGTTTTCTCGGCCCTCGCCACGCAAGCGCGTCTGCGGGAACTGCTTCTCCCGCTTTTATTGTTGCCCGTGCTCATCCCGCTTCTGTTCGCGTCGGTGGAAGCCACTGCGGGTTTGCTCGAAGACGCGCCCGCGCTCGACCGCACTTGGATGGCTGTCCTCGTCGCCTTCGACGTGGTATTTTTTACGGCTTCCTGGTTGCTGTGCGATTATCTGTTGGAGGAGTAGCTGCGAAATGAAACGCTACGGCATCGCGAACGTGATAACAGCGGCGCTACTTTTTTTCGCCGGATACGCCGCGCTCTTTATTGCGCCCGACGAAGCCACGATGCACGCGATTCAGCGCATTTTTTATTTCCACGCATCGTCCGGATGGGCCGCCATGGAAGCGTCCATCATCGTCTTCGTCGCCAACGTCGCCTATCTCGCGAAGCGCAATCCGCAATGGGATTGGCTCGCCGTTTCCGCCGCCGAGGTCAGTCTCGCATTCTGGAGCGTCATGCTCGTCACCGGCCCGATTTGGGCTCATCCCGTTTGGGGTGTCTGGTGGGTGTGGGACTGGCGTCTCACGCTGACTTTGATTCTGTGGCTGCTCTACGTCGCCTACCTGATTCTGCGCACCCTCGTCACGGATCCCGAGCGCCGCGCCGTTTTCTCGGCGATTTTCGGCATTTTCGTTTTTCTCGGCGTCCCGCTCGACTACTTGTCCATTCGCATTTGGCGCACGCAGCATCCTCAGCCTGTCGTGTTTGGCGGACCCAACTCAGGTCTCGATCCCACCATGTTGAAAGTTTTTTTCTATTGCAGCGGCGTGATGACGCTGCTGATGCTCTTGCTCGTCCGCCAGCGTTACAAACTCGAGCGCCTGCGCCACCAAGTCGAAGAGCTGCGCATCGCCGCAGAAGAGGACGAAGAGCACGTCGCCGCACGCTCGTCCTGACGAAGGAAGGGCGCCGTCGCGCCCGCGCCCAGGGCAGGGAATTCGTAGCATGGTTTTGAGATTATTTGACCATCGCACTCCGCATGGCGCGAGCCATAAGGTTGTCATCCCGAGGAGCCATGCGACGAGGGATCTGCTTTTGTTTCTGGCGACGATAAGGCTCTGCTTCAATCAGCGTCAGGGCACGGTTTTTTACATGACGCAGGAAATGCAACCGTGCGTAACGGACATAATGTCATCGCAGCTTCGGCCGCTGAGGATATGGTTTTCGAATTCTTACAGAAAATCTTTAACCGTGCCGAACGCAGGGGTTTTAACCCCTGGGGCATCGCATCAACAAGGAGCGCAACAATGCAAAATTTCGGAAGCCTCTTCGCCGCATACATTGCCGTCTGGGCGATATTTTTCATTTATGATTTCACCATCGCCCGCCGCATGGCGCGCATCGAAAAGGAACTGGCTCAGGTCAGGCAACAGTTGCGCCACCATTAGGGCCGAATCTTTGCTCACGCAACCCAGAACGCGTAATCCTAGCCCTGTCATTCCGAGGAGCCGCGCGACGAGGAACCTGCTTTTGATCTGCGTGGCACAGGCTTCAGCCTGTGTGCCTTTGCTTTCGCGAGGCGACGCAAGCCCCGCCCGTCCTGCCTTTGTGGAGTGCGGCGGCTCGACGCCGCTTTGCCGTTCGTCTGGCCTGGGCGGACGCCCAGGCTAGATTTTGCTTTTCCGGGTGCCCCATGCTCGTTTTGTGAGCGTGGGGTTTTTTCGGTCGTCGGGCGCAGCCCGCCCTACAAAGCATAGCCCTGACCCGAATCTGGCGTTGTCATCCCGAGGAGCCATGCGACGAGGGATCTGCTTTTGCTTTCCGGCCTAAGATCACGAGACATTTGATGATTATGCCATCGCGCAAAAAAATCGGCGTCGTACTTTTCCAACTGGGCGGCCCGGACACTCTCGCCGCGGTCGAGCCCTTCCTCTATAACCTTTTCTGCGATCCCGAAATCATCAACTTCATGGGTGCCACTCTCGCCCGCAAACCCCTCGCAAAATTCATCGCGCGAAAGCGTTCCCAAATCGTCCGCGAACATTACGCCGCGATCGGCGGCGGCTCGCCCATCGTTGAACTCACCAATCGCCAGGCCCGCGCGTTGACCGCGGCGCTCGCGCCCGACTTTGACGCCACCGTCGTCGTCGCCATGCGCTACTGGCATCCGCTCACCGCCGAAGCAATCGCCAAACTTCAGGGCCTCGCTCTCGACGAATTGATTCTCCTCCCGCTCTACCCGCATTATTCTTTCGCGACAACAGGAAGCAGCCTAAAAGAATGGCAACGTCTTTACCGGCCCGATAAAATTTTGCGAACGTCCGCCGCGCAAACGTCCTCCGTAAAAATGGTGAACGATTTTCACGATCATCCGCTCTACATCACTGCCCTCGTCGAACGCATCAACGAAGCGCTCGAGAACCTGTCGCAGCCCAAAGAAATTCACCTCGTCTTCAGCGCCCACGGATTGCCAATGAGCCTGGTCGAAAAGGGCGACCCGTATCCCAAGCAAATCGAGACCACGGTCCGCTTGGTAAGAGAATGCGGCGCCTGGAAGAATCCCCACACTTTGTGCTACCAGAGCCGCGTCGGAAAGCAAAAATGGCTCGAGCCGTCGCTCACGCAAACGATTGAACGCCTCGCCAACTCCGGCGTCCGCCGCATGCTCGTGATCCCCATATCCTTCGTCACCGAACACATCGAGACGCTGCACGAAATCAATATCGAAGCGCGCGAACAAGCCGAAGCCCTCGGCGTCCGGGAATTTCGCATGATGCCCTCGCTCAACGATTCGCCCAATTTCATCCGCGCCCTTGCGGATCTCGTTCAACAAGCCGCAGGCGTGACGGGTGTGTCGTGATGCGACATGTGCGAAAAATTTTTGCGTGAGAAGGCTTGACAGCAGTTGCCGCGCAGCATATAAAAGTACGTTTGGAACGTACTTTATAGAATTCATTTTAATACTCTGAGCAAGCGAAGCAGTTAATCCCGATGCCGGAAAACGTTCAGCCGAAAGCTGCTGAAAAATCTAGCCACGCAGTGGCGCCTTCAGCGCCCGCGAAATTGAATTCCCAAAATTCCCCCGAAGCCGTGAACAAAATACGACGTCGGCTCCTCTGGACGGGCATCTGGGGCTACCTTGGCGTCAACCTCCTGATGTTCTTGCGCTATTTTTTCCCGCGCGCCCTTTTCGAGCCTCCCACGGTTTTCAGCGCCGGCTACGTCGCCGATTACGGCCTCGGCGTTGACCAGCGTTTCCTGCAATCGGAGCGCTGCTGGGTGGTGCGCGAACCGGGCCGCCTCTTCGTGATTTTCGCCCAGTGCACGCACTTGGGCTGCACGCCCGACTGGGAGTCGTCCCAGAACATTTTTCATTGTCCGTGCCACGGCAGCGAGTACGACAGCGAAGGCGTAAACTTCGCCGGTCCCGCGCCGCGTCCCATGGACCGCTGCCACATTATTCTCGATCCATCGAACCAGATTGTTGTCGACACAAGCCAGCGTTACATTCAGGACCCGGCCGCTGGTACGAATCAGTTCAACGATACAGGCGCATTCATCAGCGCCTAAGTCCGGTAGTGTGGTCAGTTTGAATTTTCTTGATCGTGACGCGAAGAGTCAAAATTCAAACTGACGCAATACTCTAAATTCAGTTCAGCAGGGAAGAGGCCTTCGAAATGGCGGATGATGGCGGAGAGAGCGGCCGCAAGCCGGGCGTTCTCGAAGACATAAAAGACAAGACGCGCGAACTGGGCGAAACGCTCAAGGTAAAAGCTCGCGAGCAGGCCGAGGAGCTGAAGAAGCCTGAAGAAACTCAGCTCTATCGCGCGATCTTCCGCATCAAGCACAATGACGAGCCGCGCAACCGCGCCCTCTCCACGCTCAACAATCTTTTCTTCCACATCCATCCCGCCAAGGTCAATCGCGACGCCACGCGTTACGGTTACACATGGGGCATGGGCGGCATTACTTTTTATTTGTTCATCGTGCTCGTATTCACGGGCGTGTTGCTGATGTTTTATTACCACCCCACAAAGGTTCAGGCGTTTCGCGACATTCTCTATCTCGAAAATGACGTCCCCTTTGGCCAGCTCCTTCGCAACATGCACCGCTGGGCCGCTCACTTGATGGTCATGGCCGTCTGGCTGCACATGTTCCGCGTTTTCATGTCCGGCTCTTACAAGCGCCCCCGCGAATTCAATTGGTGCATCGGCGTCCTGCTCATGGTCTTGACGTTGCTCCTCTCCTTCACCGGATATTTGCTTCCGGATGACCAGTTGGGTTTCTGGGCCGTCACCGTCGGAACCAACATGGCGCGCGCCACTCCTTTGCTCGGTAGCCAGGGACCTTTCGGCCCGCAATTAGGCATGACTTCCTACAACGATGTGCGTTTCGGCTTGCTGGGCGGCTCCATCGTTGACGCCAACGCGTTGCTTCGCGCCTACATTTGGCATTGCATCGCGATTCCGCTGATTGCCTCGGTTTTCATGGGTGTGCACTTCTGGCGCGTTCGCAAGGACGGAGGCATCTCTGGCCCATCGCCCGTGATGCTCGAATCGGAAACCAAAGTATGAAAAACACCATTCGTTGTCATTCCGAGGAGCCACGCGGCGTGAGTGTGGCCTTTGCGGGTGCCCCATGCTCGTTTTGTGAGCGTGGGGCTTTTCGCTGTCATTCCGAGGAGCCATGCGACGAGGGACCTGCTTTTTCGATAGGGCCGTCATATCAAAATTTCGGAACACTCTTGGGTGTCATCCCGAGGAGCCACGCGATGAGGGATCTGCTTTTTCTTTAGAAGCAACGTTGAGGACAGTTGAGGACAATGGTAGCCAAGAACGCGGGGACTAACTAACAATGTTCGGTGACTGGCATCAACTCTGGGTCATCATCTCCACGCCCGACAATATTCCTATTGTCGCGATGCTCCTTTTCGTCCCGTTTTTCACTTGGCTTGCCTTTCACAACGCTTTGGCGAACGACCGCCTCATCGCGCAACTCGAATCCGACCCGCAACTCGCGCGCACGCACCATCGCACAACGTATCCGTACAACTCCCGCTGGGAACGCGAACTGCACACGAACCCGTTCCTCATGCGCAAAGAATTGCTCGCGGCCCTCATCATCACCATCATCTTGATGGTCTGGGCGCTCACCTTGAACGCGCCCCTCGAAGAGCCCGCCAACGCCAGCGTCACCATGAATCCCGCGAAGGCTCCGTGGTATTTTCTCGGCCTTCAGGAGATGCTCGAATATTTCGATCCTTGGATCGCCGGCGTCATCGTTCCCACTCTGATTATTGTCGGCCTCATGGCCATTCCTTTTATCGACGCGAATCCGCTCGGCAACGGCTACTACACCTACAAGCAGCGCCGCCATGCAATTTGGACTTTCCTGATTGGCTTCGAAGCCATCTGGCTTGTGCTCGTTTCCATCGGCACCTTCATTCGCGGCCCTGGTTTCATGTGGTATTGGCCAACGCAAACTTGGGACCCGGATCGCGTGGAGTTCAATGTCAATCGCAACCTCGACCAGATTTTCGGAGTGAACGGGCACTGGCTCGCCCACATTTTGCCCGCTGCCTGGAAACCGGAGGCGGTGATTATCGCGCGCGGCCTGTTCGGAATTATTCCCATGGTAGTCTACGGAATCGTCGCCGCGTTGTTCATCCATTGGATTTGCATGCGCACAGACTACAGCCGGAAAATTTATCGCAAGATGAGTTTGGTTCAGACCGTCACCATGTACATTTTCCTGATCACCATGCTCTTCTTGCCGGTGACAATTTTCCTGCGCCTAGTGTTCCGCATTAAATACGTTTGGGAGACGCCGTGGTTCAGCATCTAGCCGTTTATCGCGAAAGACCTTCGTTGTCATCCCGAGGAGCTGTGCGACGAGGGATCTGCTTTTGCGCACCTCCCGAAAAACCCGCGCGGACTCCGCGCATTCCCCAGAGCGGCAACGGCAACACTCTGCGCGGCACAGTCTTGGCGTCTGACCCAAATTTTAGAGTGTGGCCTTTGCGGGTGCCCCATGCTCGTTTTGTGAGCGTGGGGCTTTTGCTACTTCAGCCTGTGCGCTTTGCTTTCGTAGGGGCGGGGTTAATTTCCGCCCGTCGGCGCAACGCGCTGCGCGCTCTCCACATTCCCCAGAGCGCCAAACTTTTGAAGGAGATCGCGTTTGCCTGAAATTTCGCCCGACGATCCGATAAAAAGCCGGTCCTACGCGAACTGGATTTTGATCGCGGTCTTTGTGCTTCTGCTGTGCGTCGCATGGTCCTTCTACGCGGAGTTCGTCGGCTTGCGGCCCTGGCGCTCATATCAGAGCCGTTTCGCATCTTCCTATTCGGTCTATTTGCAGAAACAGCTTCGCGCTCGCCGAGCCGCGGAAAAAACGGTCTACTCGTCTCCTGATTATCAAAAACTTTCTGCCGCGCTCCAGCAAGCCGAGGCCGCCGCCAAGCCGCGGGACGCCGCCATCCAGCAGCAAATCGCTCTGACCGACGAGCAGCGCGCCGCCGTCCTGCCTGCTTTCCAAGAGGACCGCAGCCTCGTCGGCTCGCTCATTTACGACTACGAAATCGTTCCCAACACGGCCTCCTACCGCAGCGAGAAGCAAGGCAAGTTCAAGGAAATGCAGGAAGCGAAGGCGAAGACCTACACGGTTGATTGGCCGGAAGCCGGCGGCAAAACGGTCGAAAAGAAACTGAACTACGATCAGCTCAACGATACGTTCAACCAATTGCTCGACCAGAAAGCGCAGCTCACCGCGAAGGAGGGCGATACCGATAAGCCGGTGAAAGATGCGCAAGACGCCATGACGAAATATGCCGGCGACAAGCTCCCCGGTCTGAATTCCGCGCAGCTTCAGGGTCTGCTCAACACCGTGCAGTCCATGGACGTTTCCCTGATTCAAATCAACGTCAACCCGCCCGGCCACGAAATTAACGACGTCGGCGGCGTTGGCCTCACCGACCGTTGCCAGTCGTGCCACGTCGGCATGGACCCGAAATACATTCCCACGTCTTTGACCCTCACCAAGGCTGACCTTGGCCTGCAAAAGAATAACGACGCGCCGTTCAGCAGCCATCCCGACACGCAGCTCTTCCAATGGCATCCGCTCGACAAGTTCGGCTGCTCGCCTTGCCACGGCGGAAACGGTCGTGCGCTCGACAGCGTCGAGACTGCTCACGGCCGCTACGAACACTGGCTCTGGCCGCTTTATTACCCTGAAAATTACGACGCGGGTTGCCAGCAATGCCATTCGGCTGACGCGTGGACTGAGCACGCTCCCGTATTGAACGAAGCGAAAATCCTATATCGCGAAAAGGGCTGCATCGGCTGCCATAATTACGCCGGCTTTGACGATCAAGGCCAGCAGCTTCAAGACACGGTCCGCGAAATCGCCAGCCTCGAGAAAGAGAAGGCCGACGACAATCAGAAGATTCCTCAACTTAACAAAGCCGGCGACCAGGCGCCGGACAACGCCACCGCGCAAAAGCTCTACGCGCAGGCCACAAATCTCACCGTTAATGTCAGCAAAATTGACGCGCGCGTCGAGCAACTCGACGAATTGAGTCACAGCCTGCAGCAGGAAGTGAAGCGCGTCGGTCCGGACCTCAAAGAGGTCCGCATGAAGTTGAATCCCAATTGGATTCCGTACTGGCTCGGCCACACGTGGCAATTCGATCCCTCCACGAAAATGCCCCAGTTCCGTCTTGAGCCTGACGAAGTTCAAGCCATCTCGGCATTTATTTGGCAGCAGGGCCTCAAAGGTCCCGCGCTTGAAAAACAGCCCGGAGGCGATGCCGCCAAGGGTAAGGAAATGTTCGACAGCCTCGGCTGCCTGGCGTGCCATTCCATCGGAGAGGGAACTCAGAAAATCGGCGGTGATGTTGCCGCAAACCTCAGCCGCGTCGGCGAGAAAGCGAATTACGATTACATCGTCCGCTGGATTCACAATCCCCGCGTACGCACCGAGCCCTATTGCCCGTACGAACATAAAGACATCGGCCCAGCCGACTACGCAAAACACAATTTGCCTTACGTGTTTGACGTCGAGCACTCGAAATGTCCGAACGACGGTCATGAACTCGTCGTCGAACAGGCCACCATCATGCCCGACTTCCGCCTGAGCTGGCAGGAAGCGCGCGACATCGCCAGCTATCTGATGACGCAGAAGGATGCGAGCGCTCACTACGATCAGGCCAGCTTCATCAACGACACAAAACTCTTCGACGAAGGCCAGCGTTTGGTCGAGCATTACGGCTGCACAGGCTGCCACGAAATTTCTGGACTTGAAGACGCTGCGCCCATTGGCACCGAGCTCACCACTGAAGGCAGCAAGCCCATCGGCCGTTTCGATTTCGCCCTGCTCTACACTAAGGCGCAGGACGGTATTCTGCCCGACGGCCAAAAAGATCCGCGCGGTTCTTGGTACGACCTGAAAGGCTTCTTCGATCAGAAGCTCGCGGATCCCGCAATTTTCGACGAAGGCAAGTACAAGCCGAATCCCATGGATCGCCTGCGCATGCCCAGGCCGAATATCGATCCGTCGCAGATCAATGCCCTCACTTCGTTCCTTCTCGGCAGCACGGAATCCACCTTGCCCCCAAGTTACCAATACGCTCCCGCCGACCGGCGCAAATACATTCAACAGGGCTGGTGGATCGTCACCAAGTACAACTGCATCGGCTGCCATCAGATTGATATCGGTCAGAAGAGCGTTCTAATGGGCCTTCCGATGTATCAGGCCGACAATTCCATCAACCTGCCGCCCGTGCTCACCAGCGAGGGCGCGCGCGTCAACCCTGAGTGGCTGAAGCAATTCCTCGCTAATCCTGCGCTCAGCACAACCGACGAAGACCGCAATGGCGTTCGCAGTTATCTCAAAGTTCGAATGCCCACCTTCTTTTTATCCGACGACGAAATTCGCAAACTGGTCCTTTTCTTCGGCGCATTGTCATCGCAGCAGGAACCGTTCATTCCCCAGAAGCTTGCGCCTTTGACGGATCAGGAGCGCCTGGTGGCGCGCGCCATCTTCACCAGTCCCGCCGCGCCTTGCTTGAAGTGTCACGCCACCGGCAATCCGGCGCACGACAAGAACGCCACCGCTCCCAACTTCCTGTTGGCCGGCCAGCGTCTCCGCGCTCCGTGGACGATTCGTTGGATCACCGAACCGGCCACCATCATCCCTGGCACCGCCATGCCTTCTGGTTTGTTCGTGCGGAAAGATGGCCGCTGGGTCTTCAACGGAGCTCTTCCCGCGGCGGCTCAACAATACAAGGGCGACGAAGCCGATTTGCTCGTGCGGTACCTGCTCCAACTGACGCCCCAGGAGCAGGCCATGCTTTCCGGCCGCACCCCGTCCGCGCCGAAATCTGGTTCTTCCCGTGCCAAAAAGTAATATCCTAGAGGGGTGACATCCGGAGTCAAACCGGAGGGCAAAAACTATTATCTCGATTCTCTGTGTCGGGTCAGTTTGAATTTTATTGATCGCGACACAAAGAGTCGAAATTCAAACTGACCCAATACCTGATTCTCGGGCCTACTTAAAAATTCAGGAGGAATAATCGCATTATGAATAGGAAATTGATTTCTTGGACAGCGGCAGCCGCTTTCGCGCTTGTCGTGGTCGGATGCAGCAAGAATCAGAGTCAAGCAACCAGCGAAGAGCAGCCTGCCGCCGCCACCGGCACAAAGACGGTCGACATGTCCACGGTTGGTTCTGTCAGTGGAGTCGTGAAGCTCGACGGAACAGCGCCGAAATTCAAGCCGATCAACATGAGCGCGGATCCCTATTGCGTTAAGGCCAATTCCAAGCCTGTCTATCCTGACCAGGTCGTCACGGGACCCGGCAATACGCTCGCAAACGTCGTCGTGTACGTAAAGACGGGCGCCGAGGGTTATTCTTTCCCCACGCCCACCGACTCCGTCACTCTCGACCAGAAAAACTGCATGTACACGCCGCACGTCGTCGCGCTCATGGTCGGCCAGACGCTCTCCGTCGTCAACAGTGACGACACCACCCACAATATTCACCCAACTCCCGCCGACAATCGCGAGTGGAACAAGTCCCAGCCTCCCAAGGCGCCCGCAATCACGGACACGTTCGCTCGCCCGGAGGTCGCCATTCCTGTGAAGTGCAACGTCCACCCGTGGATGAAGAGCTATATTGCCGTGATGGCGAATCCCTATTACGCCGTCACGGATAAAGATGGCAAGTTCGAACTCAAGAATTTGCCTCCCGGCACGTATACTATCGAAGCCTGGCAGGAAAAGTACGGCGTCGTCGATCAGACCGTAACCATCGGAGCGAACGAGTCGAAGACGTCCGACTTCACCTTCAAGGCGGGCTCATAAGGCATTTGCCGTTTCTCAATCCGGCGGCGGATGCCCATGCATTCACCGCCGTGCTCTTTTTTCTTGTTTTTGCGGGTGCCCCATGCTCGTATTTTGAGCGTGGGGCTCTTGCCTGAACGTCCGGCGGCGCATGCGTGCCATGCCTCCTCCGACGTGCTCTACTGTCATCCCGAACCCGTCCCGATACCTTGGATCGGGACGGTGTGAGGGATCTGCTTTTGTGGTTATCTTTACCTTTTTGGGGTGCCCCACCCTGAGCGCCTTTTGCGAAGGGTGGGTTACTCGCATCTTGAGCGTGGGGCTTTTCCGCTCTTCGCCGGCTATCGTTCAGTAAGCGTCTCGCATCCGCCGCCGTGCTCTCTTTTCTTGTTTTTGCGGGTGCCCCATGCTCGTATTTTGAGCGTGGGGCTTTTGCCTTCGTAGGGGCGCTGCTTGCTGCGCCCGGCGCGACTCCTGGAGTCGCGTTCCCCGTTTTGCGTAGCCCAGGTTCTCAGGACAAGGAGTTAAAATTCAAACCGACCGTCACCCTTTTTCTTGTGACCTCCTCGCGCGTCGCTTATACTGGCTCTTTGTGTTTCTCATTTCATAATCAAGGACGATCGTCTTTTGAGAGAAGCAGGGAATCGCAATCTTCATCGCTTCGCCGTTTTCACCGCGTGTTGCACATTTCTACTGCTGATCGCTGGCGCCCTCGTCACCAGCAACGACGCCGGGCTCGCCGTGCCCGATTGGCCTCTCTCTTACGGCTCGCTTCTTCCTCCCATGGTCGGCGGGATCATGTACGAGCACGGCCATCGCATGATCGCGACGCTCGTCGGCATTCTCACCATCATTCTCGCCGTTTGGACATGGCGCAAAGAATCGCGTCCCTGGGTTCGTAATCTGGCCTGGGCCGCTTTGGGCTTGGTGGTAGCGCAAGGCGTTCTCGGCGGCATCACTGTAAAATTTCTTTTGCCGCCGCCCGTTTCCTCCGCCCATGCCACGCTCGCCGAATTATTTTTCATCACCATAATCAGCATCGCTGTCTTCACCAGCCGCTGGTGGCTGAGCGATTTGCCTCAGTTGGACGATCCTCGCACTCCAAGCCTGCGCACTCTCACCGTTTGGACTTCCGTCCTCATTCTGTTGCAAATCGTCCTCGGCGCGGCCTTTCGTCACAACGCCTTTGGCATCATTCCTCACATCATCGGCGCAATCATCGTCACGGGGATGGTCTTTTGGACCGTCCTCGCCGTCAGTCGCCGTTTCCGCGAAGTTAAAGACCTGCGCCACGCCGCGCGTTATCTCGAAATTCTGCTCGGCCTCCAACTCATCCTCGGAGGGGTCGCTTACTGGGCCGTCCTCGCCGCGCGCGACGCCGTTCAGCCCACGACCGTCTACGTCACTCTCACCGTCGCCCATGTCGCCGTCGGGGCGTTGACATTTGCATCCAGTGTTATCCTAATGCTCGCATGCTATCGCATTCTGAAGCCCGTTCATGCCGCGCACCTTGCATCTCCCACCGAGAGAGAAAGAGAAGGGTTCGTTTCGTGAGGCCATCGCGATGAGCGCCACCGGCACTCCCGTCGCCACCGTCTCGCGTTCCATGTCGCGATTGTCGGCCTACTCAATCCTCATCAAGCCCGACGTCACTTTCCTCGTCGTCTTGACCACCATGGCCGGCTTCTACCTCGGCTCGGTCGGCCCCATCGATCCTCTGCGGATGTTCAACGCCATTTTCGGCACCACGCTCGTCGCTGGCGGTACTGCCGCCCTCAATCAATACATCGAGCGCTCGAGCGACGCGAAGATGCGCCGCACCAGCGCGCGTCCCTTGCCGCTCGGCGCGTTGTCCGCCATGGAAGCGTTTACTTTTGGCTCGGGATTAATTGTGCTGGGCGCGATGTACTTGGCCCTGCTGACCAATTGGCTCGCCTGTGGTTTGGCGTTGCTCACCACCGCGCTGTATTTGGGCGTTTACACTCCCCTCAAGCAGCGCACCACGCTCGCCACCGCCATCGGCGCGATTCCCGGCGCGATTCCTCCGCTGGTCGGCTGGGCCGCCGCGCGAGGTTCGCTCACCGAAGGTTCGTGGCTGCTCTTTGCGATTCTGTTTCTCTGGCAGTTCCCGCATTTCCATGCAATCGCTTGGATGTATCGCGAGGACTACGCCCGCGCCGGCATCCGCATGCTTCCAGTCGTCGACCCTGCAGGCTCGGCCACTTTCGGCCAAATTATTTTCACGGCAGCGGCGCTTGTGCCCATCAGCCTGCTCCCTTCTGTGATCGGCCTCGCGGGCGTGCGCTACTTTTTCGGCGCGCTGATTCTCGGCATGCTGCTCGTCGAAGCCTGCCTCTGGGCTTCGCGCTCGCGCACAAACGTGCGCGCGAAATGGCTGATGCACGCCACCGTCGCGCACATCCCGTTGCTTCTCGGTTTGCTCATGCTCGATAAAGTGGTGAGGTAACCTTGAATTTCAACCGCACGAATCTCCGCCGCGTCTTTGCCTTTGCGGGGCACAGGCTTGCCCACCGTGGCGGGCTTCAGCCTGTGTGCTCTTGCGTGGCACAGGGTTCGGCCCGTGTGCCTTGCTTTCGTAGGGGCGGGGCTTGCCCCGCCCGTCGGCGCGGAGCGCCGAGTGCTCTTCCGCGCCTAGCCTCAGGCTGTCATCCCGAATCCCCGCGATTCGTGCGGGGTGAGGGACCTGCTTTTCGTTTTGGCGGCTCCCGGTCACGATGTCGACACAGCCAAGTCATCTCATCAGCAGCCGTCCGGCCACGACCGCGCCTCACCACAAATCTGTCATTCCGAAGAGCCTCGCGACGAGGAACCTGCTTCTGGGTTCCAATCGTTCGAATCTCCTCGGCTCAACGCAGCCAAGCTCCAAAAACCATTTCCTGCGAGACACCCAATGATTGAAGTCGCCATTTTTTCCCTCGTGATTATCGCTCTTTCTCTTCTCGGCCTGATTTGGGACATCACCAGCGGCCTCATTACCTCCGGCGTCGACGGCATCTTCCTGCTGCTTGTCTGCCTAATGATGGGCGGAATATTTTCTCTTCAACTCGTAATATTGGCTTGGCAGCGCCGTCGCGCGGGCCGCTCGACTTCTAAGGGAGGCGGATAGTAATAGCTCCCCGCCAAAATGCTGTCCATTCCGGTTTCGTCCCTTCCTCGTCTGAATGCATGCCTCAACGCGGCCAGCGCTGTATTGCTCGTCACCGGGTATTCGTTCATCCGCCGCAAAAAGATTCTTCAGCACAAAATTTGCATGCTTTCAGCCGTAGCGTGCTCCGCGATTTTTCTCGCGTCGTACATCTATTTCCATCTCAAGGCCGGTGTGATTTATTTTCAGGGCCGCGGTTGGATTCGCCCCGCGTATTTCACGATTCTCACCACGCACACGATTCTTGCCGTCGCGATTCTCCCGCTTGTGCTGATCACCTTGACCTTTGCTCTGCGCTCGCGCTTCGCCAAACACAAAGCCATCGCGCGTTGGACGTTCCCGATTTGGCTCTACGTCTCAATCACCGGCGTCGTAATTTATTGGCTCTTGTATGTCGCCTACGCCCCAGCGGCTTGAGCCACTCATCCGTGCAAGCCCCTATGATGCGGCATTGGCCTTCGTAGGGGCGCTGCTTGCTGCGCCCGCGCGACGCGTGCGTTGCGGTCACGCCGCGTCAGGGCACGGCTTTTTACCCTGAGGCACGAAGGGCAGCCGTGCCGAAAGGATCCGCAAACTCAGGGGCTTTAACCCCTGAGGTGTGTCATCGCATCTATGGGATAGTCACGATACGTCCTAGGCGCTTCTAAACACTTTTGCGATAGATTGTAATTTGACGTTCTTGGCTATTCGCTGCCGAAAGGGAGAACGCATCTCACTTGAACACCACCACACCACCGCCGCGTAAACCCCTGAGCGCCCGATGGACGTACATCGTAGTTGGTCTGACCCTCGCCTTCGTCCTGATGCCGTTTCTTTTCTGGCGCGCCACATGGTTCGGCCGCCCGCTCTCAGACGCGCAACTCGCCGACGTTTTGCAGCCCAAAAGCAACCCTCACGACATTCAGCACGGCCTCTCCGCCGTCGCCGACCGCATCATTGGCAACGATCCCACCGTGAAGCAGTTTTATCCTCAAGTCATCGCGCTCGCCGCCAGTCCCGCCCCCGAAATTCGCACTATGGCCGCATGGGTCATGGGCCAGGACAACACCGCGCCCGACTTCCACGCCGCTTTACTTCGCCTCCTTAACGATTCGAATCCTCTGGTTCAGCGCAACGCCGCGCTCGCCCTCGTTCGTTTTCACGACGCATCCGGTCACGCCATCATCGTCAGCATGCTCAAACCAACAGTTCTCGCCGCGCCCTATTCCGGAGTTCTGAAAACTCGCCTCAAGCCCGATCAAACTGTGAGTCCGGGCACATTGATTGCCCACATCGAAGTTCAGAACAAGAGCAGGGAAGTGCGCTCGGAGGTTCCGGGAACGCTGGCTCGTTGGCTCGTGAACGACGGCGCAAATATCTCCACCGGCCAGCCGATGGCCGCGATTTACCCGAGCGATGATTCCGCGTGGGAAGCCCTGCGCGCTCTCTATCTGATCGGCACGCCTGCCGACCTCGACGCCATCGCCCCCTACGCGCGTCAGTCGGGAGACATTACAGCGCGAATCGCCGAGCAAGCCCGCCTAACCATGCAGGAAATTCGCTCGCGTTTACCCTGAGGAACGAAGGGTCCCGCCCTGCGGAAGCGTCTTCGCGGGTACCCCATCCTGCCTGCCCTGATGTAGGAAAGGAGCGCCTTTTGCGAAGGGCGGGTTAGTCGCACTCTCGCATTCGCCGCCGTGCCTTCTTGTAGCGCAGAGCTCGGCCGTCCTTGCCAAGTTCTGCGGCTTCGTCTTTGCACGTGGTGCCCCATGCTCGTATTTTTGAGCGTGGGGCTTTTGCCTCGTGGCGCGCTGCTTGTTCACCCTGCCTGCCCCGACGCAGGAAGGACGCCTGCCGTGGGCCTTTGTAGGGCCCGATCGGCGTCATCGGGCCGAAGGCGTGCGCCGCACGTCTTTCTCTGCAGTTGGCCCTTGCAGAGCCCGACTGTGGTCGGGCTGCGCCTGACGCAACACTCTTTCCGCTGTCATCCTGAGCGCAGCGAAGGATCTCGCCTCGAGGCAGCAGGTGCGCCCCCAGGCCTTGCGGTTTGGCCTTTGCGGGTGCCCCATGCTCGCATTTTGAGCGTGGGGCTTTTGCCGGTCTGCCTTCGCAGGAACGCCACTAGTTTACCTTGAATCATGAGGCGCCCCGCCCGCGCCTAGCGCAAACTTTTTCCGCTGTCATCCTGAGCGCAGCGAAGGATCTCGCCTCGACGCAGTGCGTGTGCCCCAGACCTTGAGGTTTGTCCTTTGCGGGTGCCCCATGCTCGTCTTGTGAGCGTGGGGTTTTTGCGCTCTGTTCGCGCGCAGCGAGAAACCGCAGTTGGTAGCGCAGAGCTTGGCCGTCTTTGCCAAGTTCTGCGGCTTTTGCGTTTTTGGAGTGCGGCGGCTCGACGCCGCTTTGCCGTCAATCCGCCCGCTCCCAGGCTTTGCCTCGTCCAGCGTCGGTACCAGACCTAGTTTGTGTGCTTTTTCGGCTGCCCCATCCTGCCTGCCCTGACGTAGGAAGGGAGCGCCTTTTGCGAACGGTGGGTTACTCGCACTCTCTCGCACTCGCGGGCGCCCCATGCTCGCATTTTGAGCGTGGGGGCTTTTGCCTCCTAGGCCCGCTGCTTGTTACCTCACAACCCGCTTCTGGGCCAGCTCTATGCATGATCAATCCCGTTTCGCGCACCTCTTTTGACCAATTCTGCACAGCGTCGCAAAGTTTGCTATAATAGGGCTGTTCTTAAAGCACTAAAACGTTCCCTGTCTGGGGAGGAGATTTTAAATGATTGCTCTTACGCCGGTTGCCGTAACGAAAGTCAAGGAGATCATCGCGCAGCAAAACCCTGCACCCACGGGTTTGCGCGTGGCGGTCGTAGGTGGCGGCTGCTCCGGCTTCAGCTACCACATGGCTTTCGAAAATCAAATCAACGAAACCAGCGACAATATTTACGAATTTGACGGTCTCAAAGTCCTCGTCGATCAGATGAGCGAGATGTACCTCGACGGCATTTCCATCGACTACATCGAATCCATCGAAGGCTCCGGCTTCAAATTCAACAATCCCAACGTAAAAAGCACCTGCGGCTGCGGCAGCTCCTTCAGCGTTTAATTCTGCCAGCCGGATATTTGCGCAGCGATGCTTCGCTGAATTAGTCCAAGCATTTTAAGGGCGCGGACAATCCTCTCCGCGCCTCTTTTTTTACTCGCCTCGCTTTCTCCTTCGCCCCGCCTTTTTTGTTGTGGCACCACACGGAAAAAACTTGTCATTCCGAGGAGCCACGCGACGAGGAACCTGCTTTTTCTTTTGTCTCCGCTCGCATACTTTCCCCGATTTGCAAATTCCGCCCCCTCCCCGTATTCTGATTCTTCTCGATGAAGATAGCTCTGGCCCAGTTCAATCCAACCGTCGGCGATTTCCCGGGAAACTCCGCTCGCATGCTGCAAATGGCTGGCGAAGCGAAATCCGGCGCCGCCGACCTCGTCGTTTTTTCCGAACTCGGCCTTTGCGGCTATCCTCCGCAGGATCTCGTCGAACGCCCCTCCTTCGTCGAACGCAATCTCAAAGAGCTCAAGCGTCTCGCCTCGCGCATGCCCATGCCCGCAATCGTCGGCTACGTGGGTAAAGCGCAGGAAAGCACAGGCAAATTCGCCGCGAATTGCGCCGCGCTTCTTGCCGACGGTCTCGTCGCCTTCGAGCAGCAAAAAATGCTTCTCCCCACCTACGATGTTTTCGACGAGTCGCGTTATTTCCAGCCCGCGCGCTCGCAATCAACTTTCGCCTTTGACGGCCAGCAACTCGGCATCACGATTTGCGAAGATTGCTGGAACGACAAAGATTTCTGGGCGCAGCGCATGTACGACCGCGATCCCGTCGCCGAACTCGTTCGGCAGGGAACTAGCATCCTGCTGAATATTTCGGCGTCGCCCTACAATTTGGACAAACGCGGCCTCCGCATCGACATGCTAAAGGCTCTCGCCCGCCACCATAAACTCCCCGTCGTTTACGTGAATCAAGTCGGCGGAAACGACAGTCTCGTCTTCGACGGTTCCAGCGTCGCCTTCAACCCTGACGGTCGCATGGCCGCCCTCGCTTCATCCTTCCGCGAAGATTTGGTTTTCTTCGATGTCGCCGCTGGCACGGGCGACATTCGCTCTCAGCCGAAGGACGAACTTGAAGCCGCCTATGACGCTCTCGTCTGCGGCACGCGCGATTACGTTTGCAAATGCGGCTTTCGCGACGTGGTCATCGGCTTGAGCGGCGGCATCGACTCCGCTCTCGTCGCTGCCATCGCCGTCGACGCACTCGGCCCGCAAAATGTCCTCGGAGTCAGCATGCCCGGCCCGTATTCTTCGCAGGGCAGTTTGACCGACGCGAAAAAACTCGCTGAAAATCTCGGCATCCCATATCAAGTCATACCGATTCACGCAATCGTCGACAGCTACCGCGCCGCGCTCGTCGGAGTTTTCGCTGGCAAAAAAGAAGGCGTCGCCGAAGAAAATCTCCAAGCGCGCGCACGAGGAAATCTGCTGATGGCCTTGTCGAACAAATTCGGCTCCATGGTTCTGAGCACCGCGAATAAATCCGAAATGGCCGTTGGCTATTCCACTCTTTACGGAGACATGGCCGGCGGCCTCGCCGTAATTTCCGACGTCCCAAAAGTCATGGTCTACGAACTCGCGCGCCTCGTGAATCGCGAAAGGGAAGTGATCCCTCACGCGACCATCACCAAGCCCCCCTCCGCCGAGCTTCGCCCCAACCAAACCGACCAGGATTCTCTCCCGCCCTACGACGTTCTCGACCGCATCCTCAAAGCCTATGTCGAAGACCTCCGCAGCCCCCGGGAAATCTCCGATCACTTTGGCTTTCCTCTCGGATTGGTGAACGACGTCGCGCGCATGGTCGACCGCAGCGAATACAAACGCAAACAAGCCCCGCCAGGCCTGAAAATCACCTCAAAGGCCTTCAGCGTCGGCCGCCGCTTCCCTCTAGCCAACAAATTCCTCCCCTGACGAAGGTTTGGCCTTTGCGGGGTGCGCTCTTGCCTTTGTAGGGGCGCTGCTTGCTGCGCCCGCTTGTCCTGAGTGTCTTGGCGAAGGGCGCCTGGCGCAGCCAGGCGTTCTCTCGTCGCGCGCCCGTGCGGGCGAGTGCCCCAGGCCTTGCGGTTTGGGCGGGTGGCCCAGGCTTCTAGGTTTGGCCTTTGCGGGTGCCCCATGCTCGTCTTGCAAGCGTGGGGTTTGCTGTTTTGGAGTGCGGCGGCTCGACGCCGCTTTGCCTTGGCTTGGCCTTTGCGGGTGCCCCATGCTCGTCTTGTGCGTGGGGGCTTTTGCCGTTTTGCCTTTGTAGGGGCGCTGCTTGCCGCGCCCGCCTGCTCGTCTTAGC
>DASYYR010000064.1:0-17470 GCA_035933575.1 Candidatus Acidiferrales bacterium | reverse complement strand
GAACGAATTTGTTTTGAAGAGTCCTCGCGAATGTCCCGCATCTTCTGGAAGCGATCCTGGCGGGACAGAGTGGAGTCGTTCCGCAAGTCTTCCATCTTTTTCTGTTCATCTACCAGAATGGGCTTGATTTTCGCCTGCTCGTCATCAGTCAGGTTGAGCTGCTTCGTGAGCATCTGGAGCCGTTCGTCGGGCGATGGCATCCCGCGACGGTTATTCATCTTGCTTTGCGGCTGCTGTGGCGTTTGATCCTGGGGCGTGGATGCAAAAGCTGAAGCGCCTGCACAGAAAAACAAGCCTGCGAGTAAAGCAAAAGTCCCCACAAACCGTCGAAATTCTTTCCTCATGCGACTTTCCTCCTGTGTTAGCAATAAACCCTGGCTGGATCGTGTCGCCGGCGGCCGCACATGCTGGTAATGTAGAGCGTCGAAGCGGGCAGAACTCAGCCTACCGCAGCGTTACATATAGTATTCAAGCGGGCAAGCTGGAAAGTTCCAAGATTTTGACCAACCTCGGCTGACATGCGCCAAACGAAGACCGAGGCCGGCTCCCTATAGCGCAAAACGGAATGAACAAGCATCGATCAAGCACGCGACATGTTCAGCGGACACTCGTTCTACTGTGGGTCTGTGTAGCGATAGAACTGTGCGGCGGCGCGGCTCGTAAGAGTCGAAATGATGGTGGGATTTTTCGACGTGGCGGTGCCAACAAATATAGACAAGCAAGAATTTTTCGTTCGCGGGAACACTGGGAAGCACTAGGAAAACACTCAACGCTGTCTGTGCGCGGAAGGGCGAGCAATTCACGTCTGTCCTCCCAACACGCGGCAGAACGAACGCGAGCTAAGAAGCATTCGTGAATCGGGAATCGCGAACTAAGCGCGCAAGTAGTCGGGCTTCCAGGTTTTGATCATTTGCTTGATAGCTTTCTTGTCCTTCACTTTTTCGTCGAGGACGCGGCGCGCGAGATCGGGCAGTTCGGCGTCGCTCGCAAAACGCAGAGCGATGAGTTGACCAACCGAGAACTCCAGAATGCGCGGCTTCAGATCGGCGGAGAGTAGTTTTTCGAGGCGCAAGCGCATCTCGAGGCGGATGACGCGATCCTGCACCGCCAGCGCGAACATCCGGGCATAAAGCGCGACAAGCAGCAACGCAATCGCGACGAGCAGCGACACGAGCGCTCCGAACGAAAACCATGTATGCACAAGCACGTAAATCGAGTACCCGAAGTTCAGAAGCAGGATCGGCAACGCCACCATATGAAACGCGGGCACGATGCGCGAATGGTTTGCAAATGTTTGCTCTTTCATGAATCACCTCGAAAAGTCAAAACGCAATCTGCACGTCAGTTAGACGCGAAAGCCCCCGGTTAGTTATCCGTTGATTCCAGGATTTTCCAACCGCTGAAACACATGCATTGGATGTGAAATTGTATAACCGGTTGCACAATTCCTCGCACGGCTGGGAAAGCTATTCCGGCGGGCCAAGACCGAACGCGCGCGAGTGAACCTTGAGCGCAGCGGGGAGATGCGCGGCAAAGTACCGCCAGTCGTGGCCTCCGGGATAAAGATGAAATTCATGCGCTATGCCGCGGGGACCGAGGATGCTGTGAAGAGTCTGCGCGCCCCTTTCGAAACCGTAATCATCTTCCGCGCCGCAGTCAAAATAAATCTTCATACCGGCGAGATGCGCGCTACGCGCCAGCGTGATCGGATCGTTGCGTTGCCAGAACGCAGCATTGGGCGGTGTGCCAAAAACAGCGAGGATTCGCAGCAAGCGCGATTCCCTGGGATTCGCGAATTTCACATCGGGGAGTTTGCCGAGCAGCGCCGCACTGCTCGCGCTGACGGACGTAAACAATTCCGGATGGCGAAAAGCCAGATGCAGCGCGCCGTAACCACCCATGGAAATTCCACCGATGCCGCGATAGCGCCGGCCTGGCCGCGTGCGGTATGTGCGTTCGATGAAGGGCAAAAACTCGCGGATAAAGAAATCCTCGTAACGCTCGCGGCCGTCGTATGAGTTGATGTAAAAACTCGTGTCCGCATCCGGCGTGACGATCAGAAATTCGCCAAGCTGATGCTGTTCCCAGAGATCTTCGATGAGATTCCATCCGCCCGAGCTGACGAGCATCTGCTCGTTTTCGCCGAGGCCGTGAAGAAAATAGAGAACAGGATAGCGCTGCGTCTTGCTCGCATCGTAACTGGGCGGCAAGATGGCGCAGTAGCGCACCGCACGGTTCAGGATTTGGCTGTGCGTCGAGCGGCATTCGATGCGGCCCAGCGCGGCGCGCGCCGGTTCAGCAAACGCGAGGCCGAGGAAAGCGCACACCGCAAGAGCCGCGGCGCACCGACGCCTATTCATACCGGAGAGCCTCGACGGGATTCAGATGGGCAGCGCGCGAAGCTGGGTACAGTCCTGCAGCGAGGCTGACGACGATGGCGAAAGCGATTGCGCCGAGCGCGAGCCACAAGGGGACAGCGGAAATGTTCACAGGCGGCAGATTTTGCCGGCTGAGGTAAATATTGGTCCCAAGGGTGACGCCTTTGCCGATCAGCCAGCCGAGCGCAACTCCGCCAATGCCTCCAACGAGACCCATCACGCCCGCTTCTGCAAAAAAAAGCTGCTTGATGTCGCGATCATCGGCGCCCAAGGCTTTGAAAACGCCGATTTCGCGGCGGCGCTCGAGAATGGCCATAACGAGCGTGTTGACAATACCGAGCGTGGCGACAGCCAATGCGAGGCTGCCGAAAATTCCGAGGAGCAGATCAATCACGGTGAAAAACAGACGGAGATTGCGAGTGGTGTCGAGCAGCGAAAAAGTAGTAAAGCCCATGCTCTTAATGGCGGCTTCTACTTGTGGCACCTGCGTCGGGCTTTTAACGCGGACCGTGAGGCTGGCATAACTGCTGGTCTTGCTGGAGCCGTTCAATACGTCGCGAAGATCATTGACTTGCGTGGCGCTGAGCGTTTCGGCGACGGCGAGCGGAATAAATACGCGGCTGCGGCCGAAAGCGCCGAAGCCGCCTTCGGGTTCCGTGGCGATGATGCCGACGATGCGCAATTTCTCTTCGTGCGGAACCACGGAGAAACCGCCGCCGGCGGAACTTTCGTCGCGATTGCCTGCTGAAGCTGTCTTGGGAGCGCCTTGCGCCGGAAGGGCTTGTCGTTCTGCGTAGCGCAAGACGAGGTCTTTGCCAATCAGCGCAGAGGGCTGGGCGGAAAGCTCCTTGGCAAATTCGACTTGAAGGATAGCTTCGTCCGCGCTGGGACTGGAGAAGAATTTGCCTTGCATTCCGTCGAAAGCGCCATCCGTGCGCGCGGAGTCCGGCATGCCGGCGACCATCGTCGGATATGGCTTATCGTTGTAACGGATCTCCGTCATAAAACGAATCTCGGGATATACTTCGTTGACGTTTGGAAGGCTCGCGATTTCGCGGCGAGCGGACTCGTCGAGCGGGCGCGCCGGAGTTGATGAGTCGGCGGGTTGATTCTGCCGCGAGCGGCGTTCGTAGTCGTCCGCGTTGTAACGCGACGCAACAAAAATAGCGTTGAACAACCCGCTATTGGCGAGGCGCTGGGAAGCGAATTGCTGCAAACCGACACCGAGCGAAAGCATCGCGACCAAAGATGCCACACCGACCGCAACGCCCAATGTGGTTAGCGAATTCCGCAGGATGGCTTCACGCAAATTGCGGACGGCGAGCTCGGTCAAGTCACCGAGTTTCATGATTGCGCTCCGTCACGGGATTTTGCCGTGACGCTGATTAATTTCCCGTCGGCCACGGTGGCGATGCGATGCGCAAAACGCTCGGCTAGTGGACGCTCGTGCGTGACCATCACGATGGTCATGCCCATCGATTGATTGAAATTCTTGAGGAGGAGCATTATTTCTTCGCCGGTGGCGCTGTCCAAGTTTCCAGTGGGCTCGTCGGCAAGCAGAATCGTTGGGCGATTCACCAGAGCGCGAGCGAGAGCGGCGCGTTGCTGTTCGCCTCCGGAGAGCTCACTGGGACGATGCGCCAGACGCTTTTCCAGATGCACGCGCTCGAGCGCCTCGCGAACGCGCGCCGCACGGCTGGCGCGGTCGACTTCCGCCAAACGCAAAGGGAGCTCGACGTTTTCCTCCAGGGTCATGCGCGGCAGCAGGTTGAACGCTTGAAAAACCATGCCGACGGTGAGGCTGCGGTAACGCGCCAGTTCGTGGGTGTCCATTTCAGCAAGATTGCGTCCTCGTACGACGATCGCGCCTGCGGTGGGACGGTCGAGACCAGCGAGCAAATTCAGAAGAGTGGATTTGCCGGAGCCGGAACTACCGAGAAGCGCCAAGAATTCGCCAGCGCCTACGCCGAGGCTCACATCGTCCACGGCACGGATTAGCGCGTCGCCCATTTGATAATGGCGCGAGACACTGTCCGCGTGAATTGCAACTCCGTTGTTACCCTGTGACATTTACTATCCTCGATGTTACTACGCGTCGCTAAGACTACAAGTTTCCTTTATTTCTTAGCGGAGAGGGCAAAGAATGGGGAGTTTGGAAGCGGATTTTTTGTAAGGAGACTTGTCCTTGTATTAGAAACGGATGCGCGAAGACCCCTGATTCGAAGTCTTCGCACATCCGGTATAAGTGGTATGAAATTTTCGGGATGACTGAACTGGTTAATTAGCTGCGCCGCGAGAGTGCGGGCGGTCGCTCTCGGCGTAGTCGGCAGAAGATTCGCCCGTGGAGGAGATATCTTCGGCCCCGGTATTCTTCAGGATCTCCTTGGCCCTTTTGACCCAATCCGAGTTGTCGCAATGGATGGACAGCAGAATTCCGCCCTTTTCCATGCGACCCTGATAGCGCTTGGCTTCGTATTCCGGAATGCCCATACCCACAAGGGCTCCGACGAAGCCGCCAACCGCGCCGCCTGCACCAATGCCAGCCAGTGCGGCCAGAATCGGACCGGCGGCGATAAATGGCCCAAGACCTGGAATCGCGAGCGCACCAATACCCACGAGCCAGCCGAGGGCTCCGCCAATGACAGCGCCGGAACCTGCGCCGGTGGCTGCGCCTTCCGGTGCTTTGGTATTTTTCTCGGTGAGAAGGTCTTTCGAGCCGAGATTCTCGGGAAGAAGGACCGAAACATCGGCATTTCGGAATCCCGCGTCCTTTAGCGTTCCCAGGGCATATTCAACGCTGGGGCGATTCGGATAAATGCCAAACACTGCCGTATTTTTGCCAACCATAGTGTTCCTCCAATTTTCCTCGATTTTTCCTATTGCGCCGGCTGTTTGGAAACCACCCGGATTTCATCTGTTACATTTCCTTCGCCTGCAACCTCTGTAGCTTTTGACGCGATCACTTCTTTCTCTTTACGCGAGTTGACAGGTCCCTTCAGCGTGACGTGTCCATTCCGGGCGATGACCTTAACGTTGTGGGCGTAGGTCGAAAGATTCTTATCGTTCATAATCAAGCGTCGGATGCGCCGCGTCATTTCCGTATCGGAGGAATTGTTTTTCTGTTGGTCCGCGGTCATACCGGCGTTTTGATTTCTCTTGGTGTTGTCAGGCGGAACTTGTTGGGCCGCAGCGCGAGAGGGAGCAAAGCACATGAACATGGACGCGAGCAGTCCGACGGATGCGAACCACGGAAACCGCCGGCTAAATTTTGTTGCGATGTTCATTCGGTTTCTCCTTCGAGAATTGTATGCACATGGAAAGTTCTTAAAGAACTTCTAAAAAAAATCGGGCCTACTTTCTACCGGTATTGCTCAATTCCTGGCTGGGAAGGTCTTGAGGATCGTGAGGATTCTCGGGGGCCGGTTTATCGCGGCGCGGCTCGGGTCTAGTTGGATCGTTTGACCGGCGCTTGCGCCTCCGCCCAGGTTCCGGACGGAGCGAGTCCGGCTTAGGGGTATCTTCCAACCGGATAGTTCTTGTGGCGTCGTGCACTTGTGTTGACATTTGGCCCTCCTTTAAATAAAGCCTCTATCGAATTCTGACCCTCTCTACGCTCTGGCATTGTTTCAACAGCAATCAGGTACGTGTCCCTGCGCTTAAAGCCTGAGGCACTGGCGGGTGGCAATCCATCCAGCATACGCTGTAACAATCGACGAAATTGAATGTACAGGTTTGTACGGAATCTACGAGAGGTGGGAGGGGCCGTCATTATCGGGTGGAATTGCAACGGCCCCTTTTGGAGGGTTGAAGCTAGAGGCGAGTGAGTATTGCGGTCGGGTGAACATTACGCGGCTAGAATACGGAAGCGCGCCGAACAAGGCTATCGGCGGAAAACTTTAATTCTCCGGGAGATTCTCCGTAGACGGGGCCGGACTACAGGTTAGGTGTTCTACAGCTATTTCGAAGTGGCAGCATTGGGCGTGTCCTCGCCGAGGGCAGTCGCCAAGTCCATTTGGTGCTCTTGCTCGTCCATCAGAATGTCGCGAATATGTTCGGCCATGGCAAATTCGCCAACGGCTTCGCACTGGCGGACACGCTCACGATACTCGCGGATGGTTTCATTCTCCTGCTCGAGATCGTAACGAAGCATGTCCGTTGGCTTTTCGGAAGTGCGAACGTCGAGAGGCTTCACCGCAGGCATCCCGCCCAGGTAATCAATCTGTTTGGCGATGATCAGAGCGTGATTGAGTTCCTCTTGAGCATGTTTTTCGAGTTCGGCGGCAATGTTCATATATGCGGCGCCCTTGAGGACCTGCGAATACACCACGTAAGCGATAATGGCCTGATACTCGCGTGCGAGATCTTTATTCAACAAGTTAATCAGCTCGCTGCGGGAAATCTTGGGCTCGCGTGAACCGGACTCGCTTGTGGTGGAACTTGATGATGCTCTGGCCATAGGTCTCCTTTTTCTGATATCGAGAAGCGAAACGCCTTGCCGCAAAGGTAAGGCGTTTCGCCAGACTGCAACAAAAAATCAAGGGTTCAAGTGGACTGTAATGACTTACCGGCCTGCGCGCTGAGCTTGCTTTTGTTCTGCCTTCAGAGTTTCCGCGAATTCCTGAGTTTGCTTCTCGGCAACCTCTTTCGTGACACCGTAGTACTCTTGGAGCTTTCCAACGAGCTGCTGGCGATTGCCGTCAATGACATCGAGGTCATCGTCGGTGAGCTTACCCCATCTTGCCTTGGCTTTGCCCTTATATTGTTTCCATTTCCCTTCAAGTTGATCCCAGTTCATTTGCAGCCTCCCTTTGAGAAGCGTTTGGACTTGTCGCCGACGAGGACGAGAATGCCTCGCTGGCAGCGCGGGGACAGCCTCCGCACGCTGACAACAGAAGACACCATCCGGAGACGCGACGGAATACGGAGTAATCCTGATAGGGCCGAGGGGAATCGGGTAGCCAAAGTGGTAGGCCTGGCAGTACTTAGAGCCATACAGCAAACCATGACCGTCGCTACCTGAATAGTTGTATTGTACTGGGTCCGAAAAGAGACTAAAAGGGTTGAGTCACAGGGGCGTGTGTCGTGCTAAAACTTGGGAAGGATAATTGCCCCTAGAGGAGGCAAGATGCTGAGTTGGGCGGTGGTATTCCTCATCGTAGCGATCATTGCGGCAGTGTTTGGGTTCTTTGGGATCGCGGCAGCGGCGGCGGGAATCGCCAAGATCCTGTTCTTCATTTTCATCATTTTGTTCCTCGTCTCGCTAGTTGGCGGATTAATGCGCCGGACGTAGCATCGACGTAACTCGCAAAGACTAGCGGCCCGATTGGATGGAAGCCAGTGTAAGATGGATCGCGGGGACCGGTTCCCCGCGACACCCAGCCTGTCTTACGAGAGGTACTGATGAAGACCGCTACAATTATCGGCGTCATCCTGATCGTTCTTGCCGTAATTTCCTTCGCATATCAAGGGATCACTTACACAACACACAAGAAAGTGGTGGACCTGGGGCCCATACAAGCCACTACAACGGAACACAAGACGATTCCGTTATCGCCCATATTCGGCGGCATCCTGCTAGTGGGAGGAATTATTCTGGTTGTGGCGGGTAGCAGGGGAAAGGCGTAGTTTTCAAGGAAGACAGAACCCCTCGTAAGACGGGGCAAAGCTTTAGATCATTTATTTAGAACAGAGGACTGCACTGGTATCCTCATCTGCTAGCTCGCAATATCCCACGACAAATCCAAATCTGGATGCCAAAGAATCTAGCGCTGTTCTGGAGCTGCAGCAGAAACGACCGCAGGCGTTACCGATTTCAACTCATCGATTTCGCTTACTACTCGAGGCCATTCCTTCTTGTTTTTCTTGGTCGCAAATGGCGCGTTCAGGTTGCTGTAGTAGGCGAGTATGTCCTGACGAAGTTCCGGTGAAATCTGCTGGAAGTGGTTCTTGGCCAGGCGGTCGACGAGCTCAGCGTAGGTCGCGTCAGCCAGAGGATAATCGCCCGGTCCCGTGACAGTGCCAGTATCGAAATTGTCGTTTTGAATCTGCAGCTCGCCAGTCTGCTCCTTTTCATGTATGGCCTCGGCGTAGTCTTTGATCGTCGCGTTAAAACTGGCCATAAAAAGCTGCCCCGCCTCGGGAGTCGGGGGGCGGAACGACAAAGCTCTGAAGGGTCCTATCTTGGGCACGATCCGCAGCAGGAAAGCGAGGAACCTCGTACCGAACCCAGGCTTCTTGTACTGATCTTTCCAACTCTTCTTATAGCTGGCCCGCGAAATGTTGTAGATAAACTTACGGCGCGTGATGCCGGGAATTTCCTTCCGGATGTCGTCTTTCTTGGTCTGCCAAGCCACTCGGGTCATCTGAGGGATCACCGTGCTGACGCTATAACGAAACGTCCCGATAGCAAGGTCGGAATTGGAGATTATGGATTTCAGGTCAAGCGAATAAGTGTCCTGGAAAGCCCGCTCGAGCAAGGCCTGAGAAACCTCGAATCCGATGTCGTCATGATAATTGTCCGAGGCATAATGGCCTTTGGCGACCTCCAAGACATCGAATCCGAATTCCGTCTTCAAATGCGCCGCGGGATCCTGATCGTAAACGACCACGTTTCCAAACTTGCGGCGAAGCTTCGGGTAAAGCATGGGAACGACATGGTTGACGGCAAGGCGATGGCCGTCATTGTCCCCAACGTAATGGGCGACAGCGCCGAGGGCGAAGGCATATTCGTTGAGATTTTTGGAATCGCGAATCAGGGCCCGAACGAAATCAGCACTGCGGACATAGTGAGTGAGATCGCTGAAGAATTTGTTCCCGAACGGATAATAGCCCATGTCCTGGATGATGGCCCCGCCATAGGCATATGCGTGAGCCTCTTTCAGTTCGTCCGGAGCCGCGTTCGGAAATCGCTGCAAGAGCAGCGGTTTAATGACGGGATCCCACTCGCTATCGATGATCGCCTCATGAGTAAGGACGGAGTAGCCGTTTGAACCTTGGGCCGCAAATATGAAGAGGAACACCAGAACTGCGGCGGACTTGAGCCTCCACCTCAAGGGCGATGAGCTTCGCGCCATTTCGGAAATAAAATTCGCGCGAGCTTTCGAGTCTTCTGGATAATTTGTGCAGCGTCTTTTTAGCATCGGAACCTCTGATAATTTAGATGATTTCCGTCGAGATTCGGGACTCAATTCTTTGGCTCATTGGACGAGACGTGGGCGAGAACGCCAAACGGCAAATAGCGGAACATATCACTGAGGGGCATAAGTAGTTTGGTCCCTCGACCCTTTGGTGTCAATGATTCAGTCGTGAGAACGTTGGCCCATTCGCGAGGCGCAGAAGCAGGCAGAACCAGCGCGGTCGAACGCCAGGTTCTCTGGCCAAGAGGGAATGCTCCGGCTGCAACAACATTCGTAAGCAATCGGGGAACTGCAACCACAATCCAGTCCTGACCAGAGTGGCGTGCAAAGGCGTGCACGAATTCGCTTTTCCCCTGAACTTTGAGGGGAAAGTAGTCGCCGTTCGAGAATAATTCCTGGTGCGCGCGCCGAAATTGCAGAATGCACGCGGTGATGTAGAGCTTGAGGCGGCCATCGCACCAATGATTCAGCAGGTCCTGGCAGAGTTCAGGGAAAGCATTGATGTTGTATGACTTCAGCGCATGGAGCATTTCCATTCGTTTCTTGAAATCCACAGGCTGTCGGTTGTCCGGGTCGGTCAAACGGAAGTTCCATGTCTCGTTCCCTTGATAAAAATCAGGGACGCCAGGCGAAGTCATTTTGAGGATGAGCTGGGAGCAAGAGTTGAAAGCGCCATAAAATGCCAGCCTTTCTTGTAGGGCTTTGAAATCGTCCAAGAATCTGTTGCGGCCGGAATCATCGATGATTGAGCACACAAATCTTCGAAGGGCCGCTTCGTGTGGCTCATTCGGACAAGTCCAACTCGTATGCGTTTTGGCTTCCTTCGCGGCCTTAACGAAGAAGTCCGCGATTCGTTGCTGGAGTTCCTTACCATGCATATTTTTCGAACATCCCGCGGGCCATACACCGAGCATAGCCTGGTAGAGAATAACTTCCTCGTTCAGAGTGGGTACGAGATGGCCGTCAACACTGGTCTTTTTGGCTTTGTTCCAGTTGGACCAGCGCGTGAGGCGTCTCTGCCATTCACCTGGGATCTCGGAGAGAACGTTGAGCCTGGCACGCACGTCTTCGCTCCACTTCGTATCATGAGTAGAGGTCGCATTCAACGTATGCGGATGGCTCTGAAGGGCTCGAGAATTGAATTCGTGGAACGCGCGCGAACCAAACTGGATCTGACCGTGGAAGGGATTGTTCCCCACTTCGTTGACGGAAATCAGGCTGTGATGTGCAAAGAGTGCGGTGTCTTCCACTCCCTTGGCCATGACAGCACCAGTGAATTGTTGCCATCGCATGATGAAGTCCAGCCAGGCATCGCGTTCCAGATCTGTGGTGAATGAGACTTCGGCAAGAAAAACTTCACGCAAGAAATGCCATGTTGCGAGGCTGACGGCTTCAGACGGTGTGCGATCACGGGCAGCGGACAGCGCCTGCTGAAGAAAGATTCGATCCTGCGGCCGCAAAGTCACATCCCGATAGTAGGTCCTGTATACCGGAAGGCATGCGGTAATTTCCTTTAGCCCTCGTATTAATTCGGAGACTGGAAGATCGCGTGCGCGCGGCCAGAACGCGGCGAGTTTCGCGAGGCGGTACGTTAATCGATCAACGTCCGTCGGGAAAAGCTGTTCCATTGCGTCTTTGTTCCGAAGGTACCACGTGTCTGTAAACGATGAGTTCAGGCCGGCGAATTCTCGATACGACTTCTCCAAGCGGCGATAGCCAGCCGGGTCAACGAAGACAGCGTTGACGGCGTTGAGGAAATCATAGCCGGTGCTGCCAGAAATAGGCCATTCAGGGGGAAGTGTTTCACTGCCGCACGTGATTTTTTCCACGATGGTATAGATCGGCGAAGTGCCACCGCTCTCTTCGGAGGAAACCGGGATCGACTTAAGGCGTTCAAGATACTCGAGCGGGTCGAACAACCCATCAATGTGATCTACACGCAGTCCTGAGACCTTACCTTCCTGAATCAACCGCATGATGGATCCGTGCCGCGCGGCAAAGACGACGGGATCTTCAGTGCGCAAGCCAATCAAATCGTTGATGTCAAAAAAACGCCTGTAATTGACCTCATGTGGGGCCAGATGCCAGTCAGCAAAACGGTAAGCCTGGGCGCTCAGAAGAGAGTCGAGGCGATGGAAGGAAGACTCGTCTCCCGGGATGCCATTCAATTTGCGAAGGGCGGCATCCAGAGCTTTCCGAATCACATCGTCGTTTTGATACAACCGCAAAAGCTCGGTCTTGAGAGCTGCTCGCGCCTTTTCGCACTCTTCAATAGCATTTTGGGGTTCACCTCCGCCGGGTGGCAGATTGTTCGTGATCAATCTTAATTTTTCGAGCTCACGGACTTCAGTTTTATTTTTGCCTTCCAACAATTCGATGGCCAGCGCGAAGATTTCTGAGTACGTCCGAGGATTGATAGGGTACCGGTTGCCGCCGTATTCAATGAAGAATCCACGCTCGCCCAGACACAACCGAATCTCTTGGCTAACAAGCACGCGACTATACGGGTGCGGGAGGATGGGCAAGATGACGCGATTATTGAGGAGCTCAACGACCTTGGGCCCCTGCGGCTGCCAATCGATGTCGAAGAAGCGCGCGTAGCGGGATTCGCGGCCATTCTCGAGGACGTCCATCCACCACGGATTTTCCGTACTAACGGCCATGTGGTTCGGAACGATGTCGAGAAGCAGGCCCATGTTGTGTCGGCGAAGCGTGGCGGTCAGACTGTCAAACTCTCGTTCCGTACCCAACTCCGGATTGATTCGAAGCGGATCGGCTACGTCATAGCCATGCGAGCTTCCCGAGCGAGCCTTGAATCGCGGCGAGGCATAGAGGTCGGTGATTCCCAGGTCGTGGAGGTACGGAACGAGTTCTTCGGCATCGGCGAATCGAAAATTGGCGTTGAACTGAATGCGGTAAGTAGCGGAAGGGATTCGCATTGGCCGTCAATCCACACGAATTGACAGTCTCGCTCCAAGAGAGCGGAACAGCGCGAGCCATCTCTCGAAATCGATTGGCGGATCTGCCTTCCTGTCCCGAATTTGAGGGTACACATTCTTCAAGATATCGAAGTAAATGTTCTGAACAGTCCAGTAATGGACTCGGAAAGGGGCGGTGTTTGCAACACTCACAGCGGCGTCGAGAGTTTCCAGAAGGTTAAGGTCCTGCGGATTAGCGCGGAACTGTGCGGCCATTAACTGGAGTTTTTTGCGAAGCGCAAATTCCAGAGTGGTGCTGTCAAGGGGGATTTCCGTGCGCTTGGCTTCTTCCAGGAGCGTTTGCATTTCCTGGATGTTCAAATTGTCGGACTCGATGGTCTTCAGAATATCTGAGTTCAAGGTGAATTCCGCCGCCACCTGAAAACGGCGGATCGGCGGCATGCCGAGCGCCGTGACGAAACGCATCAGCGGGGCCCGGTTGGTGTAGAGCTGGCGGTAGACATGCTCGGCTTCTTCCAAAGCGGAATCAAGAATCTGATTGACGATCTTGCGCTGCTCGTCACGGAAAAGAAATTTCAGCGTATATGAGCCGCTTCCATAGGCTTTGTCGACGACGCGAACTACCTCAGCGAAATCGCCGCGCTCGAAACCCTCCGTAATTTCCTTCGTGGTGGATTGGTATGCCTCTTCCCCGGCGAATTCGCGAACGCCTCCGGCAATGTTGTGATCGCCCAGATGCACGACGCCAAACGAAATATCGGCGGATTCCGTGGTGATATCGGAAGAGATGCGGGCATGGCCCACGACCAAGCGCGTTTTCCCCGACGAGAGTGTGCGGAAATCCCGCTGTGAAATAGTGTAACAATATATATGCTGTCCGGAACCGGCGTCCGAGAAGAGTGAACTGACAGCGAAGTGAGCGCCGACACCCTTCAGATCCAACATGACGGGCTTCACAAATTGCTCGTACACGCGCTTGCCGTCCTGATTCTCTGGAATATTACTTTTCGCTCGAGCGAGGCGCTCCACAAATTCGGCTTCCAGATTCGTGCTGCCTGTGAGCTGGGAAGCAAGTTGAACCGCGCGGGCCGCATACTGGATTGCCTGCACGGTTTCCAGGCCGGAAAGCTCGTCAAAAAACCACCCACAGCTTGTGTACATCAACATAGCGTGACGCTGGAGCTCGAGCAGCCTGAGGGCGCGCAGCTTTTCGTCGGACGTGAGTGCGCGCCCAGAAACCTGATGCAAAAAATCGCAGACATTCTTTGGAGAACGATCGAGAATGACGCGAATGTATTCGTCGCGCGCACACCAAGGATCCTGAAATACGTCGCGGCCCTGCTGCTCATACGTGGGGAGCAGTGTATCGCGAAGCCAGTCCATTGCTTCGCGGAGCGGCGCGCGCCAATTCTGATTCCATTCCGCGTGCATTCCTGAGTTACAGCCGCAATTGCTACGCCAGCGCTCAACGCCATGAGCACAGCTCCAGGAACTATTGTCAAAAATCCGGGCCTCGTGCGTGGGGGGATGCTGTTCAAGAAATTCAGAGTAATTCGTCAAAGTGGCCAGCTTATTCTCTTCGATAAACCGAAGGGAGTAGGCCAGAGCCATGTCTCCATGCGGCTTGTGATGCCCGTAGGTTTCGCCGTCCGTGGCGATATGCGCCAACTGCGGCCAGTCGCGTGAATCGGAAAAGATGCTCATCAGGCGATTGGCGAATGTCTCGCCGTTTTCGAGGAGATTTTCGAATGCTATACCGCGGGAAACGGGACCATCGTAGAAAAACACCGCGATGTCTTTCCCGGATTCAAGGTGAACTTTGTAAGCCATGGAGGGATCGACCCGGCCGTCGCGGACTTCGTGCCACCCTTCTTCGCCGATGCGCCGGACCATATGCGCTGAGTGAGGCGAGAGAATGGTGAATTTGATTCCGTTCGACGCGAGGGCTTCCAGCGAATCGAGATTTACGGCCGCTTCCGGGAGCCACATGCCTTCGGGAGAGCGGCCAAAGCGATGCTCGAAATCGCGAATACCCCAGACAACTTGCGTGTGTTTGTCGCGCGCGTTGGCTAGCGGGAGGATCATGTGGTTGTATGCCTGAGATATGGCCGAACCGTGTCCGTGATGCTGATCGCGGCTTAGTTTATCGGCGCTCTGGATCGACGAATAAACGCTGGGCGCCTTTTCTTCCAACCAGGCCAGCAAAGTGGGGCCGAAATTGAAACTGATTTTGGCATAATTGTTCGTAATGTCTACGATGCGCCCCTCGCTGTCGAGGATACGGCACGCTGCATTGGGCGCGTAACATTCCGCGGTGATCCGCTCATTCCAGTCGTGATAGGGATACGCGGAATCCTGCACTTCGACCGCCTCAAGCCAGGGGTTCTCACGGGGTGGCTGATAGAAATGAGCGTGGACACATAGAAAACGGTCCTTCAATCGGAGCCTCCCTCAAGACGGAACACAATGAATGATGTTGGCGGAACATCCAAGGTCACGGGGCTTCGAGAATCCAGAATACTCGGCGTTCCGATTCCCGGACCTCCCCATTCGGAATCGGCTGAAGCAAGCAGCTTTTTCCAGAGTCCTGGAACGGTGGAGAATTCAAGATGAGTTGCCGAAGGCGCGAAATTGAAAGCAAGGAGCACGTGATCCGCGTCGTGCCATCGCTCAATGATGAGGGCTGAAGGATCGAATGCTGTCACTCGCGACGTCTGTTTGTCGAGATACGAGAGTGCAGGGACGGTGCGGCGCAACACGAACAAGTGTGTGTAAAACGAAAGAAGAGTTGCGTGTTGACCGCGGGTTCTTTGATCCCAGTGAAGCTTGCTCCGCATGAAAGTTTCCGGCGATTGCGGATCGGGGACGGAATCCTGCCACCCGAAATGCTCGAATTCCTTCCGCCTGCCTTCGCGCACGCTGTGGATCAAGCCTTCGTCGCCATGACTGACAAAATATTGGAATGGAGAAGACTCGGCATATTCTTCACCCATAAATAAAAGTGGAATGAAGGGTGACAACAGAACGGCCCCCGCAATCAGTTTGAGGGATTCGAATGGAACGACCTGCGATAAGCGTTCTCCCTCCGCGCGATTTCCAACTTGATCGTGATTCTGGCTAAAAACGAGAAAGCGTTGCGAAGCAACATCTTGGGAAGAATTTCCGTGCCTGCGGCGCCGAAAACGCGAATATTGTCCCGAGTAAACGAATCCTTCTGAGTAGGCCTTCGCCAAGTCGCGAATGGAGCCGAAGTCCTCGTAATAACCATTGCGCTCGCTGGTGACAAGAGAATGGAGTGAGTGATGGAAATCATCATTCCACTGGCCATCGAAGCCACAACCGCCTAGCTCTTGGGATTTGACGGTGCGAGCATCGTTTCTGTCGTTTTCCGCGATCAGGTGGACGGTTCGTCCGGCGCGCGCCGCGAATTCGTGAACTCGGGAGGTTAATTCCTCGAGGAAGGATTTCGCGGAAGCGTCGACGATGGCATGTATCGCGTCGAATCGCAGCGCGTCGACGTGAAATTCAGAAACCCAGTACAAAGCGTTCTCAATAAAGAAACGGCGAACTTCGTCGCTCTGCGGGCCATCGAAATTAATCGCGTTGCCCCATGGAGTGCGATAGTGATCGGTGAAATACGGCCCGAAATCGCCAAAATAGTTTCCTTCAGGACCGAGATGGTTGTACACGACGTCGAGAGCGAGTCCCAAACCAATTTGGTGGCAGGCATTCACCAGTCTTTTTAGACCGTCAGGACCACCATACGAATTTTGAACAGCATACGGATAAACACCGTCGTACCCCCAGTTGCGGTCGCCAGGAAACTGAGCGACAGGCATCAATTCGAGCATGGTGATGCCGAGCGATTTCAATTCCGGCAAGCGCGGAATGATGGCGTCGAAGGTGCCCTCTGGCGTAAAGGTGCCGACGTGGGTTTCATAGAACACGGCGCTGGGCAGCGCAATTCCCTTCCAGCGCGAATCATCCCAGGGGAATTTTGAACCGCGGATTTGTGATCCCTGATGTACTCCGAAGGGCTGATAGCGTGAAGCCGGGTCTGGGCGCTGCTTTGTTTCATCCAAGCGATACATGTAAACCGCCCCGGGAGGAATGTTGTTCCCGGAATAGTGGAAATAGCCGCGCTCCAGTTCCTCCATCGGCACGCACATAGGCGTGGGTTCCAAGGTTTGCAATGCGACCTTCTTTGCAAATGGAGCCCACACCAGGAAGGAACAAGAACCGTCTTCGAGAAGAATACCTCCGAGCGCGGTATCGGATTGTGTCGACATATGCCCCTGAGTTCGGGGAACGTTACTTTCTTGAATCGAGGAAGTAAGGGACGAACGGAAGCAGCGGTATAAATTCTACACTAAATGGCGGGTTTTAGGCGACCCGCAAGGGATCCAGAACGGCCCGGGCTGAGTGGGGACTTAGGGGGGCTAGTAAACAGCCCGGGCAGTTTCCGGAAAGCTTGTTATCACACGGCTATTCGAGCCGCCGAGCACGCCGTGCGATGGCTAAACGAAGCATTCTTTCCAGTTCGAGGCGGCGGTACGGATAGCACAGAAAATCAAAGGCCCCGGTATTCATTGCCGCGAGGTATTCGCGGTACTCGTTTTCGCAGGCTGGACTGGACACAATGATCACGGGGATTTCTGAGGATTCGCGCTTGGTCTGCTTCACGAATTCACGGCAAGTCCCGTCCTTAAGCCAGAACCCACAGAGGCATGCCGCGATTCTCTCGGTACCGACCCAGATTCTCGCGTCGGCCACTCCCTTCACCCAGACGGTATTGATGGGATAAGGCTCCAAGAGTCTCGCTAAACCATCCGCAACCTGGAAATCAGAACTCGCCACCAGGATTGTCGGAGCCTCCGGAGCCAACGCGACATCCCCGAGCGAATTGAAACCGTGGAGTTGTTCGGCGGAAGCAACGATTGTGTTCATCAGCCGGAACCTTTCTGATTCGAATCCGGGAGAAGAAGAAGGAAGCCGGCCCAGCCCTTCTGGCCTTGAT
>DASYYR010000006.1:0-8777 GCA_035933575.1 Candidatus Acidiferrales bacterium | reverse complement strand
TGGGACCACGAACGGATTTTCTCAGGACTCGCCAGGCTGATGCGGATGGAATCGAAATCGGCAATCTGGCTGGCGCGGTCGTACGGGCTAGAACGATACAAGGGCGAACCTCCCGTCCCGGTAGTCCGGGACAAAAATTCGTTGCAAAGCTCCCGAAAAAAAACCGGGAGCAGTTAATCGGCGGCGGCTGGCTCGATCTGGGGCTTTTGCCGCTTCATCAATTCGACGTCCAAGCAGAGCGACTGCAGCTCGCGGACGAGCACGTTGAACGATTCAGGCACGCCCGGTTCGATTCCGGGCTCACCCTTCACAATGGCCTCGTAAATTTTGGCGCGGCCGTAGACATCGTCGGACTTGGCCGTCAGCAATTCCTGAAGAATGTGCGCGGCGCCGTAGGCTTCGAGCGCCCACACTTCCATTTCGCCGAAACGCTGGCCGCCGAACTGCGCCTTGCCGCCGAGCGGCTGCTGCGTGATCAGCGAGTACGGTCCGATCGAACGCGCGTGAATCTTGTCGTCGACCAAATGCGACAATTTGAGCATGTAAATGTAGCCGACGGTGATTTGCTGCGCGAACGCGTCACCGGTCATGCCGTCGTACAGCGTGATCTTTCCGGACTCGGGCAAACCCGACGCCTCAAGCAAGTGTCGAATGTCTTTCTCTCGCGCGCCGTCGAATACCGGCGTGGCCATCGGGATGCCGTCTTTGTAATTGTTCCCGAGGGCGATGATCTCTTCGTCGTCGAGCTCCTTGATCGATTCCCAGACGGAAGTCGCTCCGAAGGCGTCCTTGAACCATTTGCGGACTACTTCGGCGCGCGAACCCTCGTCGAGCAATTTGGAAATCTGCCCGCCGAGCTCCTTGGCGGCCCAGCCGAGGTGCGTCTCGAGAATCTGGCCCACGTTCATACGCGAAGGTACGCCGAGCGGATTGAGCACAATTTCCACCGGTGTGCCGTCCGGCAGATACGGCATGTCTTCCGCGGGAACGATGCGCGCGATGACGCCCTTGTTGCCGTGACGCCCGGCCATTTTGTCGCCGACGGAAAGCTTGCGCTTCATGGCGATATAGACTTTGACGAGCTTGATGACGCCCGGCGGCAGTTCGTCGCCCTTCTTCAGCTTTTCCTTGCGCTCCTCGGTGATTTTACGGAGCACGTCGATTTGCCGCGAGGTCATTTCCTCGATCTCGTCGATTTTTTCGATGAGCAGAGGGTCTTTATCCGACAAACGCAGGCGCTTCAAATTGCGCGTGGAGATTTTTTCGAGAATTTCGCGCGTCAGCTCCGTGCCCTTGGTGAGCAAACGCTTGTTGGTGCGCTCATCGTGCAAGTCCGCGACGAGAGTTTGCCCGCCGAGCAGGGTGCTGAGGCGTTTCAGGCGCTCGTCGGTGAGAATGCGGATTTCATCGGCGAGGTTCTTTTCGAGCTTGAAGACTTGCGTGGCTTCGATCGCCTTGTGACGCTCGTCTTTCTCCGCGCCCTTGCGGCAGAAAATCTTCACGTCGACGATGGTGCCTTCGATTCCCGGCGGACAATAGAGCGAAGCGTCGCGAACGTCTCCGGCCTTTTCGCCGAAGATCGCGCGCAACAATTTTTCTTCCGGCGTCAGCGTGGTTTCGCCCTTGGGTGTGACTTTGCCGACGAGGATGTCGCCCGGCTTCACCGTGGCGCCGATGCGAATCACACCGCTTTCGTCGAGATTGCGCAAGAAACTTTCGTTGATGTTGGGAATGTCCCGCGTGATTTCCTCGGGACCCAGCTTCGTATCGCGCGCCTCGATTTCGTACTCCTCGATGTGAATCGAAGTGTAGTAATCGTCCTGCACGAGCTTTTCGCTGACCAGGATGGCGTCTTCAAAGTTGTATCCGCGCCACGGCAGGAACGCGACAAGCACGTTACGGCCGAGCGCCAATTCGCCGCGATCCGTGCAAGGACCGTCCGCGAGCACTTGTCCCTGGCGAACGCGGTCGCCCGCGCGTACCAGCGGCTTCTGGCTGATGCAAGTGTTCTGGTTCGAGCGCTTGAATTTGGTGAGCAGATAAATGTCCGAGCCAACTTCGCGGCTGAGCACGCCGGATTGGTCGGATTCAACGCGCACGATGATGCGCTCGGAGTCGACCTGATCCACGATGCCATCGCGCTTGCAACTGACCACCGCGCCCGAATCGTGCGCTGTGACACGCTCCATGCCGGTGCCGACGAGCGGTGCCTCGCCCTTGATGAGCGGAACGGCTTGGCGCTGCATGTTCGAGCCCATCAACGCGCGGTTCGCGTCGTCGTTTTCTAGGAATGGAATCAAGCTGGCCGCGACAGAGACGAGTTGCTTCGGCGAAACGTCGATGTAATCCACTTCCTCGCGCGACTTCAAAACGAAGTTGCCGGCCTGCCGGCAGTTGACGAGTTCCGTGGTGATTTTCCCGCGGTCGTCGAGCGATGCGTTGGCCTGTGCGACCACGTAGCGGTCCTCTTCCCACGCGGAAAGATAGAAGCAATACGCCTCAGCCGTCACTTTGCCGCGGGTGAGTTCCTCGTTCGTTGAATCGACTTTTTCCCGTTCGGCGATTTCGCCGGCCTTGAATTCGCTGCCGCCCGCGTTGACGATCTGGACGTAATCGATCACGCGCCCATTCCTCACTTTGCGGTAGGGCGATTCGATAAACCCGAACTCGTTGATGCGCGCGTAGCAGGAAAGCGAACTGATCAATCCGATGTTCGGGCCTTCCGGCGTCTCAATCGGGCAAATGCGGCCGTAGTGCGTGGGATGGACGTCGCGGACTTCGAATCCCGCGCGCTCGCGCGACAACCCGCCCGGCCCAAGAGCCGAAAGACGCCGCTTGTGCGTGATCTCGCTCAACGGATTCGTCTGGTCCATGAACTGGCTCAACTGCGAACTGCCGAAGAACTCGCGAATCGCAGCCATGACGGGCTTGGCGTTCACCAGGTCGTGCGGCATCGCCGTCGACATCTCCTGGTACACGGACATCTTTTCCTTGATGGCGCGCTCCATGCGCACCAGGCCAATGCGGAACTGATTTTCGAGCAACTCGCCCACCGCGCGGACGCGGCGATTGCCCAAATGATCGATGTCGTCCACCGAGCCGATATTCTTCCGCAGCTTCAGCAGGTACTTGATCGCGGAGACAAAATCAGCGGGATCGAGCGTGCGCTTGTCGAGCGGCGTCTCGAGGCCCATCTTGATATTGAATTTCAAGCGGCCGACGCGGCTGAAATCGTACTTGCGCGCGTCGAAGAACATCCCGTTGAAAAGCGCGGTGGCTGTTTCGAGCGTCGGCGGATCGCCGGGACGCAGCTTGCGGTAAATCTCGATCAGCGCTTCGCGCGTGTTGCGAACCGCATCTTTTTCGAGCGTGCGGCTGATGATGACGCCTGCGTCGTCGCGCTCCGGGAAGGCAACATCCACTTCCGTGATGCCCGCTTCGATCAACGCGGCCCACGTTTCCGGATTGAGCGGTTTATTCGCTTCCAGCAGCACTTCGCCCGTCTGCCGGTTGACCAGTTCTCCGACCGTAACTGCGCCTTCCAGGTCCACCGGCGTCACTTCCACCTGATTGACCTTGGCCTTCACGAGCTCCTTGTGAATGGCTTCGGTGATGCGCTTGTGTGCGGCGACAAGCACGTCGCTGGAGTGCGGATGCTTGATTTCGCGCGACAGCTTGCGGTCGACAAGACCGTCCGAGACGTTCCAGAAAAGCTCGCGGTCGCGCAGCGAGATGCGCTCCACCTGGTAGAACGTGCGCAGGATGTCTTCATTCGATTTCATCCCCAAGGCGCGCAGGAAAATCGAGCCCAGGAATTTGCGCTTGCGGTCAATGCGCACGTACAGAATATTTTTCGTGTCGTACTCGAACTCGACCCAAGAGCCACGATATGGAATGATCTTGCCCAGGAAGTAGCTGCGATTGTTCGCGGATTCGTAAAACACGCCCGGTGAGCGGTGCAACTGGCTAACAATCACGCGCTCGGTGCCATTGATGATGAACGTGCCGTTCTCCGTCATCAACGGAATGTCGCCGTAGAAAACTTCCTGCTCTTTAATGTCACGAATCGATTTCGCGCCCGTCTCCGGATCCTTGTCGTAAATGGTGAGGCGAATGGTGACCTTGAGCGGCGCGGAATACGTCATGCCGCGCTCCTGGCATTCGTTCACATCGTATTTGAGCTGCAGTGTGACCGGATCGCCGCACTTGTTGCAGAATGTGGGCGTGTTGCGATTGAACGCGCCGCACTTCGTGCAAACTACGTCGCCGGTTTTGTACGGATTGGTGACCACCGAAGCGCCGCAATTGCGGCAGGTGGCGCGCAAATGATGGAGTCCGCGCAGGTGTCCGCACTTGCATTCCCAGTCGCCAATGGCGTAGTCGACAAAATCGAGCTGCGAGAGTCCGCGGAAATCCTGGATCGGAAACACGGAGGTGAATACCGACTGCAAGCCTCCGTCCTCGCGCTCGCTCGGCAGCTTGTCCATCTGCAAAAAGCGCTCGTAGGATTTCTTCTGGACGTCAATCAGGTTCGGGATCTGCACCGCCGCGCGAATCCGCGCGAAGTCCAGGCGTTCCCGTTCCCTTGTTGAACGATTACCGTTCCGCATGGTTTACCTCATCCCTTCCGGGGCTAAACCGGACAAAAGCCGCGGTGACACCACAGCCTCGAGTCCGGGCAGGACGCGTGACGAGATCGAATATCTCGAAGAGGCACGCGCGTTGACGGAATCCTTTTTCGACGGGCGAATTCTCCGCGCCGGCCGCACTACTTGACTTCGACCTTGGCTCCGGCGTCTTCGAACTTTTTCTTGATGGTGGCGGCTTCGTCCTTGTTGATGCCCTCTTTCACCGTCTTGGGCGCGCCGTCGACCAAATCCTTCGCTTCCTTCAAGCCGAGGCTGGTGACTTCGCGAACCGCCTTAATCACGTTGATCTTGTTCGCGCCGACTTCGGTGAGAACGACGGTAAATTCCGTCTTCTCCTCCGCCGGTGCCGCGCCCGCTGCTCCGCCGCCGCCCGCCATCATCACGGGAGCCGCCGCAGCAGCCGAAACGCCGAACGTCTCTTCCATCTTCTTGACCAAGTCCGACGCTTCGAGAAGCGTCAGGCCCTTGATCTCGTCCAGTATCGATTCCACTTTGCTCGCCATTGCTTTTTCCTATCCTCCGTAAAGAAATTAAGAAACTTTCCGTCTCGAAATCGTCCCGTATTATTCCGGTTGCGCCGCCGGGGCAGGCGTTTCCGCGCCACCGCCCGAACCGAACTTGTTGGCCTTCACTGCTTCACTCGTCACCACCGCGAGGTTGCGCGGCACAGCCGCCATCACGGAAGCAAGCCGCTGCGCCGGAGCGTTGAGCAGGAACATCACTTTGCTGATCAGCTCTTCCTTGCTCGGCAATTGCGCCAGATGCTGGATTTCCTCGATCGAAACAACGCGGCCCTCGACCCAGCCTGCCCGGAACTTGAATGCCGGGACGTCTTTCGCGACTTTCGTCAGCACTTTTGCAAGCGCGACCGGATCCGCTGTGGTGTATGCAATCGAATTCGTCCCTGCAAGATTCTTGAGCAGTTTCTCAGCGGGCGTGCCTTCGCCCGCGCGCTCTGCGATCGTGTTCTTCACCACTTCGTAATGCCCGCCGGCCTTCTCGACCGCGCGCCGAAGCTGCGTGTCCTGCTCGACGGTGATGCCCTGGAACGTCGAAAGAATCACGCTCGATACGTTCGCAAGCTCCGCGCGAAGCGAATCGGCCTTCACCACCTTCTCCGCTTTCTTCATCCCCATGCCAGGCTCCCTCGAATTCCGTTACGCTGCGGCTGCGGCTTCCACTTCCGCGTGGTCAATCAGAATCCCCGGTCCCATCGTGGAAGTGAGCGTGACGCGCCGGATGTATTTGCCCTTTGCCGTCGCGGGCTTCGCTTTCGACACCGCCCCGAGCAGCGCCAGCGCATTCTCCGCGAGCTTCTCTGCAGTGAAACTGATTTTCCCGACGGGCGAGTGAATGATTCCAGTTTTGTCCAGACGGAACTCCACTTTTCCAGCCTTGATTTCCTGCACAGCTTTCGCGATGTCGAATGTCACCGTGCCCGTTTTCGGATTCGGCATCAAGCCGCGCGGACCAAGCACTTTGCCTAGCCGGCCGGCGGACTTCATCATGTCCGGAGTGGCAATCACCGCGTCGTAATCCGTCCAGCCGCCTTGAATCTTCACGACCATGTCTTCGCCGCCGACGAAATCCGCGCCCGCATCCTGCGCTTCCTTCACTTTTTCGCCTGTTGCGATCACCAGCACGCGCTTCGATTTCCCGAGCCCGTTGGGCAGCACGACCGTGCCGCGCACCATTTGGTCCGACTGCTTCGGGTCGACTCCCAGATTGATGGACAGTTCGACTGTCTCGTCGAATTTCACGAAGTGCGCCTTCTTCAAGAGCGCGGCTGCCTCGCCGAGCTTGTACGCGCGCGCCTCCACTAACTTGCGCGCCTTTTCGATATTTTTTCCGCCTGCCTTACCCATTGCGTTCTCCTGCGCTTCGTTCTGCACCGCGTGCTTCTGTTCCTCGCGCTGCTACCCTTCGACTTCGATTCCCATGTTGCGCGCCGTGCCCATCACGGTGCGGACCGCGGATTCCAGATTCGTCGTGTTCAAATCGACCAACTTGGTCTTCGCGATGTCTTCCACCTGCTTGCGCGTGATCTTCGCCACTTTCGTGCGATTCGGCTCAGGTGAACCTTTCACGATTCCCGCGGCGCGCTTCAGCAATTCTGACGCCGGCGGCGTCTTGGTGATGAACGTAAAAGTGCGGTCGCTGTAAATTGTGACGAGAACCGGAATGATCATTCCCTCCGGCTCTTTGTTGGTCTTGGCGTTGAACTGCTTGCAGAAATCCATGATGTTTACGCCCTGCGGCCCGAGCGCTGTGCCCACGGGCGGTGCCGGCGTCGCTTTCGACGCCGGCAACTGCAATTTCACCGTTGCTTGAACTTTCTTCGCCATCCTGACTCCCTATGCGCGATAAAAACGATCCGCCGCAGCGCCCTCGCTACGCGACCTTTTCAACTTGCGCGAAATCCAGTTCTACCGGCGTCGAACGCCCGAAAATCGTCACGCTGACTTTCAGCGTGCTGCGGTCGGAATTCACTTCCTCGACCACTCCTGTGAAATTCGCGAACGGTCCGTCGACGATGCGCACCGACTCGTTGCGGTCGAACGTCAGTTTCGGTCGCGGCTTTTCCGCCGTGGTTGTTGCGCGATTCAAAATGTTTTCGACTTCCTCTTCGCTGAGCGGCGTGGGCGTTTGCCCGGAGCCGACAAAGCCCGTGACCCGCGGCGTGGAACGCACGACGTGCCACGTGTAGTCGTCCATATCCATCTCGACCAGCAAGTAGCCGGGATAGCACATCCGCGGCGAAACGATTTTCTTACCGCCGCGCACCTCAACCACTGATTCCGTCGGAATAATCATCCGGCCGATTTTGTCCTGCAGGCCGAAAGCGGCCACGCGCCCTTCGAGGCTTTCCTTGACCTTTTTCTCAAAGCCCGAGTATGTGTGGACGATGAACCACTGCTTCGCCATGCTGCTTCCTTGTTGTTCTGTGTCGTTCAATGTTTGAAGTAATTCAGAACCAACGTTTCCAGGTAACTGAACGTCGTGTCCGTCAAAAGAAAAAACAGGCCGAAGAATGCCACGGTTACGATCACTACTCCGGTCATCGAAATCACATCCTGTCGCGATGGCCAGACGACCTTGGACATTTCCGAGCGAACGTCGTGGAAAAACAGCTTCCACCGCCGCGGATACTCGGCGATTTTTCGAAATGGCCCAGGGACCGATAGCGAAGACCCCGCGCCACTTTCGCGTTCCTCTTTCAACTTTACCGCCTCTGTCATCAGTGTCGTTCCGCCCGCGAATCCCTTACCGCCGTATCGCTTCCAGCCTGCGTTCGCCGCCGCCGCTCAAAAAACTGGCAGGGGAGGAGGGATTTGAACCCCCACATCCGGTTTTGGAGACCGGCGGTCTACCGTTGAACCTACTCCCCTTCACCCTGAGTCCCGCAAAGCGGGACAAAGGGTTTACCCTAATTTTGCCGCGTCTCTTCCGAATCGTTTCGCCCGACCCTTCGAGCGCTCCGCACTCTCAGGGCAAGCTGGCGGTCTGGCAAACATTCCCGGACTTACCGCCGCCTGCCAATGCCAACTTCCTGCTGCGGCTCCAACCCTTAATTTCTTTTTCCCGCTGCCGCGCGGTCTGCGCCGAACCGCAGCATTCATTCCAGATCAGCTTTACGGGACGCCGCTTCGCCGTGAACGTTGGTCCGACTCCCCAATTGTGCCGCTTCACTCTTTCGGAAACATCGCTCGCTATCCCAACATATAGCGAGCCATCCTTGCATTGGACCATGTAACAGAACCAATCGCGTTCTTGCTCAGCCATAACACCAAAAAAGCCGTCAGCTACTTCGTTTCCTTGTGCGGCGTGTGCTTCCGGCACGTATTGCAAAACTTCGACGTCTCGAGCCGCTCCTGATGCTTCTTGCGGTTCTTCATGGTCGTGTAGTTTCGGTTTTTACATTCGCCGCACTGCAATGTGATGATTTCGCGCATAGTCCTTTATTCGAGTATCTCCGTCACCGCGCCGGCTCCTACCGTGTGGCCGCCTTCGCGTATCGCGAAGCGCAAGCCCTTCTCCAACGCCACCGGAGTGATCAGTTTCACTTCGACCGCCACATTGTCTCCCGGCATCACCATCTCGACCCCGGTCGGCAACGCCACGTCTCCC
>DASYYR010000054.1:0-26544 GCA_035933575.1 Candidatus Acidiferrales bacterium | reverse complement strand
AAAGGGAAGAGCCAGGCTATTTCTGAGGAGCAGCGTGCTCAAACTGCGTAAAGTCGAATTGTTGGGCTTCAAATCCTTCTGCGAGAAGACGCAAATCGTCTTCAGCGGCAGCGGCGTCACGTGCATCATCGGCCCCAACGGGTGCGGCAAATCAAATGTTGTGGACGCCATCTCCTGGGTTCTTGGCGAGCAAAGCCACAAAATGCTTCGCGCCGAGCGCATGTCCGACTGCATTTTCAACGGCACGGTCAAGCGCCCGCCCATGGGCATCTCCGAAGTCTCCCTGACCCTCGTCGACCCAGAGCTCGCCGACGCCGTCGCCAAAGTCTTCGGCGACAAGCCCGAAAGTTCACCGGAAAATAGCCCTGAAAATTCCGCCGCCATTCCCGCCGAACCTGCTTCAATGGAACTGGAAGGATCCGTTGCCGAATCGGCTGAGCTCTCCGCTGCGGAAGCCGCGTCGAAACCCGACAAGCACTGGAAAAAGCGCTCGCAGGACAAGCCCGCTGTCCACGTCAAGCCCGGCGAGGTCGTCGTTGGCCGCCGCCTCTATCGCTCCGGACAAAGTGAATACCTCATCAACGGCCGCGTAGCTCGTCTTCGCGACGTTCAAGAGCTTTTCATGGGCATGGGCCTCGGCCCTGACTCCTACGCCATCATTGAGCAGGGCCGCATCGGCCAAATCCTGAATTCGCGGCCCATGGATCGCCGCGCGCTCATCGAAGAAGCCGCCGGCATCACCGTTTACAAAACCAAACGCCGCCTTGCCGAAGCGAAACTCGAAGCCTCCAAAGTAAATCTCTCGCGCGTCAACGATATTCTCGTCGAAGTCGAAAAACAGCTCGCTTCCTTGAAGCGCCAGGCCTCCAAAGCCCGCCGCTACGCCGAATTGCGCGAAGAAATGCGCGGCCTGATGCGCACCGTCCTCGCCAGTAAAGCGCGTCACCTCGAATCCGAAGCCGAGCGCCTGGACACAATCCTCGGCGAAATAATTGCCTCGGAAAATACTGAGGGCTCTGCGATTCGCGAGCTCGAGTCCGAACAAGAGCGCCTCAACGCCCGCAATTACGAACTCGAAAACGAGTTGCGCCAGCTTCAAAATCTTCTCAATCAATCCGCGCTCGAACTCGACCGCGCCGAAAATCGCATTTCCTTTAACCGCGAGCAAGCCGCGCAAATCGATTCGCGCGTCAATCAGCTCGCCGCGGAAATCTCGCAATCCGAAGCGCAGGCCGCGCACGTCGAAACGCGCCTCGCTAGTCATCGCGAAGGCGTCACTTCATTGCGCGCCGAATCCGCGCAACTCGATTCGCATCTCCAGAATTTCGCGCGCCAGATCGAATCTGGCATTGCCGAGCAGGCTGCCATCGAACAGCACATTGCCGCTCTTCGCGACGCAGCATCCCGCAGCGGCGAAGATTCCGTGCGCGCGCAGGTCGAATCCCTGCAGGCCGAAGACCAGGCCGCGCGCATCGCCGTCGAGCAGGCGCAGCGCCAGGAGAACCTATCTCGCCTCGAAGGCGAGCGTGCAGCTCACGCCGAAAAAGTTCAGGCCGCCGAAACCCGCCATCGCGAAGCGGAGGAAAACGCGCTCCAACTCGCCGAGCAAGTTCGCAACGCTCAGGAATCCCTTGCGACCACCCGCCGCGAGCATCAGGAAATCGCCCAACGCAACGAAAAACTGCGGGAAGATCTTTCTGCCGAGCGCGCCCGTCGCGGCTCGCTCGAACAGATTCTCAACGACCGCGCGTACACTGCCGAAGCCGTGCAAAAGCTTTTCGCCGTGAATGACGAAGCCGATTCGCGCGGCTTCCGCGCCGTCGGAGTCCTCGCGGATTACGCGGAAGTCGAGGAGCGGTACGAAGGCGCAATCGAGCAATTCCTCCGCGACGAGCTTGAATATGTCGTCGTCGAGACATTCGATCACGCTCGCGCCGGCATCAGCCTTTTGCGCGAAGAGATGGGCGGTCGCGCCACTTTCTTCGTCGATTCCCTGCGCCAAATGAAGTACGAGCCACGGCCCGAATCAGCATCTCTTTCCTCGGCGGGCATCGTTTCTCGTCTCGATCGCCTCGTCGAATTCCGCGATCCACTTGGCCCGGCCGCAAAACAGTTCTTGTCCAAACTCGAAGGCGCTTATTTGATTGAAACCGCCGCCGAAGCCGAAAAACTGGCTCGCGAAAATCCTCAACAGTATTTCGTCACGCTCGACGGCACCTGCTATCACGGCCGCATGGTCACCGGCGGCCGTCCCGGTGAAGCCGGCCCGCTCGCTCTGAAGCGCGAATTGCGCATGCACGAAGCGGAAGTCGTCCACCTCGAACGCCTCGCCTCCGAAACGCAAGCCGACTTGGCTCGTACGCAAGAAGATCAGCGCCGCATCGAAACCGAACTCGAACACAAACTCGCCGCGCACGTCGAAGTCGAAAAATCACGCGTTAGTGCCTTCCATCAATTCGAACAAGCTCGCGAAGATTTTGCGCGCGTCGAACAACAGATTGCTGAAGCGCTTCGCGAGGTCGCTCGCCTTCAGGCCGAAGTCGAACAGGCCCGCGCCCGCGCTTCGGAAGCTCGCCTCCTCAGCGAACAGACTCTTGTCTCTCGCGCCACGGCCGAGCAGGAAGCCATCGCAGCTACGGAGCGTCTAGCCGCGTTGCGCGAAAATGTTCTCACGCAGCAAACCGAACTCTCCGCCCGCCGCGAAGAATTGGCGGCCATGGCTGAACGCCTTGCGAATGCTGAAACGCTCAAGTCGCGTCTCGCCGAGGAATCGAGCCAGGCTCTCGAACGCCTGACAACTCTGACTGGCCAGCGCGATGCGCTCGCGCGCGAAAAAACCGAACGCGAATCGAGCAATTCCCAACTCCAACAGCAGGTCGAACATTATCGCAAGGAGAAATCGCAGTTCGAGCAGCGCCAGGTCGAGCTTGAACAACAATGGAATTCCCAGCGCGAACGCGCTGCTACTCTTGATGAGAACCTTCGCGCGCGACGCATTTCACTCGACGAAGTGCGCGCCAATCGCAACCACCACGAAATCGAAAAAGCACGCAACGATTCCGATCGCGAACACCTGCGACAAACGTGCGTTTCCGAAGCCAGCGCTCAGCCCGAAGAATTGATCGCGCAACAAGAGCAGCTTCTCACCGGAGAGGAATTGGTCACCACCGAAGCCAGCTACATGGGCATCAAAGAACGCCTCGAATCCATGGGGCCTGTCAACATGATGGCTCTCGAGGAATATCAGGACTGCGACCAGCGCAACACTTTCCTCACGCGCGAGCGCGACGACCTCGTTCAGTCCATTCAAAACACGCAGCAAGCCATCACCGAGCTCGATACCGTCTCGCGGCAGAAATTCGAAGAGGCTTTCACCGTCATCAATCGTAATTTTGGCGAGGCTTTCCGTACTCTCTTCGGTGGCGGCAGCGGCGAAATGCGTCTCACCGAGCCTGACAGCTCCGGCGATTGCGGCATCGACATCGTCGCGCAGCCACCGGGCAAGCGCCTGCAAAATATTATGCTGCTCTCTGGCGGCGAGAAGGCCATGACGGCGCTCGCGCTGCTCATCGCCGTTTTCCGTTTCCAGCCGAGTCCGTTCTGCATTCTCGACGAAGTCGACGCACCTCTCGATGAAGCCAACGTCGGCCGTTTCAACCGCATGCTCCTCGATATGGGCGACCAAACCCAATTCATCATCGTCACGCACAATCGCAAAACGATGGAGATGGGTTCGATGCTCTACGGCGTCACCATGCAGGAGCCTGGCGTATCAAAACTCGTTTCGGTTCGCTGGGACGAACACGCGCAATCCACTGCGGCATAAATTTTTTCTCTTGCAATTTACGTTGGATTGCGAAAAAGTTTTCCTCAGCTCGTCTTCTTACCCGATTGACATCTCATTTCTCTGCGCTAGAATTACGTCCTCTTTACTAGGATGGAAAAACCTTGGCGACCCCTGTGGCTTATCCAACAATTTCACAAACGGATTTTCCGGGATTAAAACTTCTCGCGCGTGGTAAGGTTCGCGACATTTACGAGCTCGGCGAGCGCTTGTTGATCGTCGCGACAGATCGGCTTTCGGCGTTCGACGTCATTCTGCCTACGCCGATTCCCGACAAAGGCCGCGTGCTCACCCAGCTTTCGCTTTTCTGGTTCGACAAGCTCGCTGGTCTTGTTCCGCATCACGTCATCAGCGCTACCGATTTTTCCGGCCCGCTCGCGCCCTATCAGAATGCGCTGAATGGCCGTGCCATGATTGTGCGCCGCACAAATCCGATTCCCATCGAATGCGTTGCGCGCGGCTACATTTCCGGCTCTGGCTGGAAGGACTATCGCGCCACAGGAAAAGTCTGCGGCATTCCGCTCCCTGCAGGCCTGCGGGAATCGGACAAGCTGCCTGAACCGATTTTCACGCCCGCCACAAAAGCCACTTCCGGCCACGACGAAAATATTTCTTTTGACGAGGCCGCCGCGCAAATCGGCCGCCCGCTAGCTGGACGCTTGCGCGATATCACTCTCGAAGTGTATCGCCGCGCCTCGGAGTACGCCGCCGCGCGTGGCATTATCATTGCCGATACGAAACTCGAATTCGGCCTGATTGGAGACGAGCTCATCTGGATCGATGAAGCTTTGACTCCCGATTCTTCGCGCTTCTGGCCCGCGGATTCTTACCAGCCCGGCAAAGCTCAGCCGTCTTTTGACAAGCAGTTTGTGCGCGACTATCTCGAACGTATTGGCTGGTCGAAGCAGCCGCCTGCTCCGGCGCTGCCGCCCGATGTTGTCAACGGAACGCGCGCTAAATATCGCGAAGCTTACGAACGATTGACCGGACATCCACTCGATTAGAGCTTCTGCATTTTAGGCCCGCAGTTCAGCCCCCGGAGCGGTACTTCGGAGGATTTGATTGTGAAAGATCAGTTGGAAGTCCTTGTCGGGCAGATGGTGGAACGCGGCATCTTGCTTGAGGAAGCGCTCGGTGAATTCGAGCGCCGCTTCATTAAGCGCGTGATGGATCACGTGGACGGCAATCAGTGCCGCGCCGCGCGCACTCTGGGAATTCACCGCAACACGCTCGGCCGCAAGCTCGAAGAGTACAAGCTCGACCGTAACGGACGCCGCCATCCCTAGCGTTGCGTCTGCCGCTGAAATAAAATCTGCGTGAAATAAAAAACGGCCGTCCCGGAATCCAATGGGACGGCCGCTTTTCTTGTCTCTGAAAACTTACCGCGCGCCTGGCTTGCGTGGCCGCCGCTTCGGAGCGCCTTTTTCCGGCGGAATCACCGAAGCGTCCACTTTACATTTGTCAAAGTGCACCAAGAATGGCTGCGTGTCGTAACTCACCAGCGTCCCCGTGAACTTGATGGCGTCGCCCTTCTGCAATCGAGCCGCTTCAGGCTGCACGGGTGCAGGAGTAGCCGTCTGCGCGGCAGCGCCTGCCGTCGGTGTCGCCGCAGCGGTGTCTGTGTGCGGAGCAGTCCAAACCGTTACGTCCAGATTGGGTGTCGTGCCAGCCTGAATTTCCTCGCCCGTCGCCGCCGTGAACACCTTGAAATCAATCGAATCTGTTCCTGGCGTAATGTCAATGATCTTGCCCACGACGTCCGGAATTTCCTGCCCGCAAACCGCGAGCCACGTCATTTTCCCCTTGTCGCCGCCCGCCTGCAAATCACTCAAGATCGAAAGCAGGTTGCTCGATTGCAGCACTTTGCTCAAATCCGCCGCGCTCGGCAAACTATAAGTCGCGGGCCGCGTTGGTGTAGTTCCCGCAAGCTGAATCAGTTCGCTCATCTGCTGGTCCAGCAACGTGCCGCAAGCCGGCTGCTCGTAATTGAACATCTGCGCGCGCAAATAAGTTCGCATCTGCGCTTCGCCGGGCCCCTTCAACGCGATCGAACGCGCCAGCGCCCAGAAACCATTCATGTAGAGATCGTTTACTTGCTGTTGCGCCGGATCTGGCGCTGCCGGTGTTGCCCCTGCGGACGGCGGCGTCGCTGGCGCTGTTCCATTCGGTGGCGCTTCCGGCTGCTTCGTTTGCTGTCCCGCCAATTGCAGGTAAGCGACGCCCAACCGGAAATATGTCGCCGCGTCGTCCGACTTGTCGGCCAGCACCGCATTGAACGAATCAACGGCGTCCTTATAATCCTTCAACTGAAACGCTGCGGAGCCTGCCGTGTAATTGAACAAGATCTCGGGTGGCTTTTTCTGCTGCGTGAACTGATCGTCCGTCATGTTCGCCGGTTTTGGAAGCTCTCCCAGCACTTTCAGCCCGTCGAGCGCCGCCTGGCGAGCTTTCGTCAGTTCGTCCTGCGCGTTGGGATCTTTCTCGTTGAATACTTGGTTGAACGCCACGGCGCGAATGTATAGAGCCTGCAATCTGTCGCCGGTCACCTTCTCCTTGGTCACACCCGGAATCACCGTCAGCTTGTCATCCGGCACGGCCAGGAATTTGTCGATGGCGTCAATCGTCTTCGGATAATCCTTCAACTGGTTGTAGGCCTGATAGTCCGTCTGATAGACCAGCGGCAGCAGAACCGAGTTCGGAAACTTCGATGCAAAATCGTCGCACGACTGAATTCGCGCCTGTGGATCCGTCTGGCTGGCGCAAGCCTGAAAAGCGTTGTACTCAGCAAGCGTGTACGGTGTCTTGGCGGCTGGCGGTTGTTGCTGATCTTGGGCGGACGCCAGCGGGGCGGCCAAAGTCAGCACAGCGGCCACAAACACCAAAAGCCCGTTCGCGGCGAAACTCTTTCGCATCATCTTCCTCCTGCCTCCACGATCAGATTCGCAACCATCTGCAGGCATCCTCGAGATTGCTCTGGCTAAGATTGCGGGCGTGCAGAAAACTCTCGGATTATAGGGAAACCTCCAGAGTCGCGCAAGGCCATTCCCACGAGTCCGCGTTCGCCCTCATTAGCCCAGTGGCCCAGGTAACGTTGCTGCTCTGGTGATAAGATGATGAATGTCAGCCAAACGTCGCCCCGTGTGTTCCAACGCTGGGAGTCTTCCGCTTTCGTTTTGCGGGTGCCCGATCCTGCCTGCCCTGACGAAGGAAGGGAGCGCTTGTCGCAAAGAGTGGGAGTTTTCGAGTTTCGAGTTTCGAGTTTCGATTTTGACAGGAGCGCATCATGCCCACTGAACATCCTCTCGCCGGACAGTCCGCTCTCATCACGGGCGCCAGCCGAGGCATCGGCTTCGCCATCGCTCGCCGCCTGGGCCAAATGGGCGCGCGCGTCAGCCTCTGCGGACGCGACAAAAAAGCCCTCGACGACGCGGCCACGCGCCTCCGCAACGAATCCATCGATGCTTTCGCCTTTCCCGCCGACGTCTCCCGCGCCGATCAAGTCGCCTCCCTCGTCGACGCCACTCTAAGAAAATTCTCCGCCATCGACATTCTCGTCAACAACGCCGGCGTCGGCCGCTTCGGCCCCATTCACCAACTGACGGAAACGGACTGGGACGCTGTATTAGACACCAATCTCAAAGGAGTGTTCCTTGTCAGCCGCGCCGTCATCCCCGGAATGCTCGCGCGCAGCCGCGGCCACATCATCAACATCAGTTCGCTCGCCGGAAAAAACGCCATGCCCGGCGGCGGAGCCTATTGCGCCTCCAAATGGGGCTTGCTCGGCCTCACCTATTGCATGGCCGAAGATCTTCGCGCCCACGGCATCCGCGTCGCCGCGATTTGCCCCGGCTCCGTCGCCACGGATTTTTCTCACATCTCCACAAAGGACGCCAAAAAAATGCTCCAGCCCGATGACGTAGCTCACGCCGTCGCCATGCTCCTCACCCAAGCCCCCCAAAGCTTCATCAGCGAAGTCCTCCTCCGCCCCACCCAAAAGCCCTAGCGCCACGCGCCCGGAGTGCAACGTTTCGTAGGGGCGGGGCTTGCCCCGCCCGCGCGACGCGCGCGTCGCGGAACGCTCGCAGCCTTGCCTTGTCCTTGCGGGTGCCCCATCCTGCTTGTCCTGACGAAGGAAGGGAGCGCTTTTCGCGAAGGGCGTGGTCTTTGCTTCCGCCTTCGTAGGGGCGTTGCTTGCTGCGCCCGCGCGACACACGCGTCGCGGAACGCTCGCAGCCTTGTCCTTGCGGGTGCTCCATGCTCGTCTTGTGAGCGTGGGGCCTTTCTTTTGGAGTGCGGCGGCTCGACGCCGCTTTGCGGTCGCGCGCACAGCCTTTCGAGACACCAAGGGCGCACGCAGCAGGCCGGGAAGCAAAGTGTCCGACAATTTTAAAAACGCAAAATATTGGCGATTAGAAACGGGTCCGGATGTTTGTTTTGTGCAAGTTAAGTCGGTGTCTAATTCCGAACAGTGGATTAGAAATGAGGGGCGATTGGGTGCTATTTTCCGCGGACGGTGCGTTCCGGGCCGGTTGGGGTTGTTGTGCGCCGCCGCTCGCATCATCGTCAGGGCGATGGAATTTTCGCTCTGAAAACGTTAGCACGATGTTGCGCACAACGTCAGATCACGTGGCTGTGGTGTTTGCCGGTCGCGCTCAGGGCGGCAGGTTATGGCCATGGAATACGGAGCCAAAGTATGTCACCCGCACAAGTCTACTCAGTCGAAGGAGCCGACAACGTCATCTAATCAGCCGGGTCTTGACCGCTAAGAAACCGGGACGTACAATCGGGATCACCTCCGTTATGTCAAACGGGAGAACGAGCCGTGAAGCTGCTAGCCAGCCTGACCACCGCATTGCTGCTATGCTTGCCCGCAAGGGCTCAAAACATCAAAATGACCGCAGAAGTTCTGTCAGTTGAGGTTCTCTACTATCGGCTGGGCGATAAATCCGCGCATTGTTCAGATGACGGTAAGGGCGGCACAGACTGTGACATAAGACCTGCTGATTCAAGTGGAATCTGGGAGGCACGCCCCGGGTATGTATCGAGTGCGTACATTGAACTAGGATTTTCCGATCATCGTCTTATCAGCTTGCGGTGTGAACCTGGTCTCTTTGTCTGGAGCAACAGGTTCTGCTTCGCCCCTGAAAAAGGTCAGATCGTGCAGGTGGAGTTCAAAGGCAAGCACGCCACTGTGAGATGGGACGTTAGGACTCAGAAGATTCGATCCGTAAACAAGATTGAAAACAAATTAGAGCATCGTTCAGAGAAGTACGAAATATCCGATATTGCAAGAAATCGGTACTTTGGTAGCATCCCCGACTCGTCGCCTGGAAAGCAGTGAGCTATTTATACTCAATCAATCCGTGATAATCGGCGGGTGGCAAAGCCTCGGCGGGTGGAGCACCCTTAACGAGCTAAGCGATTTAGATTTTTCTTCTGGGTGCCGGCGGGTGAAGCACCCTTAACGAGCTAAGCGATTTAGATTTTTCTTCTGGGTGCCGCACCCTTTGGTGTTTAAGGGTGCGGTTTTTGACGTTTGTTATCCGCGCGAAGTCTCTCATTTGCTCCCCAAACACCACAGCTACGACAACTAGCGTTGACCACAACGTCGTGCTAGCCTTTTCAGAGCGAAAATTCCATTACCCGGACGATGATGCGAGCGCCGTGCAGCAGGCTAAGAGGCACCTCAAAGCCGTCAAAAACACCCCGAAAACGCCAAACCTTGATCGGTAATGAGATGCACAGTCCCGCAAATGCAACTGCTTTACAATGTGCAACTTCCATTTTCTTGATCGGTAATGAGTTTCGTTTGCATCGCGCAGCTTTCCAGCTCATTGTCGGCCGCGGCCGCGCCACGAATCGAGACGCCGTTTCCGTCATCGAATACCCATCACGGAACGCACAGAACCCGAATTGGAGGCCAATATGATCACTATCCGGCCCCGCGACGAGCGTGGGCACAACAAAATCGGCTGGCTCGACTCCCATTTCAGCTTTTCCTTCGACCAGTACTACGACCCGAATCACATGGGCTTTCGCCAGCTTCGCGTCATCAACGAAGACGTCATCGCGCCCGGCCAGGGCTTTGGCATGCACCCGCATCGCGACATGGAAATCCTGACCTGGGTGCTCGAAGGCGCGCTCGAACATCGCGACAGCACGGGTTCGAGGGGCGTCATTCGTCCCGGCGAGCTTCAGCACATGACGGCAGGCTCCGGCGTCACGCACAGCGAATTCAACGCGTCGCCGTCCAAGCCGGTCCACCTGCTACAGATTTGGATTTTGCCGGATCGCCGGAATCTGAAACCTGCGTACGAGCAATTCACGTTCCCGGAAAATAGCTGGAACGGGAATTTCCAGTTGCTCGCCGGCGAAGGCGCGCCCGTCGCAATCCATCAGGACGCGAAACTGTTTGCCGCGCGCATGAAATCAGGCGAGGAAATCACGCAGCCGCTCGAATCCGGAAGGCATGCTTGGGTGCAGGTCGCTCGCGGCAAAGTGCGCTTGAACGGAACAGAACTTCTGGCAGGCGACGGCGCGGCAATTTCAGAGGAAACCAAATTGAAGTTTCAGGCCAAGGAGCCGTCGGAAGTTTTGCTTTTCGACCTCGCGTGAAAAATAAAAAGGGGGGAAGGTTATCGGTCGTTGCGTCGCGCACAAAAATCTAATGCCTGCGCGCAAGTTCACAAACGCGGCAGCACAATTCCCTGCTGCGACTGGTACTTCCCTTTTTTGTCTTTGTACGAAACTTCGCACTCTTCGTCCGACTCGAAAAAAATCACCTGGCACAATCCTTCGTTCGCATAGATTCTCGCGGGCAGCGGCGTCGTGTTGCTGATCTCGAGCGTCACGAAGCCTTCCCACTCCGGCTCGAACGGAGTCACGTTCACGATAATTCCGCAGCGCGCGTACGTGGATTTGCCCACGCACAGCGTCAGCACGTTGCGCGGAATGCGGAAATATTCCACCGAACGCCCGAGCGCAAACGAATTCGGCGGAATGATGCACACCGGTCCTTTGAATTCCACAAACGAGCGCGCGTCGAATTGCTTCGGATCGACAGTGGTCGAATTCACATTCGTGAAGATGCGGAAGTCGTCCGCCACGCGTATGTCATATCCATACGAGGAGACGCCATAGCTGATGACGCCTTCGCGCACTTGCCGATCCGAAAACGGCTCGATCATTTTGTGCTCGCGCGCCATCTTCGTGATCCAGCGATCCGGCTTCACGCTCATCCCATCCTCCCAGTGCGTTCCAATTCGAAAAGGCGCGGCATCTTATTACACAGAGCGCGGCTTGACAACCCGCAACGCGCCATCTAGCATACGCTTCGACGAGGAGACGCCCGCAATGATAAAACTTGATATCGTGAATGCCGTGGTTCAGCGCACGAATATTCCGCGCACCAAAGCCGAGCAGGCGGTCGAAACGGTTTTCGAGGCGTTGAAAAATGCGCTGGGACGCGGCGAACGCATCGAGCTCCGCCGCTTCGGCGTCTTCAACGTGAAACCGCGCAAGACGGGCATCGGCCGCAATCCCCGCACCGGCCAGCAAGTGAATATTCAGCCCGGCAAAGCCGTGCGCTTCAAGCCCGGCAAAGAACTTCAAACGCTCTAAACGACAGGTCGATCAGGGCTCAGGAGTGGTGGGTGGCGAGCGCCGCTGCGTCCGTGTACTCTAGTAGAGTGGAGAGTGGAAACGGACACGGAAATGGGAAACGGCCGGTCGAGCTGCTTGACGACCGGTATCCGTTTTGGCTTGACGCGGCGAGGATTGCGCCGCCGCCGAAAAGAAAATTTGCCCTCGCGCTGGTTCTTTTTGTTCTCACGCTGATTTCGACGCTCGCGGTCGGCCGTGAATTCTCGGTTTCCTTCGCGCAGAACCGCGCGCCCTTCTCGGGAATGGAGAATCCGTTTGCCCCCACGTGGGAAGCTCTAATCCATCCGCGACTGCTGCTGGCCGGAATTCCTTTTGCGTTCACGCTAATCGGGATTTTGCTGGCGCACGAACTCGGACATTTCTTCGCGTGCCGCTATTACAAAATCGACGCGAGCTATCCGTATTTCATTCCAGCGCCGACGCTGATCGGAACGTTCGGCGCGTTCATTCGCATTCGCTCGCCGATTTTAAATCGCAAAGCTCTATTCGATGTGGGATTTTCCGGACCGCTCGTGGGATTTATTCTTGCTGTTCCGGTTCTCGCGGCGGGCGTTTATCTTTCGAAAGTCGTGCCGGGCGTGCAATCAAGCGCGCTAGTCATTTTCGGAAGTCCGCCGCTGATGAGATTGTTTCTGGACATTTTTCATCCCGGTGTGCGGCTGAACGACATGCTGTTCAGTCCCATCGCGCTGGCCGCGTGGGTGGGGTTATTCGCGACCGCGCTGAATCTTCTTCCCATTGGTCAGCTCGACGGCGGGCACATTATTTACAGCGTTGCCAGCAACAGGCATCGGCGCATTTCGCTCGCGTTTGGCGCTGTCCTTATTATTCTGGGAACCTTTTTCTGGCATGGATGGATTTTCTTCGCTGCGCTTCTTGTGCTTCTCGGTTTTCGTCATCCGGCGCTGATGGATCGGTGGACTCCTCTCGACCGCACGCGCCGCGCCTGGGCCATCGTTGCTTTCATCATTTTTCTCTTGTGCTTTACGCCGCTGCCGCTAAGCGTTCCGCATCCCTGACAGGTTTTCAAGGGTCAGAGCAGGCTCGTCGGGTCCACGTCGACAATCACGGCGCTATCGGGGATTTGCTTTTTTTCACAAAATGACAGGCAGCCTTCGAGGACCTGCGCGAGCAGGCGGCGATTCGGCGTCTTCAGCAAAATCTGAAAACGATATTCGCGGCGCAATTTGGAAAGCGCGGCGGCCGCAGGGCCAAGGACTTTCAGTTCGCTGATTTTCAGCGAATCGAAATGCGCCGCGACGGCGCGTGACCAACGGATCGCGTTCTCGATTTTATGGTCGCGTATCAGGACGTTTGCCAACGCGATGAACGGCGGATAATGCATCATTCGGCGGAAATGAATTTCGCGCTCAAAGAAGGCGACGTAATCCTGGTCGACCGCATGTTGGATGGCGTAGTGCTCGGGATAATACGTCTCGATCAGCACTTCGCCGGGAAATCGGCCGCGTCCCGCGCGTCCGGCGACTTGCGTGAGAAGTTGAAACGTTCGTTCCGCCGCGCGAAAATCCGGACGTCCCAGCGCGAGATCTGCCGAGACTACACCGACAAGCGTTACGCGCTCGAAATCGTGGCCTTTCGCAACCATTTGCGTGCCAACAAGCAAATCCAGATCGCCGCGCGCGAAAGCGCCAAGGATTTTTTGATATTCGCGCTTCGTCCGCACAGTATCGCGATCCAACCGCGCGATTCGCGCCTTCGGAAACTGCTCGCGCAAATATTCTTCGACGCGCTCCGCGCCGTCTCCCACAAAATATAAATATTCCGATTTGCATTTCGGGCAAAGCTTCGGGACGGGAATGGAATATCCGCAATAATGGCATTCGAGGCGCGCGCGGCGTTTGTGATACGAAAGCGCGATGCTGCAATTCTGGCACTCAATTCCCGCGCCGCAACTTCGGCAAAGGACGTACCACGAATATCCGCGACGATTGATGAGAATCAGCGCCTGCGTGCCGGCGGACAATCGCTCGCCGATTGCCTTGAGCAGCGAAGACGAAACGGGCGCGGAGCGATGGCTCTGCTTGAATTCCTGGCGCAGGTCGACGAGCTTCACGGAGGCGAGCGGGCGATCCTCGACGCGCGTTTTCAATTCCAGCAAATGGTACTTACCGGTGCGCGCGTTTTGAAAAGTTTCGAGGGAGGGAGTTGCGGAGCCGAGAAGTGCAACGGCGCCTTCCAGCCGCGCGCGAACGATAGCGACGTCGCGGCCATTGTAACGCGGCGTTTCTTCCTGTTTGTAACTCGACTCCTGCTCTTCGTCGACAATGATGAGGCCCACATTTTCGAGCGGCGCGAACACCGCCGAGCGCGTTCCCACGACGACGCGCGCTTCGCCGCGGCGCACGCGCCACCATTCGTGCGAGCGTTCGTTTTCCGCCAGGCCACTGTGCAGCACAGCGACGATGCCGCCAAATCGCGCGCGCACCAGACGACTCAGCCAGAGCGTCAGCGCAATTTCCGGGACCAGCACAATCGCCGTGCGCGACTGCGCCAGAGCGGCTTCAACCGCGCCAAGATAAATTTCGGTTTTGCCGCTTCCGGTGACGCCATGCAGCAAGCTGGCCACAAACGCTTTTTCAGCGAGCCATTCGCCAACGGACGCAAGCGCCGACTTTTGATCCGCGTTCAGAACATTCGCAGGCGGAACGAAATCCGTTTCCCAAGCGTCTTCCGCCGATCCCGCGTCCGCATGCGCGACCAGCGGCTCTTCCCAGGCCGTGAGTTTGCCTTCTTTTTCGAGCCGCGCTACGACCGCAGGCGAAGCGCCTGCTTTCAACAAAATCGGAACGGGCAACGGTCCGCGCGTCGCGGTCAAAATCTCGCGGACTTTTTCTTCTTTAGCATTTGTAGCCTCTGCCGCCGGATTCCAGGCGACAATTTTTTGCGCACGCTCACGTTTGTGGCGCATACGTTCGCGCGCGACAAGGCATCCGCGCCGCACAAGACGCTCTGCCGCAGCCTCGCCGCCTGCGATTCGCCGCACGCGCGCGGATGGAACAGGTTTGTCGCCAGCGTGCAACAGTTCGAGAATCGCGAGGTCAACTGACTCTCCGGGATCAGCAGGGCCGCGGTCTTTCATTTCAACGAGAAAATCGCGTCCATGATCCGTGAGTTCGTATTCGCGTTCCGGGCGCAGTTCGGCCAGCGGCGGCAGCATCGCGCGTAACGTTTCTCCGATGGGTGCCACGTAATAGCGGGTGACCCACATGCCGAGGTCGATTAATTTTGGCGGCAGCGCGGGAACAGCATCGAGCAGCTCGACAATTTCCCGAGTCTTTTTTCCTTGGGGCGGCTTCGCGACAAGGGCGACGACGACTCCAACCATTGCGCGATTGCGAAACGGCACGACGACGCGGCTGCCGACAAGGTCAGCATCGCTTAAATGTTGCGGAATCGCGTACGTGAATGTGGAACGGAGCGGAACAGGCAGAGCAATTTCACAATACCGCGGAGTCATGTTGGCGATCTAGTGTAGCAGCAAGGCGCGAGTTGCAGGAACCTGCGGACTTCGCTTGGATTGCAGGGGCCGATGATTTCCGCGCCGATTTCGTGCCGCTCCGATTGTGGCTACACGCTGACCAAAGCGATTCCCAGAAATATCAGGACGATGCCGGCCCATTGCGTGCGTTCGAGTCTGTCGCGCAGGAAAATCGCAGCAAGCACAACCGTCACTGCGCCGTAGAGCGACGACAATACACTCGCGACCGCGACCTGTTCATTTTTCAGCGCCAGATTATTGGCGACGAACGCGGCCGTGTCCATAAGGCCGACGGCGGCGACGAGCCAGAGCGTGGAGCCACCGGGAGGCTTTGCACTCTGACGCAGAGGGATGGCAAGCAGCGCGAGCATGGTGAACGTGGTGATGCGGACCATCCACACGGACGCGGCGCCGCTGAAGACGGGCATCACGTGAAATCCGAGAATCCAGAAAAGCAGCCCGAATCCGACGGCGGCGGCAAGCGCCCACGGAACTCCGCGCAAAATGTGGCGTCGATGATCTTCAGGGGAAGATTCCGGCGGCGGAGAAGAAAACGATACCGCAGCGAGCATGACGCCCATGATCGCGGCGACGACGCCGGCTGCGTGCGGCAAAGTGAGGCGCTCGCCGCTCCAGAGCGACAGGAGAACCGTGAGCACCGGATAGCTCGCAGCAATCGGGGCGACCAATGCGAGGACGCCGATTTCAAACGAGCGATACAACGAAAACGCGCTGCCCACATTGAGCAGGCCGGCGCAAATCGCCCAGGCCCAAGCGTGATGTTCCGCGTGGCTGGGGAAAAAACTCGTCCAATGGCCGGTGGCGGCCATTCCGGCTGATAGCGCCAGAAAGCCGGCGAGTTGCATGTACATAAGCGTGCGGTACGCACCCGCGCGGCGCGTGGCGAAGCGCGCAAGGAAATCCGCGACGCCCCAACCGAAGGCGGCTGCGAGTCCGAGAAAAATTCCCGATCTAAAAAAAACTTCCAATTGCCATCCCCGCGAAAGTTTTGCGGCGGCTGACTATTTCTGGATAAAAGGCTGCGGCCGCAAACGCAATAGTGTAACAGGAGCGTTCACTTCATCGGCACGTGGAAACGCGAGGCGAGCGTCAATACTTCGTGGCGGAAAGCTTCAGCGTTTGGTGGGCAGCTTCAGGCCAAGATGTGCCATTACCTTTTTCAAATCTTCCCAGACGTCGCCCTTGGCGTTGGGATTGCGGAGAAGGTAAGCGGGATGATACGTGGCCAGCAACGGGATGCCGCGAAATTCGAGCCACTGGCCGCGAATTCGCGACATCGACGGCTTCGTCCCGGTGAGCGATTGAAAGGCGATCGCGCCGAGGCACACAACAGCCTTTGGCCGAATCACCGCGAGCTGGCGGTAAAGAAACGGCGAGCAAGTCTCGATTTCGTCCGGCTCAGGCGCGCGATTCTGCGGAGGGCGGCATTTCACGACGTTGGCGATGTAAACGTCGTCGCGGCGCAAACCCATCGCCTCGATCATCTGCGTCAAAAGTTTACCGGCGCGGCCGACAAAGGGCAGGCCCTGAATATCTTCGTCATGCCCGGGACCTTCGCCGACGAATACAAGCTCCGCCTTGGGATGGCCGGCGCCGAAGACAATTTTATTTCGTTGCTCGCAGAGTTTACAACGACGGCAGTTTTCGCCGATGTCTTCGCGAATTCGCTCGAGGGTGTCGCCTTCCACGCGTTCATTGGCGGCAAAAAGAGATGCGCTTTTTATCACGGGCAGCACCGAGGCGACGTGTGTTGGATTTTGATTTACAACCGCAGGCGCCATGCGAACCGGACGAGGAAGCGGTTCCGGAGCTGCGGCGATGGTTTCAGCTGGCGCGCTTGAGGCTTCGACCGCAGATGCGGCGCGATCGAGGCAGAAATTCGAGATTCCCAGATCGTTGAAATACTCGAGCCACGCTTCAACGCGCGCGCGGCCTTCGGGGTTCATCGGCATCCTGCCGGACGGCGTGTCACTTCACGCCTTTGCCAAGTTGCGCGAGACGCAATTCGGCGACGCGATCAAGTATGCGATTCGCGACATCAAACTTGGACATTTTCGGGAGCGCGATTTCGCGGCCGTCGCGCGAGAAGAGGGTAACGATATTGGTGTCCGTGTCGAAGCCAGCGCCTTCCTGCGTGATGTCGTTGGCGACGATGATGTCCGCACCTTTTGTTGCGAGCTTGCGCCGCGCATTTTCCGCGAGATCATCCGTCTCCGCTGCGAAGCCGACAAGAATCTTGGATCCCTTGTTGCGTCCCAATTCAGCAAGGATATCGGCGGTAGGTTCGAGTTCGAGCATCATTTTTCCCGCGCCGCGCTTGATTTTTTTCGGCTCAGGCGACGCAGGACGGTAATCCGCCACAGCGGCGGCCATGATGATAACGTCAGCCGCGCTCGCGCGCTCGCCCACGGCGCGATGCATCTCCTCGGTGGACCGCACAGGCAGCCAGTCGATTTCAGCGGGCGCGCGCAATTCCGTCGGGCCGCTGATCAGAATCACGTGAGCGCCGCGACGCGCAGCCGCGTCCGCCAACGCGTATCCCATTTTCCCCGACGAGCGATTGGTGAGCACACGCACTGGGTCGATATCTTCCACCGTGGGCCCTGCTGTGACGAGCACGGTCAAACCTTCGAGATCGTGGCGCAAGCCAAGCGTTTCGCAGACCGCGCTGGCAATCGCCTCGATTCCGGCGAGGCGCCCGGGTCCAACCATTCCGCACGCCAAATAGCCTTCGTCCGGCTGAACCACACGCACGCCGCGCGCGCGCAGGATTTCGATATTTTTCTGCGTGGCGGGATGCTCCCACATATTCACGTTCATCGCGGGCGCGACGATCACGGGAGCCTTAGTCGCGAGGTAAAGCGTGGTCAAGAAATCGTCCGCGATCCCATTCGCGAGCTTGGCGAGAATATCGGCGGTCGCCGGAGCCACGATGAGCAAATCGATTCGCTGCGCCACGGCGACGTGTTCGATGGCGCTCTCGACATTGGCCGGCGATTCTTTTTCGCCAAAAAGTTCGGTGATGACTTTGTTGCCTGTGAGCGCGGCGAACGTGAGCGGCGTGACAAATTCCTGAGCGCCGCGCGTCATCACCACCTGCACGTCGAGCTTCTCCTGCTGCAGCCGGCGAACCAGTTCCGCAGCCTTGTAAGCTGCAACTCCTCCCGAGACTCCCAGCGCAATGCGCATCAATCCTCGCGGCGGATGCTACGACTTCTTTTTCTTGCCGTCTTTATCTTCCGTGCCGTCGAAGGCTTCGGAAAGCTCGTATTCGAGCATTCCCCGTTGCAATTCCTCTTCGGCGACGCGGGTGTACTTGTTGTTCCTCGGATTATCGATCAACGGCCGGCCTCCGGCCATGAGTTGCCGGGCGCGACGCGCTACCAGCACGACATACGAAAATCTGCTGTCTGGTGGTTGGTTGGAAACCGCCATGAATAGATTATCCTCCAAAGGATTTCAAAATTCTCTGAACGCGTTCGCGGTTCTGTCGAGTCCGGCAACGCGCGCCCAGCGCAATGGCACGCACGTCCTTGCCCGCCTGCTCGAGGTCCTCATTGATGACCACGTAATCGTAATCCACGTAGTGCTCCATTTCCAAGCGGGCGCGGTCGAGGCGGCGGGCAATTTCCTCGCTGTTGTCCTGGCCGCGCGCACGGATGCGTTTTTCCAGTTCCTCGCGTGACGGCGGCACGATGAAAATGGCCACGGATTCAGGGACTTTTTGCCGCACCTGCGCGGCCCCCTGGACGTCAATTTCAAGCACTAAATCTTTTTTCTGCGCGCGTGCTTCGTCGAGCCATTTCTTCGGCGTGCCGTAACTGTGCTTGCCGAACACGCAGGCATGTTCGAGGAATTCGCCGCGTCCAACCATTTTCCGAAATTCTTCTTCCTCCACGAAATGATACCACTTGCCATCCTTTTCACTGGCACGCGGCGGGCGCGTGGTGGCTGAAATCGAAAGCATAGTGCCGGGCAATTCGAGCAATTTTTTCACCAGCGTGGATTTGCCCGAGCCGGACGGTCCTGAAACAATCAAGATCAGCGGTTCATGGGAATCAGGCATTGTTATTCGATGTTCTGCACTTGTTCGCGAAGTTTTTCGATCTCCGACTTCAAATCGAGGCCTAGACGCGTGATCTCGAGCCCGTCGGCATCGATTCCATTTGTTTTCGACAATAGTGTATTGGTTTCGCGCTGCATCTCCTGCAAAAGGAAATCGAGCTTTTTGCCGACTTCGCCGCCCGCGTCCAGCAATCCGCGAAATTGCTGCACGTGACTCCTCAATCGCGCCAACTCTTCGGTGGTGTCGCTGTGCTCGGCGGCAAATGCAGCCTCCTGCGCCAGACGCGCGGGATCAAGCGCAAAATTGCCGAGCAGTTCTTTCAGACGGGCCTCGAGACGTTTCGCGTATGCGGGACGCGCGCGCTCGGCGAGCGCTTCAATTTGTTTCGCGTGCTCGCCAACCGTTGCCAATCTTTGCGACAACTCCTCGCGCAGCGTACGGCCTTCAACTTGCTTCATCTGGTCCAGGCGGCCAATCGCCTGCGTCAAACACGAACGCACCAGTTCAGTTAGTTTCTCGATTTCATCTTCGGCGGGCGCGCCCGATGACGTTACGCCAGGCAAACGCAGAATTGCCGCGAGATCGGGATCCGATTTCACTCCAAACTGCTCGCCGAGAGATTTCGCGGCTTTCAAATATTCCGCTGCCACTTGTCGATTGATGGAAATGGAGTGGCTGTTCGCCGCTTCCACGTGAAGCGTGACGTCCAAATGCCCGCGGCGCACATGCTCGCGCGCGACGCGGCGGATTTCCGTCTCCAGAGCGTCCCAGCCCTCCGGCATGCGTATGCGCAAATCGAGGAAGCGATGATTCACGCTGCGCAAACTCAACTGCACCGCCCAACCATCTTTTTCGACGCGCGCTTGCGCGTAGCCCGTCATCGACTTGAGGGACTTGAGGACTGCCGATTTCGAGACCGGCGATCCGAATGCCGGCGATTCAAGTGGCGATGGCTTGAGCACAGGGTCAGACATCTTACACGGGTCCGGCCGGTAATGGTGGCTCGATTTCCTGGAACTGAAGATGATAGAGCCGCGCGTAGGCTCCGGCGTGCGCCAACAGCTCTTCATGAGTGCCGCGTTCGCGAATCGTGCCGTCTTCGAGCACGACGATCATATCCGCGCGCCGCACGGTGGAAAGCCGATGCGCAATCACGAAGACGGTGCGGTTCTCCATCAGATTGTTCAGGGCGCGTTGCACCAGCATCTCCGATTCGGAATCGAGTTCCGAGGTCGCCTCGTCAAGGATCAAAATTGGGGCGTCTTTCAATAGAGCGCGCGCGATTGCAATGCGCTGGCGCTGGCCGCCAGAGAGGCGCTGGCCGCGGTCACCGATTTTGGTGTGATAGCCCTGCGGCAACTGCGTGATGAATTCATGCGCCAGAGCTGCTTTTGCGGCGTCGACGACGCGCGCCTGGGGCAAATCAGGACGGCCATAGCACAAATTATTCCATATCGTGTCGTTAAAAAGAATCGTCTCCTGCGTGACGATGGCCATCTGCTCGCGCAACGAACGGAGATTCACTTCGCAGACATCGTTTCCGTCGATCAGCAGCGTTCCCATCGTGGGATTGTGGAAACGGGGCAGTAAATTCACCAGCGTCGTCTTACCCGCGCCGCTCGAACCCACGATTGCCACCACGCTTCCCGCCGGCACTTTCAAATTGATGTCGTGCAAAATCAGCGGCCCGTTCTCGTATGCGAATCCGACATTCTGAAAATCGACGTTCCTCGAAAAACGCGGGACGATAGCTTTGCCCGGCTCGTCGGCGATTTCTTCCTTGAGCGCGAGGAAACCCAGAACCTGGGTGGAGGCTCCGACGGCAAGTTGGAATTGGTGATACAAACTGCCGAGCCGCTTGATCGGTTCATACGCGCGAAACAACGAATAAATGAAGCTGATGACCATGCCTCCAGTCATCAGGCCGCGGCGGATTTCGTCGCGCGCGTAAAGCAACAGCACGGCGAAGACAACTGCTCCCAGCAAATCCATCATCGGTGATGTGACGACATATGCTTTCACCCAGCGCATGTTTTCGCGCAGCAGGCGGCGCGCCGTCTCGCGGAATTTCTGGATTTCAAAATTCTCCATGCCGAAAGCTTTCACGACCCGATTTCCGCTGACCGTTTCCTGCAGAATTTCGCTCAAGTCAGCGACGCGCGAGCGGCTGCTCTGCACGGAGCGGCGGATGCGGCGTCCGAGCCTGCCGACGGGATACACTACAAGCGGGATAATCACCGCCGAGCCGAGAGCGAGTCTCCAATTCAGCCACAGGAGCACGCACACGAAGGCGGCGAGCGCGAATACTTGCTGAAAAAAATCCGCCAGATGCTCGGAGAGCGCGCTGCGAACCTGATCCACGTCGCTGATGGCGGCGGACATCACGCGGCCCGTGGGATTGTGCTGAAAGAAACCAATCGGCTGGCGCACCAGTTTGTCGTACACGCTGTTCCGCAAGTCCGTGACGGCCGCATGGCCCGCGTATTGAATCAGAGTGTTGCCGAAGAATTCCGCGATGGCCTTCGCAAAGAACAAAAACACGAGGGAGAGGGCGAAGACGGTCCATACCCAATGAATGCCGGAGGGCAGAAAAGAATTGAGATAGATTACACGATGGCTGTACGGCAGCGTGATCAGCTTCACTTTCGCGGCGGTGCTGTGGGGATTCAGGATCTGATCCACCGCGGGGATAATCATGAGCGCGACCAAACCCTCGCAAAGGCCCACCACCGCGAGCAACACCACGCCGAGAATCAGCCGCCAGCGGTATGGCCGCACAAAGCGGAAAAGCCCGCGAATTTCGGGAGGAACTTTCACTCGCCGCACACCCTTATGTGTTCCACTCTACAGGAGGCAAAATATTCGCGCCAGAGCAGCGGCGCGGAAAAGTCATGAGACGGATCGTTCCAGATCGCGGTGCTCGAGCTTGATTGTATAACCACGCTTTGCGAGCGCCTTGCCGACTGCCTCCGCCATCATCACGGAGCGGTGGCGCCCGCCGGTGCATCCAAACGCGATGGTCAGGTAGCTCTTTCCTTCGCGAATGTAATGCGGGATCAGATATTCGAGCAGCCCTTCGATGCGCCGCAAAAATTGCCCCGTTTGTTTGAACGAGCGGATGTATCGCGCGACACGAGGATTCTTGCCGCTGTACGGGCGCAACTTCGGCACAAAATGTGGGTTGGGCAAAAAGCGCACGTCGAAGACCAAATCCGCATCGGACGGCAAGCCGAAGCGATAACCGAAGCTGACCAGCGAAATGAGGAGCGGCTTGCGGCCCGTTTTTTGAAAACGCTCGGTGATGGAATCGCGCAGCTCATGGACCGTGAATTTCGTCGTGTCGATGACAACATCGGCGAGGGCGCGAACGGCCGCCATTTGTTTTCGTTCAGCGCGGATGCCGTCGAGGATCGAACCCTCGCCACCCATCGGATGCGGCCGCCGCGTTTCGCTGAACCGGCGCCCTAGCGCGTCGTCGCTGGCTTCGATGAATACCAGCGTGGCGGGATATTCACGGCGCAACCGGCGGTAAACCTCCGGCAAGCGCTTCAGTTGCTCGCCTTCGCGCGCGTCGACCAGCAAAACAGCGCGCTCAAAATCGCCGCCGCCTTCCATATACAACTCGGCGAAAGATGGAATGAACGAAACAGGAAGATTATCGACGCAATAGAAACCCAAATCCTCGAACGCGCGAAGAACCGACCCTTTGCCTGAGCCGGAAAGGCCCGTGAGGATGACTAACTGGCGATTTTGCTGAGTATGGCGCGACGCCACGGGAGACTGCTCGTCAGCCCTTCTGCCGGCGCTGATGCGTGCTGGGAATGCGCAGGTCTTCCCTGTATTTCGCCACGGTACGGCGCGTGACGTGAATGCCCTCGACGTCCAGACGCTTCGCGATCTGCTCGTCGGTGAGCGGATGCGTTGCGTCTTCCTCTTCGATCATTTTTTTCACGAGCCGCTTGAGGGAAAGCAACGACATGTCGCCGCCCTGCGGACCGTTCACGGACTCCGAGAAAAAATACCTTAGCTCGTAAACACCCTGCGGCGTATGCGTATATTTATTTGCCACAGCGCGGCTGACGGTGGAGGGATGCACGCCCACTTCCTCGGCCACTTCCTTGATCATCATCGGCTTCAAATGATCAATCCCGTATTCAAGAAAATCTTTTTGGCGCCGCAGAATGGACTGGCAGACGCGCACGATGGTGTGCTTGCGTTGTTCGATATTTTTCATCAACTGCACGGCCGCGGTGAAGCGCTCCTTGACGTAATTGCGTACGTCGCGGTCCGCGGCGTCGCGCGCCAACAGCCGCCGGTAGACGGGACTCAACCGGAGTTGCGGCAGATCGTCGTCGTTCAGAAATGCCTGCCATTCGCCATCTACTTTCCGGAACGCCACATCCGGCTCAACCAGTCGCGGCTCGATTTTGTTATAACGCAGCCCGGGCCGCGGATCGAGTTTCTTCACCGTGTCGACAGCGCGCTTGACGGCCTCGATGGGACGGTTGAGGGCGCGCGCGATTTCCTTGAGCTGATTGTTTTGCAGCATTTTCAGATGATCGGAAATGACCTGCTGCGCCAGGGTGTTCTGCGGATCGATCAATTTCAATTGCAGGAGGAGACATTCTTTCAAATCGCGCGCGCCGACCCCTGGAGGATCGAATTCCTGCACGACGGCGAGCGCCTCTTCCACGTCGTCGGCCGAATATCCGCCGGACTGGGCAATTTCCTCGAGCGTCGCCATCAAATAGCCGTTTTCGTCCAGGTTGCCGATGATCACTTCGGCCGCTTTTTGAACCTGCTCGCTGCAAATGCTGACGCTGAGTTGCCAAAGTAGGTGGTCTGCCAGATTTTGAGGGGAAGATAAAAATTTATCGAAGCCGGGCTTTTCCGTTTCTTCGCGTTCGCTGCCGGCCCCGCTGGCTGCGCCAGTGTCAAGATACTTCGTAAAGAACGAGCTGATATCGAATTCATCGAAGGGATTCGACGCTTCTGTTTCGGGGACTTTTTCGGTCTCTTCCTTCACGAATGTTTCGTCCGTGTAATTCTCGCTGACCACGCCATCGTCGCCGAGCACTTCCAGCATGGGATTTTCCATGATCTCCTGATTGATCATTTCGCGCAGTTCCAGGCGATTGAGCGCGAGAACGCTCACCATCTGCACGAGGCCCGGCGTGAGGACCTGCTTTTGCGCGAGCCGGAGGTTTAATTTGGGCTGGAGCCAGTTCATAGCGTTAATTCAACCGGAAATGTTCTCCCAGATACAAACGCCGCACTTCAGGATCTTGGCTCAACTGTTCGGGCGTGCCGGCGCTCAAAATTTTCCCGCCATGGATGATGTAAGCCCGCGTGGTCACGGCGAGAGTTTCCCGGACATTGTGATCGGTAATCAGCGCGCCGATTCCGGCGGCGCTCAAGTCGGTTATAATTTTTTGCAAGTCCATCACAGTCAGCGGATCAATTCCCGAAAACGGCTCATCGAGGAGCACAAAGGACGGCTGCATCACCAAGGACCGCGCGATTTCGAGCCGGCGGCGCTCACCTCCCGACAGCATGTAGCCCTTGCTGTGCCGCACGCCTTCCAGTCCCATCTGCGACAGCAATTCTTCCACGCGGTCGCGCCGCTGCTCAGCCGTGATCGGCAGCGTTTCCAGCACCGCGAGCAAATTTTCTTCGACGGTCAGTTTGCGAAAGACAGAGGGTTCCTGGGGAAGGTAGCTGATTCCGCTACGCGCGCGCAGGTACATGGGTAGATCGCTGATGTCCTCACCGTCCAGAAGAACTCGCCCGAAATCGGGGCGTGCGAGGCCGACCAGGATGTAAAAAGTCGTGGTCTTGCCGGCGCCGTTGGGGCCGAGCAGCCCAACCACTTCGCCCTGTTGGATCTCCAAACTGACATTATCGACAACCTTCCGGCCTCGATAGCTCTTGCTCAACTCCGCGGCTTGGAGCTTCAACATGCCAGTTCATTTCTCAACCCGGTGCTTGGTAATGGTTCGCGGGCCTTTTTGCGAATCCACGAGAATCGTATCACTCGCTAAAAAGAAGGTCAATTCACGGCCCGTCGTAGTGTTTCCAGAACCATCAAAAAACGCCGGTTTGCCTCCGGAAAGCACGAACTTGCCGTCGCGCGCAACGTACTCGCCCCGCTCGGCAGTGCCGATACGTCCATTCTGTTCGATGCGAACGCCGCCTTCGGCGACCGCGCGTTCCAACTTTTGCTGCTGATTGGCGGCCGTCGAGAGGAAAAGCGTGAGTGTTTGGCTGGAAATCGAGCCCTGGGAGGATTGCGCGGTGACGCCGCCAGTCAATTCAACTCTTCCCGCACCGCCCAAATAATCAGCTTTTGGCGCGCGGACTTGCCACACCGTTGGCGCGGTGACTTTCGACTTCGTTTTTGCGGTGTTTGGCGGCGGCTCCGGAAAGGCGCTCACGACGTTTCCGCGCGCTTCGGCACGTTGTTGGCTGCGCCAAAATTCAATCGTATCGGCCTGGATGACATCACTTCCCTGCCAGAAGCGCGCATGCCCCGAGAAGACAGCGTGGTCCGTTGCGCTCGAACCATTCATCTGATCCGCTGAAATATTCCCTCCCGCCGCGCCGGGATTTTTCGGATTGCCGAAATACGTGGTAATAACGTTTCCGGCTGCGTGAACTTCGCCTGTCTTCTGATTGATTTCGATCTGCGCCGCGGAAGAGCGCGACGTCGAATCCGCGACAGAAGCGGAGCCAGTCAGCGTAATCTGATTGGCGGCGCGCGAAATATGCGCCTGCTCGGATTGTCCCGTGCGACCGGCCTTCTGAAATTTCACGCCACCGTCTTCTTCGACTGTTTCCCAGTCGCCGCTTGCGCCGAAGCTCGCCGTCAGATTTTGCGCTGCGGTGGTTTGCGGCGCGCCGGGTCCGGCTTGATGAACGACTTGTACGCCAGATGTGCCGTGCAGTTGCGTCAATTGGCTTTGCGCATCGAACTCGGCGGTTAACTTGCCGCCGCTAATTGTGTCCGATTCTCCGAGCTTGCTTGTCACGATTTGCCCCGGCGCGAGCGTCTCCGCGCTTGCAACGCGCACGCCGCGGCGCTCAAGTTCGGGAACAAAATCAATTCGCAATGCTTCCGTGCGCAGATTTCGCTTCGCTACACCCTGCTGCATCGCGACTTGCACATTTCCGCGGGCAAGCATCTGCTTGGGTTGGGTGTCGCCGTCCTTTACAGCCATCATCAAGTCCACATGCGCGGCAGAGATGTGATTTTCGCCTCCGCGCGAGCGCGTGTCTCCGCGGACATTTCCGTCGGCGGCAATCTTATCGATTGTTCCGCCCGCAAACGAAGCTTCCATTTTATCTGCGATGAGCGAGGCTGTTCCGCGCGCGTCTGTCGCCGTCACCTCCGGGTGACCGCTCGCGATCGCGGCGCGCGGATGCATCTGCGCATCCAAATCGATTTCGAGCGCG
>DASYYR010000004.1:0-2633 GCA_035933575.1 Candidatus Acidiferrales bacterium | reverse complement strand
AGGTGATTCTACGGCGGGAGTTTTGCAAACGATCCGCTGAAGCAAACGCACACGAACCACACGTATAACACACGCGGAGAAAGCGAGCGCCAGAATTGATTTATTTTCACAGCGATAAGATGGTAGGGGCGGTGGGGATCGAACCCACCACCTTCGGGCACTTTGGCTGAGTGCACCGACCGGTCAATATTATGTTGGCAGTTGGGTGCCTACAAGCCGAACAAGGCTAGTGCTCTCTCGATCCGTGCTAAATCAAATTGATGTATGCGAAGAATTTCGAGATAGCTCAGTTTATTCCCCAAGCACAGCTTGTGGTCGGCCTGCAATTTGTAGCCGTGGCAAGTCCCACAGATGCATTGAATGTTTTCTCGACGGTCAGGATTTCCTGCCCTCAATCGTCGGATCAATCTTGCTGGCACGATGTGATCCACATGTCGCCTTACGCCAGCCAGTTTAAAATCCAAACCGCAAGACTCCACTTCGCATTTTCCGAGCAGCGCGGAGACCCGATGAGTTCTCCAGCCCTTCCGGTTCGGGGCTGTACCAGGCCATTTCCGGTCCACGCCTTCCCACCGAACCGCTTTCTCCTGGGTGCGAAAACGCGCTTTGCAGAATTGGCACCGACGGTAGCGGTAGGTCCTGCTTCGGCGAAATAGAGTTTTGAATACTTCTGTCCGGTTATTTCCGCAATAAGGGCAGCGCATGGTCATAAACCTTTCCATCTGGCATGGGTCTACAAACGACGCTTTTCGAGGCGCACGACGATGGCCGGACACGGATCGATCTCTTTCGAGAATCTTACGAATTGAGACAAAATTGGGATACTCTTCTCAGCGGCAACTGAGGCTTGCAGTTACGTCTTCGTGCCCTCGATTTTGTGCTTGACAAATCGCAAACTTAAGGTAAATATGTTAAGCCTAAGTAAAACTTATTCGACAAGGGAAGCGGCAAAGAAAGTTGGAGTTCATTGGATGACCTTGCACAAATGGCTCGCTGCCGGCAAGATTCGTGCATCGGAACAGATACGCATGAATGGCGGCAGGCATTGGCGTTGGACAGCAAAGGACATAGCGAAGATCAAGAGGTACAAAAAAGAGCATTTTCGTGAAGGCCAAGGTAGAAGGAGCAAAAAAGTAAGAAGAAGCGAGTGACAGAGCGGGACGCGCCGGTGTTACTAGCACCAAACGCGCCCCTGACCACAGTCGCACGTCTGAGGTGCAACGATGGCTGGAACAGAAGTTATCTATTTTCCGTTTGGGTTGCAACTTCCCAGGCGCCAAGACTTTCCGGCTCGTTTCCCTCCTGAGCCTGTAGCAAAATCCCCGCCATTGGCCATCCGCTTACCCATGGTTTGTCTTTTCATCCGCGGAACGGCTTCCATTCTTCCGCCGTCTCCCTGAAAGGATTCGACTAAATGAAAGTGGATGTCTATGCCGAGATGTATCTGTGGAACCGTGGCGTTGATTCGCTGATTCGGGTGCTACAGCGTTTAGAAGCTCTCTCCATCTGCTCGAAGCAGCGGATGAAAGTGCATGCGATGAGGCTCGAGGAACTCCGCGCTGGGCTCAACGCCGATTTCGCCGACGCTACCGCAGCACGAGAGCGACTGGATGAGAGTCGGCTTTGCCTGCAACGGACTGCGTGGGAAGTAGGCCGCACCGGCGATCCGGTGAAACAGGCTGAGCCTGCGACTGGTGTTTCCCGGCTCGATTAAAAAGGGGTCTGGGAGCGTTACGTAAGCATACGGCGCATACATACACATACAACTGATATGTAAGCTTTCACCGCTTTCACCGCTTACGTTGCCAACAATGTTGGCAGCGCGTACACAAACAGGCGTCCGATGGGGGAATGGAAAGCGCCACTTAGTTTGCGAATCAGCCGCGACCTGCGCGCCGAGCTCGAGCAGCTCGCTGCACGGGAGAGGCGCACGCTCGGCAACGTGGGCGAGTTGCTTTTGGAGTGGGGCGTCGAACAATTAAAGGCCGCGGGCTCCATGGAGCGTTTGTTGAAGAGCAAGGCCTCACTCCCTGGTCGCAGTTCCCGAGGACGAGGGCTGAAGGAATAAGTTCCGTTGCAGGAAACGATATGGAGGATTTCTTAGCGGCGCGGTTTCCTTGTCTTCTGCCACAAGCGGAAGCTAGCGCCAGTGTTCCCTCACCTCGAGAGCAAATCGAAATCTCGGACGAACACCTTCTCTTCCGTCTCTCCGTTGGAGATATCGAAGCGCTCACGCTGCTGTTCAATCGTTACGTCAGGGTCGTTCGCCATATCGGTCGAAGGATTCTACGAGACGACAGCGAAGCCGACGATCTCTGTCAGGACCTGTTCCTCTTCATCCAGCGGAAATGTGCGATCTTCGACAGTTCGAAAAGCTCGGCTGGCTCTTGGATTGTTCACATGACGTATCAGAGAGCAATTGAGCGACGACGGCGTTTGGCAACTCGGCAGTTCTACAAATGCGAGGACGTTCAAAGCAGCGCTGGTCACGTGGTCGCTATGCCGACCACGGAGAACGATTATTCCCCAGAGGCGGTGTTTGGACGTAATGGTCTAGAGAGGATACTCGGCGGATTGTCCGAGTATCAACGCGAGACCCTGCGCCTATACTTTTTCGAGGGCTATACGCTGGC
>DASYYR010000043.1:0-51757 GCA_035933575.1 Candidatus Acidiferrales bacterium | reverse complement strand
GCGACGCGCTCGTACGGGCTTTCGTTCTCCTGCCAGATGCGGATGTCCGGTTTTCCTGCGAACGGCCCGCGATTGATCTGCTCTCTGGCACGATCCTCTTCAAACGCGGGAGAAACAAAAAACGGATCGCCCTTTGCCGGTAAAATCAGAGTAAACGTGCGCTCGCTTAACCACCAGTCGATATTCGCAAAGTATCTCATCGACGTTCCGCCAATCAGCATGATGGCGTCCAACCGATTTTCATGCATCAGCCTCCGCGCTCGTTCGACGCGCTCTTGCCGCTCCTCGACCGAAATGGGCTCAGCTTGGTCGCGTAATGATTTCAAATTCGCAATGGAAGGCGGCAGATTACCGCAGCCTAAATCATCTTGTGCCAAAAGCAGCCGCGACGCGAGCGGTACACTCGCAACGACTCCTGCCACCTGAAAAAATTTTCGACGGGAAAGCATGCGTCTTCCTCCTCTGGTTTTTCGATCGGATGGCCACGAACGCCGTAAGAGCAAGAAGTCTCTTTCTCCGGTCTTAGCCGCACGAAATCATACCCGCATTTTCGACTGCCATTGCGGATTTTTGGAGAGTGCAGAGGCGGAGTTGCCTTGATTTGTGCAGCTGAATGAGTAGGAGAGAAAGCCTGCAAGCGATCTGTGCCAAGTTCATGCGGGATTGGTAGCGATACCGGGACTCGAACCCGGATTTGAGCCTTGAGAGGGCTCCGTCCTAACCTTTAGACGATATCGCCATTGTAAATCACTCCCATCGAGCGACTGCCTCAACTTACCGCGCTAGTGCTCTCGATGAACGATGACGTAAGTATATCGCGTGTCGTATGGGCCCTCAACTTTTTCGACCACGTGATAGGCGTGCCGCGTCCACAGGAAACGCGTCGCTATCGGCATGCGTCATTGATAGAAAGCAAAAGGGGTGTGCGATGACAAGTAGACGCATTGTCCTCGGTATTGTAGTGATGTTTTTTGCCTGGGCGGCAACCCCGTTTCCGAGCCTCCCGGTGACTCGCGCCGATGGTGCGCACGCGAAGCAGAATTCCAAATCTTCGGAAAGCCAATCGCCGCAAGCCTCGCAGCAACAAATAGACGCGCAATATACATCTCAGATTCGGCAGTACACCACTGAGCCGTATTTAATCACACCTCTTGTCGATCATCTGCCCTCGTCCACAACAGTTCCTTCCCCGGACAAAGTGCTCGGCTACATAATTGGAACCCCGAACAAGCTGACGCACACTGCTGACATTTACCGTTATTACCGCGCACTTGAAAAAGCTTCTCCGCGTGTCCGTGTATTCACGATGGGAAAGAGCGAGGAGGGCCGCGACTTTATGGTCGTCGCAGTCAGCGACGACGCGAATATTGCCCAACTTGATCATTATCGCGATATCACCGCGAAACTCGCTGACCCGCGAAAAATCACTCCTGACCAAGCCGCCCAGCTCGAAAAGACCGGCAAGCCTTTCTATTGGCTCTCAGGCTCAATTCACTCGCCAGAAACTGGTTCGCCCGAGATGCTGATGGAACTTGCTTACCGTCTCGCTGTGGAAGATTCGCCGATGATCAATCAGATCCGCAAGAACACCATCGTGCTCATCACTCCGGTGCTTGAAGTCGACGGTCGCGACCGCGAGGTCGATCTCTACAATTGGGAAAAGGCAAACCCGGATAAACCTGCTCCCAGCTTGCTCTACTGGGGACATTACGTGGCACACGACAACAACCGCGATGGCATCGCCATGGCGCTCCAGCTTTCCAAAATTCAGATGAAGACCTTTTTCACGTGGCATCCCCAGGTGCTTCATGATCTGCACGAGTCGATTCCCTTCCTTTATATCTCCACAGGCACGGGCCCCTATAACGCATGGCTCGACCCCCTCGTCATCAGCGAATGGCAGGAAATGGCGTACAACGAAGTGCAGAAAATGACGGATTTCGGCATCCCCGGTGTTTGGACGCACGGTTTCTACGATGGATGGGCGCCCAACTACATGATGTTCGCTGAACAGGGGCATAACGGCATCGGGCGTTTCTACGAGACCTTCGGCGGCCGCGGCGCTGACACAGCGGAGCGCACCGTTTCGCCTGAGGATACGACTCGCACCTGGTTTCGTCCCAATCCGCCGCTTCCCAAAATTAACTGGTCGATTCGGGACAATATCAACCTGCAAGAGAGCGCGCTTCTGGTCGGTCTCGATTACATGGCTCAGCGTCCCGAGCAATTTCTTGAGCGCTTCTACGACATGAGCCGCCGCTCAATCGCGAAAGCCACAACCGAAGGCCCTGCCGCTTGGGCAATCTTGAATGATGGCAAGCGACCCGCTCTCTCCGCCCATCTTGCGCGCCTGCTGCAAGGTCAAGGCCTCGAAATCGCGCGCCTCAATCAGGATTTCACCGTTACGCCGACCCGCTCGATCCCAGCATCGGAGAACGACAAAGAGAACGCGAAGGAAGCCCGCGCGAAAACAGCGAAGGAAAAACCTCCGATAGCCACGCGCATTCCTGCGGGCAGTTACGTGATTCGCATGGACCAGCCCTACAGCCGCGAGGCAGACATGCTCCTCGACACGCAGTATTACTCCATCCACGATCCCACGCCGTACGACGACACAGGCTGGACCCTCGGCCCGTTGATGGACGTTGCGACCTTGCGCATCACCGATCCTTCGATTCTCAAAGCTTCCATGACGCTGATTAACGGTCCTGCGCATGCTGCAGGAAGAATCGACGGTATCGGCAGCGTGTTCATCATCAATGCAAATGCCGAACCTGCCCTCGCAACCCTCCGTTTTTGTCTCGCCGGCGTAACAATTTCACCCTCCCTTTGTCCAGACAACGTAAATGCAAAGGTCTTTGCGGCGGATGCCGCCTTCAAAGCGGATGGTCAGGATTTTCGTGCCGGTTCCTTCATCATTCCTGCCGATGGAAACCCGTCGAATCTTCGTGACCAGCTCTCTTCCGCAGCACAGGGTTTGGGACTCGTAGTTCATGCCACCTCGGAAAATATTTCCATCGCGCGCCACGCGCTCGAAGCGCCGCGTATCGCCGTGGTTCACAACTGGATGAACACACAGCCCGAAGGCTGGTATCGTCTCGCGCTTGAAGAGCATTACATCCCTTACTCCTACATCTCCGACGCTGTGATTCGCGAAACGCCGGATCTGCGCGCGAAATACGACGTCATTATTCTTCCGCCGTCAATGCCAAATCTCGCGCGCCTGATCAACGGCGTGCCAAAACGCATGCTTCCCGATGGCAGCGATGCGAACGGACCAATTCCGTGGCAGAAATCTGCTCTGACGCCCAGCTTCGGAGACGGCCCGGATCAGACCAGCGATATTCGCGGCGGCCTCGGTTTCGAAGGCCTCGCAAATCTAAAGAAATTTGTCGAGGACGGCGGCCTGCTTATCCCAGTCGCATCCAGTTCAATCCTTACCATTGAAACGGGCATCACTGATACGGTTTCGATCGTGCCGACTCCGCAACTCCACGCCCGCGGCGCAATTTTCAACACAACCGTTGAAGACAATCGCAGTCCGATCACTTACGGTTACGACGCTGATGTGCCGGTCTATTTCAACCAGGCGCCCGTCTTCCACGTTTCGCTCACCGGCGGAGGCGCAGGTTTCGGAGGCGGTGCTGGCGGCGAGTCGCGCGAACGTCCGAGCGGCCGCGGTTCGTTAACCGATCCGGATATTCCGCAAGGTCGCCCTTGGAATCCGCCTGCGCCGACTCCTCACCGCGCCCGCGCAGAACAGGAACTGTACGTCAATCCTGAATCGCTCGAGTTTCTACGCGCGTTCATTCCTCCCAAATCACTTTACCCGCGCGTGATCCTACGTTTCGCGGATGAAAAAAATCTCTGGATCAGCGGGATGTTGGATGGAGGCGCAGGCCTTGCGAACACACCTGCAGTTGTCGATGTACCTGTCGGGCGAGGCCACGTCGTACTCTTCGCCACCAATCCGATGTGGCGTCAAATTACGGAGGGAAGTTTTATGCTTGTGCTCAATGCCGCGATGAACTACGACCATTTGAACGATACCGTTGCATCACATTGATATTATTGCACTTACGATCACCACGGCGAGAGTCTGGCAAGACTTCTGTCAGGCACAGCAACACTGAAGGCCCTAAGTGATCAAGCATTCCTGGGTGCGATCCCTACTGCTTATCTAACTTCCTTCCTGCATTCAAGCTGTCGAAATTAAGGATCGTGTTCAGGACCAGCGAATAGCTTCCTCGCGTTTCGCCGCGGTAGATCGGATTGTTCGAGAACAAAACCACGTGCCCCGATTCCATCGGCACATCGACTATCGCCGCGTGTTGTGCAATTTCGTCGCCGCCTTCAACCAGTCCCGACACAAGCAGGTCGTGGCTATCTGCATACCTGAAAATCACGCGGGGACGTTCTGCTGGTGGAATCACACCGATTCCGTTACGGAGTTCCTCTTTTGTGACCGGTTCAGCCTGCCACGGTTCGACTTTCGGTTCTTCGGCTGCGGGTTCATTTTGGCGACCGACTACGAAATCGGGATCGGTCAGGGTGCCCCGTCCCGTTGGACGTCCGTTGATCTCCGGGCCCAGTCTGCGGAACCCACCACGGCCCGCAACGTTGCTAACATCAAATGCTGGTCCGTTGAAACAATAAACGGACAACTGATCACCGTATCCGTATGCAATCGGGCTCGTCGAATCGACGATATCCGCTCGAACCACGCTGCCAATAATTCTTTCGCGAGGCGTGCGCGCCACCGTGACGCCGTGCGTCAGGCCAAGCGCCACGGCCAGATTCGCCGTGTCCATCACGGTCACTAGCACTCCGCCGTGCTTTACAAAGTTCTGCAAGTGCGCCACGCCGTCCCACCCGAGCTCTGGCCGTGTGTCATCGGTCGAATCCAACTTTCCAATGTTCGGCGTTTCTGGCGTGTTCTTCCACGGCAAAGGATTGCCCCAATCTGTGGACAACCCATTAATGATCAGATCCGGACTTACAAATCGTCCCACGGGCGGAAAAAGAATCACGTCGTATTTCGAATTGAGGTCCGATTCCTTCGCAACGGTCTGCGTGCTGATGTAGTCGTAGGGCACATGCATGAAGTCCAGTGCTTCGCGCCACCAGCCCTCGGTCTGCGTGCTTAACCACGTATGCAAAATCGCCACGCGCGCAGCCCTGACCGGATGCGTTTTCACAGAGGGCATTGCGCCCAATCCGTACGCTTCGAGACCCATATCTGAAACAGCGTGCTGCAAGTCATCACCGCTGGCCCCATGAACCAGAAACGAGCCGCGATTGAACTTATGCCCGTCCGCATCAAACGGTTCCTCGGCCGCCTCAATCTGCGCGTCTTTCAATTTGTAACGCAACGTTGCGAGAGCCGTATCCGCGTTGTTGTTGATCGCGAAGACTGTCCCAGTCCCCGAAACACCGCTGGGAGCGGCGATCGTCGTCACGCGGTCCATAGGTACATCCAGAACCTTTGTATCCGTCACGCGAATGACCTTCACGTTGAACAATTCGCCGAACGTCCAACCCGTATCATCGTAAGGGGTCTTTTGTGGGTCGTCCGGACTCCAATATTGGTAATCGAGCAGCGCATCCGCAATTCGCGAATACGGCTGGTCCATGCGAATGATGTAGCTACCCACCGGAAAATCAATTGTTTTCGTTTTTGCCGTCGTCGCCTCAGTTTCCTTTTTGACATTTTCTCCGGTTGCGGTCTCAGAACCTTTCCTGTGATCACCGGACTTCTGGACAGGTACGGTAACCGAAAACGCTGAAGTCGCCCGCGAAATTTCGCAGTGCTGCAATTGCAGTACGTGCAGCAGTTCCGCCTGCAATTCAGGACGCGGATCGTTCGCCGGCAGAACATAAGCCGCCGGCCCCTCGGCCTCCGGCTTGGTTACCGACCGCTTCGCCTTCAGGTAGAAATTCTTTAGAAACATCACGCGGTTATCAGAAAAAAAGTGCAGCGAAGTCAGCAAACCCGTTTCTTCATAGTTATTGTTGTCGCGTTGCGACCACAACACCTTCCGCAGCGGCGGATTCTGCCGCCACCAGGTTCGCGAATACTCGTCTGGCTGCAACGTGCGTTCCTCCGTATCCGCGCCGCCGTTTCCAAACGTTTCGTAGAGCCGGCTGATGCCATTGTGCATGGCCGCGAAAAACATCAAATACCCGGGCGACCACGTATCGAACTCGCCATGCGTAAACACACCCGGCATCCCAAATTTCGTCATGTCCTGCACGTTGCGCCAGCCAAGAATTTCCCATTCATTCGTCAGAATTGGGTCCACCCACGCATTGAAGGGCCCATCGCCCGCAGTGTTGTCGTAGAGATACGGTACCGACTCGTGTAAGTCATGGAGAACCTGCGCATCCCACCCAACAAAGGTATTCAGAACGTTCTGGCTGAGTTTGAGCGTCATGGCCATCGCATCGCGATTATTGTCGTGCGCGACGTAATGTCCCCAGTAAATTAGTGGCGGATAATTCTCCTGCGGGTGGGCCAAGTGCCACCTGTAAAGGTCCACCATCCGATCGCGCCCATCCACCTCAACAATCGGCGTAATCAGCGTAACCACGTGGTTGCGAATGTCCTGGATATACTGGCTGTCGTCGACCGCCAGCCGGTAAGCCAGTTCCATCAGCGCCGTCGGAGCGCCCGTTTCGGTGGAATGAATTGTTCCGGTAATGTAGTAAACCGGCACGGCGCCATCGACGATTTTGTCCGCATCAGCGTCATTCAAATGAATAGTCCGCGGATCTGCCAATTTCGCCAGCTTCGCGCGATTTTCATCCAGATGCGCCAGGTTCGCTTCCGAAGAAACCGCGACGGCGATCATCTCGCGCCCCTCCTCCGTGCGCCCGATTGAAAACACCTTCACACGCGGACTCGCCTTCTCCAGCATCCGCATGTACTGATAGACCTGCGCCGAATAGGGCAAAATGCCAGGAGCTCCGGCGACGTCACCGAGCACCGCCTCAGGCGTCGGGACGGTCTTTGATGCGGGCAGATAGTTTACAAGCGGCGAGGTGAAGTATGGCTCCGTCGTATACTTGGTGATCTTCGCCGTGTAGGCCTCGTCAATGGGCTGCTTCGGATCGCGCCCAGGGACCGTATCCGCTGCCGACAGCCCAATGTTCAGCATTGCCACCGCGCACAGGATCAATCCTGCCAGCAAGCCTCGGCGCATCCATACCCCCATACTCGCCATTTCCACCCCCTTGGTCAGCATCACTGGATACCTTTCTCTGCCGCGCGCAAAACTGATGACGCGACAGCGAAGATTGAACTTTCAATGTGAAAACGGGGAAATGTATCACGAACGCAGCACGAGTGCGCAAAAAATGCGCAAAAAAAAGGGGCCCAAAATGCGGGCCCCTGTGAACCGACGGAAGTTGTTGAAGTTTTCAGAAGGCGAGGCGCAGACCGAGCTGAATGACGCGCGGTCCGGTCACGTTGCCATAGATCGTGCCAAAGCTGTTCGGCGATTGGAGATTCAGGTTCTCATTGCCCCAATTCGTGTGATTGAAAAAGTTCTGCGACTGCATGAAGAATTGAGCGTGGACGCGTTCGGTGATGCGGGTGTCCTTGGTGACGCCGAAATCAAGGACCCAGATCATGGGCGTCCGGAGGTTCCCGTCAGGACTGGGGGCACCATCGATCCCGAGAATGAACGGCCGGAAAGAATTATAGACGTTGACGGCGTTCGCTCCGAAGACGTTTGCTCCATCACCTCCGTTGGCCACGTTGCCGTTAATACCCACGCCCAACGGATTAGTCCCACCTTGAGTGTAGATTAATCCGTTCGTAGTCGGGTCGTTGCTAAAGCGCTGGCTGCCGTTAAGCTGGATGGCAGAGGCGCCGTTTTCAGCGTAACCGGCACCCATCTCGAGGCCTCCCGTGAAGACCTCCTGTGGAAACCCGCTGGCAAAACTGAAGATCGGAGAAACCGACCATCCACTGACGAGCCGGCTTACGAAACCATTGCCTCCTGAGAGCCATCGCTGGCCTTCGCCAAAGGGCAACATGTAAGTTCCGAGCGTATTAAGCGTGAACTTATGGTCCCACGGCTGCGGGGTCCAGTCGTGGCGGAGATTATAGACGTCATCGGGCGTGTCCAGCGTGTAGGTCTGCGCGAGACCGAGCGTCCCTAACGCATGACCGTAAGTGAAGTTCGAGTTCAAGGTCAGGCCATGAGTCGTGTGCTTGGTGAACTTAACCACCAGAGCCTGATAATTCGAGAAGCCGGTGGAAGTGGATACATACGGACCGAAGGCAGTCGACTGGCCCGTATCGGTGTTGAGCGCCAGCGGGAGTGTGTAGCCGGGACTCGTCTCCATGGTGCTGAACAAGTCGGTTACGTCTTCTGAGCTGAAATAGCTCGACGTAGCGGCAGCCAAGGCAGCGCTACAGCTCGTGGCACCACCAGTGCTGCAGAAGGCATTCGTTGGTCCGCCCAAGGCGGTCTCAAAAAACGGTTGCGCAGTGACGGCCTGGCCTTTGTTCAGTTCCGTCCAAACATTGGCATAGGCATTGGCGAACGACTGACCGCCGAGCGTGAGCATCCACGGTACGTTATTCATGTCAATACCCTGGAAGAGGTTGTGGCCCCAAACGCCCAGGTAGCCGACTTCGAGGATGCCACCGCCCTTTATTTCTCGCTGGACGCTGAAATCCACCTGATCGGTACCGTTGGGACGGAAGTTCTGGTCCATGCTGTCCATGAGCTCAGCGCCCGGATTCCCGCCCACTCCCGGAACCGCGGGGGTGGGAAGGGTAGCGCCAAGCGTTCCGAACGGAACAGCCGTACCGTCGGCGTTGGTCCCCATCCGGAAGGCGTTCAGCGGCGTGGTGGAATTCCTAGGGACGCAGGCACCGGTCGTGTCAGGAATGCAAGAGTCCGGCTGGAGGAAGCCATAGCCGAGGACCGGCGTGGAGACAATGTTGATCCCAAGGTCGCGGCCGTAAATCCGCGAGTAGCCGGCGCGAACGACAGTGGCGTTCTCGCCGAAGATGTTGGCGAGGAAACCGCTGTTAAATTTGGGATTCCAAGCCAGGGATACGTGCGGCCCAAACTGATGCCAATAGGGCGGAAACGCGTACTTGGATCCCTTGCCCACGGCGCCTACGGGAGAGAAACCGAAGGTGGGATTGTAGATTTGACCATTTAGCGCAGCCCTCTCCCTGTTGTTGATGAAGCTCGTCCAAGTGATCGGGAGGTTAGTGTTGGCATCCACGAGCACATCTTGGGAGCCATTCTTGTCTACCGGCGGCAACTGCACCATCCAGCTCATCCCGTAATTGAAGGTCAGGTTCGACTTAACGCGCCAAGTGTCACTGAAATAAATGCTGGGCGTGTTCACGGTGACGAAACTGGCCGCAGGCGTGCCGAGCGGATTCAGAGAGAGATTCGATCCTTTGCGCGTGGCTACGACGGTCGAGACGTTAACTATGCCCAAAACGTCGGCGTAAAACTCCTTCCACGTGTTTGCCTCGCTGGCGTTGGGCACACCGGCGGCGGTATAGTCAATGCATTGGGAGGTTGCCGTTGCGCCGGGGATAGAGCCAGCACAAGGCTGTGGTATGTAGTTCCCGCCAATGTTGACGGAGCCGTCATTGATCTGGATGACGGGGGTAGTGAGTCCGCCGACGACGTTATCATAGCGGTCGAAATGCCACCACTCGTGGAGCACGTCGCCGCCGAAAGTGAAGAAGTGATTGCCATGGACCCAGGCCAGCTCGTCGCGGAAGTCGTAGTTGTGCTCTTGCCAAGTGCGCTGGCGGGAATTCTGCGTGTCCACGTTGATGGGATTTAACGCGTTGGTGCCTTCGGCGTCGATTTCAATCGGCCCCGGCTGACCGGCGAACTGCGGCAGGACTCCTTCACGAATCCAGTTCCAGCCATTCTTTGTGTAGCCGAAGTGGAAGCTATTGGTCAGATTGGACGTGAGGGTTGCCTCCAGCCCAGTGACCAATTGGGCCGGCTGGTTATTGTTCTTGGACGCGGAGGCGTACTGCCCCAGCGTGTCCCCGGGCGCCAGACCGCCGATATCCAACTCGTTTGTAGTTGGGACGTTTTCCTTGTACCACGAATAGCGTGACGTCCAGCGGAGCTTCGACCCGAAATTGTGGTCAATCCGACCGATGAGCTCGTCGTTATTGTCCGGGAGGGTTAGATTGCCTCGGAAGCCAAGGGTGTTAAGGTGGTCGCCAGCCTGATTCGTGTTAGAGGGGGGCATGTACTTCGACCACAGCGCGCTAACGACGGAGCTCATGCCGGTCCCGCGGGGGTCGCAGAGCATGCCCCCGGTCGGGCCACAGACGTTCAAGGCACTGGTAAGGTCAAAAGACTGCACTCCCAGGGACGTATTGACCTGAACGATGCCGCTCCGCAACGGGGCGGAGGGGACGTTGCGCGTCTGCGTACCCGCAATATGATCGGGATTGCGCAGGCCCTCGTAGTCGAAATAGAAGTAGGTCTTGCCGCCCGCCAATTTGGGGAGCATCGGCCCACCCACGTCACCTCCGAAGAAGTTTTCGTGAGTCTTGGGCCTCGGAGTGCCGTTAAAGTTGTTGTTCCAGCTGTTGGCGTTGAGGACGCTGCTCTGGAGGAAGTCGAAACCGGCGCCGTGGAATGAGTCGCTTCCCCTCTTGGTAACGGCGAGCATCTCAGCTCCGGAGGACGTATTGAAGTCGGCGGTCGAGTTGTTGGTGTTGACTGTTACTTCCTGGATAGACTCGACCGGAGTGGGGACTACGCCTCTCTGGCTGCCACTGAAGCCGTTGATGTAGCCGTTGTCGCCTTCCAAGCCGCTGGTATTGGTGGCACCGTCAAGAATGAATGTGTTCTGGTCGGGCGTCGAGCCGGCAACGGATCCGGCCATGACGTCACTGAACGCGCCGTGGAAATCGGGCGCGGCCGTTGCCTGATAATTGAGCAGCGACGAGATGTCGTGGCCCATGGTGGGAAGGTTCATCAAGTTGCCGCTGAGCGTTTGGCCCATGGTGGCGTTCATGGTCTGAAGCTGGGCGGTAGCGCCGGCGGTGACCTCGACCGTCTGCGTGGCGGCACCGACTTTGAGCGTCTCATTCAGCGTGGTCTGCTGGCTGACGGTCACCGTCACGCCCGGAATCACCAATTTCTGGAAGCCAGACTTCGTGATCGCGACGTCGTAAGTTCCAGGCTTTAGTGCCGGGAACAAGAAGCGACCGACACTATTGGATGTCGTCGTCGTCGTAGACTTGGTGGCCGCGTCCGTAAGCGTCACGGTTGCGTCGGGGACCACGGCACCGGTTGGGTCGCTTACTTGGCCGACGATTGATCCGCTTACCATCGCCTGGCCCCAAGCCGTCGCCGGAACGCATGCCGTCAGCGCCAAAGCGAGCAATCCCGCGAGGCACCCGTACAAACACACAGAAATCACGTTACGAAGTGAGTTGCGCATTGATATTGACCTCCCACAGGTCGAGAATCTCAAACTAGTCAGCTCCATACCCAAGCGCCGCGAAGAAAATGCCAGACACACCATTGGAATTCTTGGAGGAATTGCTCATTCTAGAGCATCTCTCGGTTATCATTTTTTCGTTTTAGCGCTCACCCCTGAACGCTACACACCCACGAATGGGACACTTAATATTCTGGGGCCACCCAGTTTGTCAATAGAAAAATATACGGATCTTTCCACTCTCGGAATCCGCATTTCCGTAAGGCCCAAAATCCCCTATTGCACTCCGACTTGGCGTGACCGCACCCAAAAAACATTAAGATCACCAAATTCAACGCACGCTGTATGCCAAAGACACATAGACCCGGAATGGTCGGCCATACTTCACAAAATACGGAGTTTCGTGTTTGATGGTTCCCACGTATACATGACTGAACAGTTCTAAAAGTCATATAATTGTACGCAAAACTGAATCCCCGCTCTTTCCATTCGCGACGCCCAGCGGATATTAAGGTAACTATTGCTGATGTCAGCGTTCTGCGTGCACTGGTAGCCCGAAGCGAAATTCATCCACTTGCATCCAAATCCAGGTGCGGAGTTCCAATGTTCCGAAGATTTTCAGGATTGCGTCCGTTTTCATCTGTAGCTTTCTTTTGTAACTTATCCTAAAATTCTGCGTTTATCTTTTAATGCTCAAGGCTGCAAGGACGATCATGTCTCACGCCAACTCCCCGGCCACTTTGGATTTTTTTGCTCCACGCTCTCTTGCGTTGCTTGCTACGTTTGTTTGTACAGGCGCGGTTATTGGCTGCACCCAGCAACACGCTGCGAAGGCTCCCGCCTTTTCTGCGATGCCCGTGAAAACGCAAATCGCTCAGCTTGTCGATATCCCTGATTCCTCGGAATATTTGGCAACCCTGAAATCCCGCCGTTCCGCCGCAATCAACCCGCAAGTCGAGGGCTGGGTCACAAAGATCAACGTGCGCTCGGGCGAACGCGTTCGCCAGGGTGCCGCGCTCATTGAGATCGATCCGCGCGTTCAGCAAGCATCTGTCAACAGCCAAGAAGCAGCTCGCAACGCGCAAGCCGCCACCCTTGCCAACGCGTTGACCCAGTATCAGCGAGCCCAAAAGCTTTTCGACGCTGGCATCATCGCCAAACAGGATCTGGACACTTTCCGAACCACCTACGAAAATGCGCTTGCGCAACAGAAGTCCTTGGACGCGCAAGTGCGTCAGCAGCAGGTGCAACTTCACTATTACAGCGTCACGTCGCCCACCGACGGAATTGTCGGCGACATACCCGTCCATGTCGGCGACCGCGTCACTACTACCACCTTGCTCACCACCGTTGACCAACCCGGCAATCTCGACGCCTACATCTATGTTCCGGTCGAACACTCCCGCGAGCTTCGCCTCGGCGAACCCGTCGCTCTCCTCGACAGTTCCGGAAACGTCATCGCTCGCAGCAGAATTTATTTTGTCTCTCCGCAAGTGGATGACGCGACGCAGAGTATTCTCGCTAAGGCCCCTATCTCGAACGCTAATCGCCAGTTCCGCACCGACGAGTTCGTGAGCGCGCGCATCACTTGGCGTACGGTTAAGGGCCTAGAAATTCCCGTTCTGGCAACGCAACGCATTAATGGGCAGTTCTTTACGTTTCTCGCCGCGAATGGCCCTAAGGGAACTGTCGCGCGTCAACAACAAATACAGGTTGGCAACATCATCGGCAACAACTATATCGTTCAAAGCGGCATTAGTCCGGGTGACCATATCATCGTCGCAGGTTTTCAGTTTCTCGCCGATGGAATACCGGTGAAGGAAACCGTACTGAACTCTCCGCCAGAGGCGGCCTCTCATTGACCAAAACATCGATTGAAGGCTTCGCGAGAATCGCAAAAATCTCGCATAGCAGAAGGTAGTGTTGGGCTTTGTTCGTTGATTTCTTCATCAAACGACCGATCTTCGCCACTGTTTGCGCGTTGATCATCATTCTCGGCGGCGCCGTGGCCATTCCCACGCTCCCGATCGCGCAATTCCCGAATCTCGCTCCACCCCAAGTTACCGTCACGAGCGCCTATAACGGAGCCGACGCGCAAACCGTAGAGTCCGCCGTCACGATTCCTCTCGAGCGCTCGATTAACGGCGTCGAAGGCCTAAAATACCTCACCTCCACGAGCAGCAATAATGGCCTAAGCACAATCACGGCTACCTTTGATGTTTCGCGAGACCCTGATCTTGCGTCCGTCGACGTGCAAAACCGCGTTCAAGCCGCTCTCGGTTTGCTCCCGGCTGAAGTCATCAACACCGGCGTGACAATTACTAAGGGCCTCAGCGGTTTCGTTTTCGCCGCTGCTTTTTATTCCGACAACAATAAGTACAGCGGCCTGTTCATCAGCAACTACGTTGACGTCTATGTCAGCGACGCGATCAAGCGCGTCCCCGGCGTTGCCAATGTCACGATTTTCGGTCAACGCGAATATTCCATGCGGCTTTGGCTGGATCCCTCCCGCTTGGCCGCGCGCGGTCTTACGGCCACCGACGTCGTCAGTGCACTTCAGGAGCAAAACGTTCAAGTCGCCGCGGGTCAAATCGGTCAGCCGCCCGCTCCTAAAGGGCAGGCTTTTCAAATCAGCGTCCGCGCCCTGGGACAACTGATCGAGCCCTCCGAATTCGACAATATCATCTTGAAAAGCGCCGACGGCACTCTCGTTCGCGTGAAAGATGTAGGCCACTCAGAGCTGGGCGCTCAAGATTACAGCAGCAATCTTTTCATCAATGGCCACGAAGCGATCGGCTTGGCCGTCCAACAGCTCCCAAATGCCAATGCTCTCGAAGTGGACCGCCTCGCAAGCGCCGAGCTCGAAAAACTGTCCCACACATTTCCAGCCGGGTTGAAATACGGCATGGCTTTCGATACCACCACGGCAGTCGCCGAAGGTATCCGCGACGTTCTCACTACGCTGATTGAGGCCATCCTCCTGGTCATTGCTGTCATTTTTATTTTTCTTCAAGACTGGCGCAGCACGTTTATTCCCGCCATCACGATTCCTGTCTCCCTCGTCGGCACGTTCATCTTCGTCAAGCTGCTCGGCTTCTCCATTAACACGCTCACACTTTTCGGCATCACCCTTGCCACGGGCCTAGTCGTCGACGACGCGATCGTCGTCATTGAAAACGTCCAGCGCCACATCAACGAGGGCCTTACTGAGCCCCACAATGCCGCGTCTGTCGCGATGAGCGAAGTGGCCGGGGCCGTCGTGGCCACATCGCTTGTTCTCGTCTCCGTGTTCGTTCCCGTCGCTCTCTTTCCCGGAACCACGGGCATCCTCTTCCGACAGTTCGCTCTTACAATCGCATTCTCCGTGGCCATTTCAGCATTCAATGCCCTCACGCTCACGCCAGCGCTTTCAGCTATTTTTCTCGGCCATCAAAAAGAGGGCCGAATGAGCAGACGCATCTTTGCGCCCTTCAATCGCATGGTCACCGGAGGCACGAATCTCTATCGCCACACTCTGCGTCATTTGTTCAACTGGAAATTCGTTACCGCGATCGTCTTTCTCTTGCTGGCTGGACTCACTTATTGGGTGTTTTCCAAAGTTCCGCGAGGCTTCGTCCCGACGGAAGATCAAGGTTACATCATGATCCTTATCCAGGCCCCGGCCGGAGCCTCGCTGGAGTACACTTCCAACATTTGCCATCAAGTCGAAGCCATCCTGAATCGTCAACCCGAAACGGCCGCTGTTTTTTCCGTCGCCGGCTTCAGTTTCTCTGGTGCCGCGTCCAATTACGCCATGGTCTTCGTCAATCTGCAGCCTTTCGCATCGCGGCAGGGCCCGGCTCATTCCGCGGCGGCGATCGTCAATCGATTGCGAGGTCCTTTTTTAGCCATTTCCGGGGCCGTCGTTGTGCCTTTCAATCCTCCCGCCGTGCAGGGGTTGGGACAATTTGGCGGATTCCAATTGGAAGTCGAGGATCAGGGCAACTCAACCTTACAGGAACTACAGCAAGCCACTCAGAAATTAGTCCGCGTGGGCAACGCCGACCCGAAGCTTTCGGGATTGTTCACCAGCTTCACGGCCAACGATCCGCAGTTCGTCGTCCACATTGATCGATCCAGTGCAAAAAGCCTGAACATTCCACTCAGCCAGATCACCGATGCGCTGCAAGTTTTTCTCGGCTCCGTTTACGTGAACAATTTCACATTCAACAACCGTTCTTATCGCGTTTACGTCCAGGCCGAGCAGCAATTCCGCTCGCACCCCGACGACATCAATCAATTTTATGTGCGTTCGAATTCCGGCCAAATGGTGCCGCTCGATAACTTGGTCAAGATTACCCAAACCGCCAGCCCTCAGGTCATCAGCCACTACAACCTGTTCCGCTCGGCTGAAATTGACGGTTCGGCCGCAGCGGGCCGCAGTTCCGGCGACGCCATTAACGAGATGCAGACCCTCGCGGCCAAAAATCTCCCGCGCGGCATGTCTTATGAATGGTCCGGCCTTTCGCTTGAGGAAATTCAGTCAGGCAGTAAATCCGCGGCGCTCTTTGGCCTTGGCCTGCTCGTCGTTTACCTGACCCTTGCCGCGCAATACGAAAGTTTTTCTCTTCCTTTCATTGTACTGATGGCCGTGCCAATGGCCATGCTCGGCGCTTTGCTTTTTCAGTCGCTGCGCGGCAATATCAACGACGTCTACTGCCAGATCGGCTTGGTCATGTTGATTGGCCTCGCCAGCAAGAACGCCATCCTCATCGTCGAATTCGCTGAGCAACTGCGTGAAAAAGGCATGGATCTCTATGACGCTGCCATCGAAGCAGCGCGCATTCGTCTCCGGCCAATTCTTATGACTTCATTCGCGTTTCTGCTCGGCGTTCTGCCTCTCGTGCTCGCCACCGGAGCTGGCGCGGCAGGACGCACCTCTGTCGGCACGACCGTCTTCGGCGGCATGCTCTTCGCCACTTCTCTCAACCTAATTTTTGTCCCTGTCCTCTACGTCATCGTTAAAGGCTTCCGCCTGCGTCGCCACCAGGCTCAGAACGATTAGCGGTCGCACCCCTCATAGGCTTAACGACGCTCGATACCAGCCACATGGAAATAGACAGATGCTGGGTCGGTAAAGTGGGAAGCGCTTTATGTGCTACGTGAGGTGTCCGCCGTGGCGGATTCCCGAACCGCGTTGCGTTTCGTCGCAGTGCGCAATCCATACGATCGAAAGGAGAAAAATCGGTGCCGGCAGGGATCGCAGCGATACGCCGGCACGTTCAGCAGCCGGAAAATCCACCTGAATTTACCTTGTTCCACCCATTGCTTGGCAATTCGTTGCAGTTCGAGGTTTCCGCATCGCGGGCAGCGTGGATGGCGGAAAAATGCAACGGCGGCCGTGCGCCCGTAAAACCGGCTTTTGCACTTCATACATCGCCATGGACGCAGCGCCGCCGCCGTTACCAGCCAGTCGCCAATTCCGCGACGGTGCGATCGCAGGCAGCTTTCACCCCCGCAACATGGGCAAATCATCCTGTTGTCCGTCTCTTTTCGCGCCGCAGGATACATAAACCCGTCCTCAACTTCAACCATTCATCCGTACTAATTCCTCGGTGCGAGAGTGCCGCTCCGGCTGATTGGGCGCGTCATAGAACCACGAGAACAATTACGTTCCCGCCGGAGGAGATTCGCCGCCACTCCGTTGTAGAATACTCTTGGAGGCATCGATGCCCGATTACACTGCTGCTCACTCTCGCGCCGGAATCAGCGCCAAGCTCCCGCATCTTGACACTTGGCCGAACCATTTCCCCGGCTACGAAATCACCATTCGCTTCCCTGAATATACTTCCGTGTGCCCGAAGACCGGTTTGCCCGACTACGGGACCATCCTTATTCAATATGAACCGCGCAAACTGTGCCTCGAACTCAAATCCTTGAAAATGTATCTTCTCGCTTATCGCAATCTTGGAATTTTTTACGAGAATGCCGTCAATTGCATGCTGCGCGATATCGTGGCCGCCACGAAACCCGTCTCCTGCCTCGTCCGCGGCGAATTCACCCCCCGCGGCGGCCTATTCACCAACGTCGAAGCCCGCTGGCCGCATCGACACAGTTCGCGCCGCATCTCGTAGACTTTCCTCGTTCGGTTAGCGATAATCTCGCGAGCTTGCCCGATAAAGGCATTTACCAGGAGACGCGATGACCGATTCGCCTGACACTTCGCATACAACTACCTTCGTCTCTCCTCCTCCAGAGTCCTATCCCTATACGCCTCGTTGGGTAATGCTTGCTCTCGTTATCGCTTTCGCGCTAATCGGCTACTTGATTTACGCCCTCTATCAGCAGCGTCAGCAAACCAACCTAGCCTTCGAAGCTGCTGCCAAGCGGGCCGCCGTGCTATCCGCGCAACTCGATAAAACCAACTCCGCCATTGGCGACCTGAAAGCCGAACTCCAGGTCACATCACAAAAGCTCGGTCTCACCGAGGACGAACTGGCCCGCGCGCGCGGGATGGCTCAAGCCCTCCGCAAGGCGCAAAATGATCAACAGGCCAATGCCGAAAAGCTCCGGCAGCAAATCGGACAGGTACAACAGCAAGCTTCCGTGCAAATCGGACAGGTTTCCGACGCGTTGAACGGCACCAAGAGCGACGTTGACGCAACGCGCAAAGACCTCGATGACACCAAGAGCAAGCTCAGTACGACGATGGGCGATTTGAACATCCAATCGGGCTTAATCGCCCGCAATCACGAGGAAGTTGAGGAACTAAAACGCCTCGGCGAACGGAACGTTTACGAATTTAGTCTTGTCAAATCCAAACGGCCGCAAAAGATCGGTCCGATTCAGCTGCAGCTTCGCAAGGTCAATACCAAGCACTATACCTACACACTCGACGTCGTCGCCGACGACAAACGCGTTGAAAAGAAAGACAAAACGCTCGAAGAACCTGTCCAATTTTATGTTCACGGCGGGCACACGCCTTACGAGATCGTTGTCTACAGCATAGCGAAGGATCACATTACCGGCTATCTGACAACGCCGAAGGAAGCGACCCCGGCGAACCCGAACAGCCCTTCCGGTCATTAAGATTGCTGGACGGCAGAGCATGGCCTGCTTTTTTGATAATTGAACCGCGCGGGTCTCAGCCAAATTCAGCTTCCAGGAGCGCTCGATGAATCATTCAAACACGCAACGCGCAAGCAGCGCAGTAGCACCAAGACCAGCATTTTTGCCGAGTGCCTCGGCGCTGACGCGCTGCCTCGTTTTGCTTTGCGCCATGTCCTCTTTTGCCGGGTCTGCCGCTGCTCAACAGAATTCGCTTGTCGACCGCCTGCCAGCCAACACGTGGCTCTATCTTCACTGGCGCGGTACGTCCTCGTTGTCTGGCATGAACGATACGAACTCCGTCCTCCGCCTTTGGCGCGACCCATCCTTCGCCGCCGTGCGTCAAAGCTTCATCGATCGCATGTCCCAAAATTCAAGAGAACAAAATCAAAAATCACCAGGCCTCACGCGGGAAAACGCAAACGACATTCTCTCCTTGCTGGAAAATCAGGCCGTTTTCGGCCTGCTCAACGAACCCGCAACCGCACCGAACGGCGGTGCAAAAACCGCCAGCTCGTTCTTGATCTACGACGCCACCGGCAAGCAGCACATCATTGACAAATTAAACGCTGAGCGCGCGAAAAATTCCGGCTCAGCGTTCACGCGCACTCCTATCCCCATCAGCAGCTTCACCGGCTATAAAATTCTCAATGGCAAGAGCACTTCCTATGAGGTGCAAGCCGGTCCGTACTTCGTTCGCACCGACACGCTCGAAGCGATGCAAGCTCTACTACCTGGGCTGACCTCGCCTCGCCGCATGGCTGGTTCATTCGACGAGATCGCCACCGTTCCGTCCGCGTGCCGCATCGCCGGCCAGGGATCTCTTCTGAATTTTCTGGCTCTTCCTGGCAGGCTCAATCCTTCTCAAATGCCCCCGAATGCCAATTTCGATTTTGCTGCGTTCATCAAATCTCTTCATCTGGACCAAGTCCATGCTGTTTGCGGCGATCTGACATTCGAGGCACACGACACACGCATGCGTGGTGCTGTCCTTGGCGATACTTCGCAGGGGAGCATACTGAATATCCTTGGAAATGGTCGCGAAAACTTCGCCACACTCGCGCTCGCCCAGTCCGGCTCAGCCTATCAGTGCTCGATTCTCGATTTCGTTGCGCTTTACAAGACCCTCATGGCTGGGGTTGCTGCTGCTCTGCCTCCCGACAAGGCAGGCTTTGCCGCGGGAATCGATTCCCTGGCTTCGACGCTTTGGGGTATGCCCCCAACCGAGGCCCTCGCCCTATTCACCGGCGAATTCGCCAGCATAAACTTTCACACTGACGCGGACCCCACGCGGGCCATTTATGCCTTCTCCATCCAGCGCCCCGATAGGGTTCTCGCGCTTTTGCAGCATGTAATCCCGGGAGCATCTACTACACAAAAACAAGATGGCGACACGGCCTACGTGACTGTTACGCTTCCGCAAAGCCTCAAAGGTTCGCAAGCTGCCTCCGCCGAGCCCTCCCAGTTTTTCTTCGCCGTCACACCATCTATGCTGATTGCCTCCAAACGGCAGGACGTTCTTCGTGACGCCGTGGTTCGCCTCCACACGCCGTCAGGCTCCGCCCAATCGGATTCTCTGTCCAACGACTCCGGTTTCAAGAAAGCCCGAGCAACAATGCACTCGAAGTTATCCGCGTTGAGTTACAGCGATCTGGCCGCCTACAATTGGTCCGCGATTATCAACTCTATCGACAAAGGAATGAATGAAAGAGCGGAAGCCGAAGCCCGGCGTGACAGAAAACCCGCGCCGATCCCGGTCCATGTTTTTGCTGGATTCGACCCCGCGACAATTGCAAGATATTTGCATTCTTCTAGTGGAAGCGCGTGGAAGGACCCTACCGGCATCTACTTTGAGTCAGTCATTCAATAAGGCGCGGCTGCTCTTCGGAGTTTTCGCTTTGGCCGCTCTTGTGTGCGTTTTTCGCGCTGCCGCTTCGCGCCCTCTTTCATCTCAGCAATCAACAACACCCCCGCCGCAGGGAACGCTGAAAGTTCGTGTTTCGCTTGTCAAAGTCGATACCAGCATTGTCGACGCGCACGGCAAATTCGTTGAAGGCCTGCGAAAAGAAAATTTCCATATCTTCGACAACGGCGTCGAGCAACCAATCACTTTTTTTGCGTCTGCCGACGCTCCGGCGCAAGTCCTGGTCGTGATCGAAACCAGCCCCGCCGTTTCTCTCATTAGCACGCAGCATCTCGACGCCGCGTACTCGCTTCTCAATGGTCTCGCCCCGGACGATCGCGTCGCTCTTGCTTCCTATTCGGACACATCGCAGCTGATTTTACCTTTCACGGCCGATAAGTCAGCCCTTGCCCACGCTTTAATCAACCTTCAATACTCGCTTGGTAGCGGCAATCTCAATTTCTACGATTCCATTTCTGCCTCACTCGACTGGCTTTCCGGTATCTCGGGCAAAAAAGCCCTCGTACTGCTTACTACAGGGCTCGATAGTTCTCCCGCTGGCCATTGGCAGTCTCTCGTCGCCAGGCTGCGTGGCAGCGAAGTCACGATTTTCCCTGTCGCACTCGGTGGTTCGCTGCGTTCGTTTGAAGGAGCGGCCTCCGCGGCTCCCGGTTCAAACGCCGTCGCGCCGCCGGGCCTTAGTTTCGCCGTCGCGAATCGCGCGCTCCAATTCCTCGCCGATTCGAGCGGCGGTCAGGCCTTTTTTCCGGCCCAGGACAAGGAATTCGTCGCCATTTACCGCCGCATTGCCGAAGTTCTGCGCCACGAATACACCCTCGGCTTCGTTCCTCGAACGCTCGACGGAAAATTCCACTCGTTGCGCCTCGAAGTTTTCGATTCCAAGGGCCATCCCCTCCCGACCGAAGGCGATAAACCGCGTTATCGGATCTTCGCCCGCCAAACCTATCTCGCTCCCTCCCCTTGAGTTTTCATAAGTCGGCACCGCGATCACTCGCCTCCCATCTGCGGCAATATTCTGTCTGCACGGCAAAATGATTTGGTGTTACTCTCCTCCCTCGCATTCCCACGTAAACGTGCGAAATTCTGAGGAATCGGAGCCTCCTTCGCGCATGAGATTCGTAAACAACAGTAAATTCACCCTGCTGCCTTTCATTCTTTATTTCTGCCTTGCACCACTCGCCACTGCCGCGCCTCAAACTCGACAATCTCCCGTAGCCGCGCCAGCCGCCCCATTCCAGTTCGCTTTTTCGGGCAACGTTGCGCAAGTCCCCGTGGAGATTTCGGACCACCTCGTTCTGGTCCCAATCCGCGTGAATGGCGCTCGGCCATCGTGGTTTCTCCTCGATACAATGCGCCCGACTTCCTCGCTCGACGACGTTCGCGCTGTCGCTCTCGGCCTTCTTTCGCACGGCTCCGCTGGCTCGAAAGTTCTGTCCAACCCCGTGCTCGACTTCCCAAGTCTCAAAGTTTCTATACCGTCCCTTGCACTCGATTCCTTCGGCGACCTTTCTTCCCGGGTTGGTCGCGCCATCCAGGGAATCCTAGGAGCCGACGTTCTCAGCCATTTCACCCTCGTTATCAGTTACGATCGCCAGACTCTGCAGTTTTACGATCCGAAGTCCTTCCAGTACAAAGGCGCGGGTATAAAATTGAAAATGCAGGTGCTCGATGGCGTTCCGGCACTCGACGTCAAATTCAGCGTCCGCCATCGTGGCACGCTTCACGGCCTCTTCTCGATCGCAACCGCCCAAGCCGAAGCCGTGCAGTTCTATTCGTCCTTCGCCGCGGCTCATAAGTTTTCCGAACTCGGCGAGAAGATGATCCTCTTCTCGCCGCTCGATTCCCCGGGCGACTTTGACGATCACCTTGGCCGCATCGACTCCGTGCAGTTCGGCAAAATCACTTTGCAAGATCCTTTCGCCATCTTCCCCGGAAAATCCGAGCATGCTTCCGCACAACCTTCTTCCGCCGTCGACGGCGCCATCGGCGGAGAAATCCTCGACCGCTTCACCGTCGTTCTCGACTATCCCAATCAATCCGTCATCTTCGAGCCAAATCCCCACTTCAACGATCTCTTCGTTTCGGACATGAGCGGCCTCGTCCTCGTCGCCACCCCACCCGACTTCCGCGCCTTCGGAGTCTCTCGCGTTATCGAGAAATCGCCCGCCGAACTCGCGGGCATCGCCGTCGGCGACATGCTCGAAAAAATCGATGGAAATCCCGCTTCGGATTATTCCCTCGGCGACCTTCGGGCCCTCTTCCGCCAGGACGGCACCGAACACACCCTCACCGTCCTCCGCAACGGCCAACACCTGCAATTCACGCTGAAGTTGAAGCCTCTGATTTAATCGAGATTTGGAAGCCAGTCGAGTAAACTACTCGTATTCGCTCAGGGTTTTGGCCATTTCGCGGAGGCGTTCATCAGCGCGCGCGAACACGCTGTCCTTTTCAAACTTTCCATGCGCGTCTTGTTTTCCGGCCTTCACTCCGGTGAGGATTTCGATTCCTTCCTCTACCGTGGTCACCGGGAAAATATGGAATTTGCCTTTGGCCACCGCGTCAATCACGTCCTCGCGCAGCATCAAATCGTCCACGTTCTCGACTGGAATCAGCACGCCTTGTTTTCCGGTCAGCCCCTTCACGCGGCACACGTCGTAATAGCCCTCGATTTTCTCGTTCACTCCGCCAATGGGCTGAATATCGCCCTGCTGATTCACCGACCCCGTGACCGCCAAATCCTGCCTGATGGGCGCGCCGGCCAGGGCGGACACGAGCGCGTAAATTTCAGTCGAGCTTGCGCTGTCGCCGTCCACGCCCGAATACGATTGCTCGAAGCACACGCTCGCCGCGAGCGACAGCGGCTTATCCTGCGCAAACTTCCGCCGCAGGTAGCCGGAAATAATCTGCATCCCTTTGTCGTGCAGCCGACCGCTCATGTTCGACTCGCGCTCGATATTAATGATCCCCAATTTTCCCAGCGCCGCCGATGCCGTGATGCGCACCGGCTTGCCAAACGCGTAGCCTCCCAGTTCCATCACGCTCAGCCCATTCACCTGGCCGGTGCGCTCGCCGGTCACGTCGATCAGCAATAATCCTTTCTCGATCATTTCCTGAATTTTCGTCTCGATCAGGTTGTGCCGCTCGATTTTCGCTTCCAGCGATTCCTTCACGTGCGCCGCCGTCACCAACTGTTTCTTTTCCTCCCGCGCCACATAACTTGATTCGCGCGCTACGTCCGCAATATCGAAAAATCTCGCTGTTACTTTTCCGCGCCGGCCCGCCTGCCGCACACCATGTTCCATCAGCGCCGCCATGGCTTCGCGGTCAAACGGCAGCAACGCTTCATCGTCGCAGAGCTTCCGCAGCCGCCCGCAATAATGGGCAATCACCTCTTCGCTCCACTTCATCTCCTCGTCGAATTCCACGCGCACCTTGAAAATCTTTTTGAAATCATCTTCGAAATTGTAAAGCAGCTCGTACATCTCGCGGTCGCCAATCAAAATAATTTTCACGCGAACTTCGATCGGCTCCGGCTTCATCGCCGCCGTACTGAACGGAAAAAACACGTCCACCGGTTGGATTTCGAGTTTGCTGTGATTCAACGTGCGCTTCAGTGTGCGCCACACGCCCGGCTCGGTCAGCGTGTCCAACGCGTACATGATCAGGAACCCGCCATCCGCGCGCAGCAGCGACCCGCCGCGCAGGTCCATGAAGTCCGAGCTCCATCCGCCGCGCGCGTCGTAGCTCCGGTGAATCGTCCCGAACAAATTGGCATACGTCGGGATGGTCTCGAAAATCACTGGACACCCTTCCTGCTCTCCGTGCGCCAAAATCACATTCACGCCATACACGCGAAACGGATCGCGGTCCGAACGGTCCAGCCGCAAGTTCCCGCCACCCTCCGAGGGCGGCTGCTCGTCCTCGCCCTCGCGCTCCTTAAATGGATCGAGGTTGTCGAGAATATGGTGCCGCACTTCCTCCAAGTATTCCGCTACGTGCGAATCCGCGTATTTTTCCTTGAGCTCCTCGATCACGCCATCCACGAGCACCGACGCCGCTTCCTGCTCCAGATAGCTCATCTCGCTTGCCAGCTCTCGCGACAGCGTCAGCGTTTTCCGGTAAACCACGGTAAACTCCTGTCGGAACTGGTCGTATTTCCGCTCCAGATCCTCCGCGGCCGTGGTTTCGATTTTTCCTTCCTGCACGAGCTTTGGAATTTCCTCGATCGGGACCATGGCCCCTTCAAGCACTGGGAAAATCTCCGGCAACGCCACGGCGCCCACTTGCATGCGCCCGAGAGCGAACTGCTCGCGCGCGATTCTTCGCGTGAAATCGTCCATCAGCTCTTTTTCGCGCTGCGTGTAGCGATCCACGATGCGCGATTTCTGCCGCTGGAACGGCTCGCCCTCGAACACTTGCGGAATTCGCCGCCGCAGAAATTCGATCCCCGATTCCATTTCCTTCCGGAAGGCGTTCGCCTGCCCCGGCGGCAAAGTCAGAAGCCGAGGGCGGTCGGGGTTTTTGAAATTATTGACGTAGCAGCGATCCGGGGAAAGCTGGATCTTCGGCCCAATGCCCTCAATCATCCGCACGATCATTCCGCCGCGGCTCGTGCCCGTCAACCCGCAGACAAACGCGTTATAGCCCTGCGCTGTCATTTCCACGCCCATCCGCAGCGCCCGCAACGCGCGTTCCTGCCCAATCTCCCCGCCGATCGGCGGCGCTTCGTTCGACGTCGCATACGGCACACTGGCGGGATCGCATTTCCATCGCAGTTGCTCTGGACTGAGTTCTTTCACCGATAGACCCTTAGCCTTCATTTCCACTTTCCAACTTTCACGTTACGAACGGCGGCTTACTCTAGCACGCCTCTTCGTCCCGTCCCACCTGAAGACGTCACGCCGTTTCTTCGTTCCTGTTCGAGGGCGCATATAAATCCAGCACACTCGCAGCCAGCGCCACCACGATCGGCCCCAACACGATTCCCAGCAACCCAAACACCGCCATTCCGCCGATCACAGCGATGAAAACCACCAAGCCGCTCAGTCGTGCGCGTCCGCTCATGAACCACGGCCGCAACACGTTGTCCACAACTCCCGCAACAACCGTCAGCAGAATAGCCAGGAAAATCGCGCCACCCCAGTGACCCGTGACAATCAAGTCGATCATCGCCGGAATCCATATCACCAGGTCTCCCACTGCCGGCAGCAGCGAGAAGAACGCTATCGCCACGCCCCAGAACACCGGCGCGGTAATTCCGACAATCGCAAATCCAATTCCGCCCGCCAATCCGTGCATCACTGCGGCCACCAGACTCGATGTCACGCTCGCAAAAATCAGGTCGCGTGACTTCCCGAGCATTTCTTCGCGTGAGGCTCGCTCGAAAGGCAGTACCTGCCGCAGTCGCGCCATCAATTCGTCACTGTCACGAAAAAGATAAAACATCGCCAAGATTGTTACCACCAGATCAAACACAAAAATCGCCAGATTCCGTAGCACCACGCCAATCTGAGACGCCAGATATGTCGCGACTGTCTCAATCGCGCGATGCAACAATTGCGACAGGCTCTCCGCCGTCTGGCCCGGCGCGTGCGCCCCCACCCACGCCCACCATCGGTCCACCCACGCGAACCCTCCGCGATTGATTTCCTGCTGCACCGACCCCGCCGCTTGCAGTCCCTGATGAATGAACGCAAAGCCCACGCCCATGGCCGGTGCAATCAACAACAACGTTACCAGGACTGTGCACGCTACTGCCGCCCATGTTTTTCCCCAATCCCGCTCGAGGCGCTTATTCAACGGATGAAAAACAACCACCAACACGGCTGCCCAGCACAGCGGCACGAGAAACGGCTCGAAAACCAGGAATACAAAATAGGCTATCAGCGCGATGAACCCGTAAAACAGCACCGCACCCAGCCGTCTCTGCGCTATCGTTTTTCCGGCCAACTCTGTCGCGCTCTCCGCTTTACATCTCTAGTAGATGTCTTGCAAACCTGCCAACCGAACAGCATCCATAGTTTCCTTTTCCGTCTTTGTCAACTCTGACCAAGAAGATTGTCGGCGAATCGACGCTGATGTTTCTTCACTCAATGTAGTTCGAATGCATGGTGAAGCGCGGCGAGTTAACGCTTCAGGATCGCCATGAAATCCTGATATTCGTAGAGCCGATCGCGAATCGCTCCCACAATTGGAATTGCCGCTATCCAGACACCATGAACAATCGCCGCAAACATCTCGATTCCTCCTTGGTATTCAGTGGGTTAAGTACATCTGCGGCTATGGACTCAGGTTTGGGCATGTTTGTGCTCTGAGCATTCACAGAGAGTTTCCTGGATTTGTTTTTTCCGATTGAGACGACACCGATCGCTGAGGAGGCGTAAATGAATTCTCGCGTGCTTGGAAAACTCTGTTTGCTGGCACTCCTAGCGCTTGTTCTCTGTGCCATTCCGATCTTGGCGCAAGTGCCAACAGGTTCAATCGTGGGAACCGTGTTGGATGCGCAGAAAGCCGCAGTGGCTGGAGCCGAAGTCATCGTTACTAGCCAGGACACTGGCGTTCAGTATAAGACGACCACGGCCTCCAATGGCGGGTACTCGGTCCAGAGCCTGAATTTCGGCCTTTACCGCGTCGACGTCAACAAACAGGGATTCAAAGCCGCCTCCGTGGCGAACCTGAAGCTGGACGCATCCTCACAACTTTCCGTCCCTCCCATCGTGCTTGAGGTCGGCTCAATGTCCGAAACCGTGACGGTCGAAGCGGGAGCTTCCGACCAGGTGCAGACGACCGACGCGTCGGTCGGAAATCAAATCGATAAGCAGCAACTCGACGATTTGCCGGTCAATAGCCGCCAGCCCTTGGCCTTGATTCAACTGGAACCCGGCGTGAACTTCAACGGCAAAACCGACACTGTAATCGATGGTCAGCGCGTCGCCTTCACAAGCGTCACTTTGGATGGAATCAACATCCAGGATAACTTCATCCGCGCCAACGACACGGATTTCACTCCCAATCAGCTTTTCCTCAGCCAGACCGGTGAGTTTCACATCAACACGCAGAACGGCGACCCTTCCGTCGGCGGCGGTGCCTCGGCAATCAGCATTGTTTCGCCTCGCGGAACAAACAGTTGGCACGGTAAAGGCTTCTTGTATTACGAGACCAACAAGTGGAACGCAAATCCATGGTTCAATAATGCCTTCGGCGTCCCGAATGCTGCCCTGAATCAGGATCAGTATGGAGGTCAGGTCGGCGGTCCGCTCATTAAGAACAAGTTGTTCATCTCGGGCTCTTTCGAAGAGCTCAAGGACGTCCAAACAACACTCCAGGATGCGACGATTTTTACGTCTCCCGCTGCCCAGAGCGGAACGTTTAGCTATGTCACATCTTGCAATAACACGACGATTGCTTGTCCGAGCGGCATAAACCCGGGACAGGTGGTGTCCACCAACTTGCTGACACTCGAGAATTCCAGCCGCGGCAACCCTGTTTTTACCATTGATCCGGCGGTAGCTGCTCTGATCGCCCGGATACCTACTACCGCCGCCGTCAACAACACCAACGTCGGCGACGGCCCCAACACGGCCGGATTTGAATTCAACGCCAGTGACAATGCCCTGCTCAAAAATACCGGAGTGCGCGCGGATTTTACGCCCAGTGAACACCATAGCTTCTCTGCAACGTACTACTGGAACCGACAGATTTTTCAGCGGCCGGACATTGACACCTCTTTTAATACGGTTCCCATTGTCAACAATTTTGACGGCATCAATTTCTTCTCAACGGCTTGGAGGTGGAGCCCGAACGCCAACTTCACAAACGAAGTCCGGTTTGGATTCGACCTCGCTCCGGCCACTTTCGACACCTCGCAGAAGTTTGGACCCTCGTACATTACGAATTTGGCCTTTACGTCCCCTGATCCCAACTTCTTTTTCCAGGGCCGCAATACGCACACCTGGAGCTGGCAGGACAATGCCAACCTGCTGCACGGAAATCACTCCGTTTCTTTTGGTATGCAAGTGCAGCGTGTGACGATTGACGCCGTCAACAATGCCGGCACATCCACGAACCTCTCTCTGGGATTCAGCGCGGCCAACAATTTTGCTCTGACCAGCAGCGATTTTTCTGGCGTCGCACCCATCTCGACGAACGACTTGAACGACGCCAACGGCCTGCTGGCCACCTTTGGTGGCTTCGTTGGCTCCACTAACCAAACGTTTAACGTTACCAGCCCGACCTCCGGTTTTGTTCCCGGCGCCACCAACGAGCGGAACTTGCGGCAAGATAACTGGGCGTTCTATGCTGGCGATGCTTGGCGCTTCCGCCCGAACCTGACCATCACTTACGGGCTGCGCTATGAGTACCTGAGCCCCTTCAATGAAAAAAACGGGCTGATGCTCGAACCCATCCCGGGGATTGGGCAGTCCGTCGAACAAACCCTTTTGTCGAACGCGACAGTCGGCTTCGTAGGTGGCAGCTCAGGCCGTCGCCCCTATAACAAAGACCTTCACGACTTTGCTCCGAACATTGGTATCGCCTGGGACCCGTTTGGCAACGGCAAAACGGCTGTGCGCGCAGGCTATAGCGTCCATTACGTGAATGACGACCTTGCGACTGCGGTGCTCAACGCCGTCAACGGAAACGCAGGTCTTTCGTCCTCCGCCGGAGATAACAACCCAGTCGCAACAGTCAGCGGCGTCAACACTCTGCCCGCTGCTGCGATAGTTGCGGCGCCTCCCTTCTTGATTCCCACGACCTTCTCGCAGAACGCCGCCAATCTCGGGATCGCCAACAACGCTGGCTTTGCCATTTCTCCCAACCTCACAACTCCTTATGTTCAAGATTGGAACCTCTCCATTCAGCGCGCCATCGGATTCAAAACCACCGTCACCGTTTCGTATCTGGGCAACCACGGAACGAATTTGATACGCGGTCTCGACATCAACCAGGTAATTATCAATCAGAACGGGTTCCTAGCCGATTTCAACCGCGCGCGGAACAACTGCTTCCTCTCGATCGCGGCTGGTTCCGGCTGCAACATAAACTTTACCGGGTCGGGCAGCCAGCCTCTTACTATCTTTCCCACCCTTCCGGGTGGCGGATTCCCAAGCTCTGGGACGGTGCAGAACGATATCGAGACCGGTCAGGTGGGTTCGCTAGCTGACCTCTACCACGTTGACGGAATCGAGGCGTTCCCCGGGCAATTCACCCCGAACGACCTCATTCGCGGCGGGGACTTGATTGAGAATTTCTCGAGTTCCAGTTTCAATGCTGGAGTCGTTCAAATCCAACGCCGCTTCAGCGAGAACCTGATTTTCCAGGGCAGCTATACCTACAGCAAAGTAATTGACGACGCCGATGGCTCGCAGAGCAATTTCTCTCCGCTGCTTGACAATGGCAATCCGCGGGCAGAGAGGGGGCGCGCCAGCTTTGACATTACTCATGCTTTCAAGGCTAATTTCGACTATGGTTTGCCGTTTGGCAAAGGGCAATGGTTGGCGTCCAATAACGGCATAGTGAACGGCGTGATTGGCGGATGGAGGGTCTCCTCGGTCTGGATTTTACAGAGCGGGGCACCCTTCTCATTCTTCTCCGGTCGTGGAACGGTGAATCGTTCTGCCCGATCCGGCAACGAGACTGCCTTCACAACCCTCAGCAGGTCCCAGCTCAGGGACTTCATCCACCTCTCGTTCCCCGCGACTAGCGTCGGACCGCTCCTGATCGATCCGACTTTCATCGGTGGAAACGGGCGGGGGGCGGGGCCGGATGGGCTAACCTGCTCGCCAGTGGTCGCCAATGGCTTTTGCAACCCGCAGCCCGGCCAACTCGGTAACCTCTCCAGAAACGAGTTCAATGGGCCCATGTTCTTCGACACGGACCTGTCAATCCTAAAGGCAATTCCGCTCCGTGAATCCATGTCTCTGCAGTTGCGCGGCGATGCGTTCAACGTGTTCAACCATCCGACCTTCGTAATGGCGGACCAGAACATCAACTCGTCGTCTTTCGGGCACGTTACTAGCACCCAGGGTACCATTTCGAATGGTGGCGGCGCCCGCGTACTGCAAATCGGAGCGGCATTCATTTTCTAGTCGAATTCACTCGATTTGAAATCCACAACGGGCCGCCCCTTTCGAGCGGCCCTTTTTTTTTGTTCCAGGACCAACGGACGGGCGCAGCTACATGGTTCCCTGGTGTTACAATGGCTTAAGCTTGGAGGCTCCGTTTATGCCCGCACCAAACTGCCCGCACGCGCGCACCATACTTGTCGCCAAAGATGAGCATCAGGAATATCTCGAATGCCTCGATTGTGGCGAGATTTTCGATCCTTCTGAACGTGAACCAGCGTCGGGCGCTGGCTTCAACGAATCCCTCTCCGACGCCTGAATTTCTCTCGCCGACGGAAATCGTCCTCGTGGAGAATGCTTTATTCCATTGCCTTCGCGGCGAGCGCACCTGCCGCCGACAGAGTTTGAACGAATTCCTTCGCAAGATTGTGCCGCGCGCGCAGATACTCGGCATCGTTGTAAGAAATCCACACCTTGCCGTTCGTATCCTCCGCCACCAGGATCTTCAGCGGCAAATCCAGTGCTATGCTCGGTGACGCGATCATCAACGGCGTTCCTGCTTTCGGATTGCCAAAAATCAAGAGCTTCGTCGGGCTCATTTTCATTCCTGCTTTCTCCGCTTCGCCACTATGATCAACCAGCGCAAAGATCTTCACGTTCTTGGCGTCGAGGAGTTTTTTCAGTTTCTCGATTGTTTCATCCACTGAATAATGGCTCGGTTGGCTGACGATCCCACTCTCTGCACTTGTCCCCATTGGAAGCCTCCGCGCACTCCGAAAAATCCCTACCTTCGAACCGAAATCAGGTAAATCGCCATTGCCAGTCCGACCGCCGCCATTATGAGTGCCACCGAAATCGCGAGAGTTGATGGCCGCTTCGTTTCTGTCTCCCCGCGATCGAGCGCTTGCACCAGGCGCAGATGACGCCACAGGCTGGCCACATCCACAGCAACTCCCAGTCCGATTAGTGCGGTCCCGAACCACAGTGACAGCCCCGTCGAATGCGTTGTCGCACCGGGCTCACGTGCTTGCAGCAATTCCAGAAAAAGTCCGAAGCGCGCAACCACAAATCCGAATCCCATCAGCGCCAGACCCGTTCGAATCCACGCTAGAAACGTTCTCTCTGCCGCCAAATAATCGCTCGTTCCCGGTCTTTTTGCGTCCGCCATTTCGCCGCCTGTCTCGCTGCTTATTTGCAGCGACTTTATGATTCAGTCCACGGTAAGAAGATGATCCCCACGCCACGCCGGGCTTCGCTGCTTCCTCGCTGTAGGCGCGCAGCTTTTGCGCTTGACACTCCCATGCTAACTATTTTACCTTGCCATAGTCTAACTATGCATCGAGACCCTATGCCAGGAGCGTTCCATGTATCGCGATGAAATTCCGCCCGGCACTCTTCATCTGTTAATTCTGAAAACGCTTGCCCGCCGCGGCGAATTGCACGGCTACGAAATCGCCCGCACCATTCAGCAAAATTCCGAAGACGTCCTGCAAGTCGAGGAAGGCTCGCTCTACCCCGCGCTCCAGCGCATGCTCGTCAAAGGCTGGGTGAACGCGCACTGGGGCGCAACGCCGGAAAATCGTCGCGCCCGCTACTATCGCCTGACCGTCGCGGGGCGCAAACAATTGGAGATTGAGCTGTCGCAATTCCGGCGCGTCGTCGGCGCCATCACGCGCGTAATTCAAACCGCGTGAGAAGACAGTGGCGGATGGCAAGTGACCAGGAAAAGCAAGAAACAGCCGTAGACGAAACGCATCGGGAGAAGGAAGCATGAAATTGCTGGGTGGATTGATTCGGCGCTTACGAATGCTTTTTCGTCGCAAGCAATTTGACCGCGACATGGACGAGGAGATGCGTGCGCACATCGAAATGCGCGAACGCGAATTGCGCGAAAGCGGTGCGCCCACTGAGCAGGCCTACACTGACGCGCGCAAACATTTTGGCAACGCCCTCGCTCTCCGCGAAGCCAGTCACGAATCCTGGGGCTGGTCGTGGCTCGAACACCTGACGCAGGATTTGCGCTTCGCCTTCCGCATGTTGCGCAAGTCCCCCGGTTTCACCGCCGTCGCCATCCTAACTCTCGCTCTCGGCATCGGCGCCAACACCGCAATCTTTTCCATCATTAACGCGATTTTCCTCCGGCCGTTGCCTTATCCCAAAGCGTCGCAGATTTACCTGGTGGCAAGAACGGGCAATGCATTCGGCGGAGAGTCCATTTCTCCCGCGATTTTCTCGGCGTGGCGGCAACGACAGGAAAAAATCTTCGCGCATCTTACGCTTGTGCAGGGGTTAGGGGAATCGACGACGCTTATGGTCTCTGGCGAGGCCGAAAATGTCCTTTCAATGACGATCTCGACAGATTTTCTTGCCATGGTTGGCATCCATCCCATTCTGGGTCGCGATTTCGTTACAGAGGAGGGCCGTGTCGGTGGACCGAATGTGGTGATGCTCAGCGACAGCCTGTGGCGCGAGCGATTTGGCGCGGACCCACACATTGTGGGCCGAAATCTGACATTGAACAGTAGGTCTTATACGGTTGTCGGCGTTCTTCCTCCCGGATTCACAGATCCAACTTTCAGCCCCACAAGGGCACAACTCTGGTTTCCGGCGCAGGTTCCTGCCACGAGCAGCGATCCATCCAACGGAGGCCGTCTCTGCTTCGGCGCATTGAAACCGGGAGTCAGCGTCGCCGAGGCGGAAGCGGCACTTACGCCCGCGCTTTCGGATCTGCGGCGAGAGTTTCCGAAAATGTTCAGGCCCAACGAACGGGCGCATTTGATTCCGCTGCGCGAGATGCTGAACCAATGGGCCGGTACAACGATGCTGCTGATCTTTGGCGCAGTCGGCCTCGTGCTGCTGATTGCGTGCGTCAACGTCGCGAATTTGACGCTGGCCCGCTCGGCGACGCGCCAGCGCGAAATAGCTGTGCGCACCGTGATCGGCGCGAGCCGCGGCCGGATTGTCCGGCAACTTCTGACCGAAAGCATTTTGCTGGCGGTGCTGGGCGGAGTGCTTGGGATCGCGGCGTGCTACGCGAGCTTTCAGTTCGTTGTGACTCTCGTTCCCGCGAACCTGCCGCACGTTGGGGCGTTTGGGATTGACGCACGCGTGCTTCTCTTTGCTTTCGCACTGAGTATAGCCACCGGAATCGCATTTGGCCTCGTGCCGGCGCTGGGCGCTTCGCGCGTTGACTTGAGCGGCTCGCTCAAGGAATCCGGTGCACAGGCGGGGGCGAGGGCCATCGGCGGCCTTCGCCGCTTTCTGGCGGCGAGCGAGATCGCGATTTCCTTGGTGTTACTCATTGGCGCGGCGCTGGCGCTGGAAAGCCTTGCGCGCCTCACGATGGTGAAGCCCGGCTTCGATACGCAGAACGTGCTGACGTTCGCCGTGTCACTGCCGAGCCAAAAATACGACACGGCCGCGAAACGAACCGCGTTCTTCGATCAGGCCATCTCTCGCGTCTCCGCGATTCCGGGCGTAGAGCAGGCCGCGATTATTGACACGCTACCGCTGCGCGAAGGCAGCGACATTCTCTTCAGCATTGAGGGCGGAACTGCGGTGGCGCCGGCCGGCCAGCCGCTGGACGCTGAAATTCGAATTGTCAGCCCGGATTATTTCCGCGCGCTGCGGATTCCGCTGATCAGTGGGCGCGAATTTACTGCAGCCGACAACGCCAGCGGCGCGCCAGTAGTGGTGATCAATCAGACGATGGCCAGAATGTTTTGGCCGGGCAAAGATCCCATCGGGCAGCAGATCTGGATTGGGAAACCGATGGGCCCGGCGCAGAGCGAGCCCGCGCCGAGGAGGGTTATCGGAATCGTCGGCGACGTTCGAGAGTCCACCCTGGAGGACATGCCCGGTCAAGGAATGTTCATCCCTTACACCCAAACAAAGTGGAATGACTCAGCTTCGTTTCTGCTGCGCACGCGCGCCGCCGCGGCTCTCTCTCTTCCGGAGATTCGCAGCGCGTTGCACGACGTGGATCCCGGCGAGCCGCTCACACAGGTGGAGAGCATGGAGCAAGTGGTTTCGGGCTCACTGAACGACTGGCGCTTCCATGCAATTTTGCTCGGCATTTTCGGGGCGCTGGCGGTGGTGATTGCCGCCGTCGGCGTCTATGGCGTGATTTCATATTCGGTTGCGCAGCGTACGCATGAAATTGGCATTCGGCTTGCCCTTGGTGCACAGCGCCGAGACGTGTTACGCCTGGTTCTCAGTCAGGGCGCAAGTCTCGCGCTCGCTGGCATTGTGGTTGGAATGCTCGCAGCAATTGGATTGACGCGGTTGATGGCCTCGCTGCTCTATGGCGTTGCGCCGACCGATCCGGTGACGTTCATTGCCGTCGCAATCCTTCTTCTGATTGTTGCGCTAATTGCCTGCTACCTCCCTGCGCGGCGCGCGATGCGCGTCGATCCTATGGTCGCTCTGCGCTACGAATAGTTGATCTCTCGTGCCTTCACGGGTCGCAATCTTGCCTCCTTCGCACGCTGAGTGACTTTCTTCGACCGTCGCCGGCCGAAATTCAACCCGGTTTGTTCTGTGACCTACATCACACTGCTGCGTGATGACTAACCTTGTTGTGGTGATGTCGTTCCCTTACAATTCCCAACGTACAATAATCGGAACGTTGATCGGGAGGTTATAACGATGATTCGACAGCGTGATGTGCTACTGGGAACGGGGATTGCAGCGGTGGCGCTCGCCGGTCTTTCAGCTTGTGTCTGGTTCGCGCCCCAAGTGGTGCGAGCAGCCCCGCCTCAGGGAGAATCCGTGTCCGGCTACACGGTACAGCCTGGACCTGGCGGAACAATTTCCGGCAAGATTCTCTACGCCGGGCCGCCAGTGCGCGCGAAAAAGGTTACTGTCACCCAGGATAACGAGACCTGCGGAAAGATGAAGGAAATTTTGCCCGTTCAAGTCAAGGATGGCGGCATCGTTGATGCCGTGGTCTGGCTTGACGACGTGTCTCACGGCAAAGCCTTTGCGTTTCCTGCCGGCTCGTTGGACCAGAAGGGCTGCATGTTCATGCCTCACGTCGTGCTGATGGCCCCGGGTCAATTGAAAATCACCAACAGCGACCCCGCCGCCCACAATGTCCACCTCTTTGCGAAATCGAACCGTGCATTCAATCAGGTCATGCCTCAGGGATCCGATCCCCTGAGCGTTCCCCTGTTTCGGCCCGATACCATCATTGTCCGCTGCGACGTTCACACTTGGATGCAGGGCCACATCATCGTGGCGAAAAATCCTTACTATGCGTTGAGTGGAAGCGGCGGTAGTTTTACTCTCACCGACGTACCTCCTGGCACCTACCATCTTAAGGTTTGGCAGGAAACTCTCGGCACACAAGAACAGACCGTCACCGTGCAAGCCGGGCAAACCGCAAGCGCCAATTTCACGCTCAAGTAAGCAATGCTTCTGACGCAAATGGGCAGAGAAAATCGTTCGGAGAGGGCCACGATGAGTCTGCGCAGCAAGAAGATTGACTGGGTCTATTTGGTTTTGTTCATGGGCGTGGGAGCGTTCTTTGTGCTGATTTTTCCCACGCGCAAAGCGCAGGCCGTTCCAAGCTTCGCGCGCCAGACTGGTCTCGCCTGCAGTTCCTGCCATACAAATCCACCGGAGCTGACCCCGCTGGGGCGTACATTTAAATTGAACGGCTACTCCATGACAGGAATTAAAGTCATCACATCGCCGCCGGAAAAGGAAAAAGCTGGTTTGACGCTTCTGTCGAATCTTCCACTGGCCGTTTTGTTCGAGGTTTCCAACACGGGAACAAATCGCCCCCAGCCGGGAAAACAAAATTGGAATTTTTCTCTTCCCCAGGATGCTTCTTTGTTCCTTGCAGGAGCCTACGCAAGCCACTTGGGCGGCTTTGTGCAAGTCACATATCACACGCAGAGCGACCATTTCAGTTGGGATAATACCGACATTCGCTATGCACAGAATCGCCTAGTCAGGGGAAAAACACTGGTCTACGGAATCGACCTGAATAACAATCCCACGGTCGAAGACCTTTGGAACGACACGCCCGCATGGGGCTTTCCGTGGATTGCATCCGCGTCGGCGACAACGCCCGCCGCTATGCCCATCATCAACGGGCCGCTCGGCCAAGATGTCGCCGGCGTGGGTGGCTACGCCATGTGGAACGACCACTTGTACGGCGCCGCGACGGTTTACCGCTCTTCGCATCTAGGTCAGCCCTTGCCGAATCCCGGCACGAATTTCAATTTCAATATTCAGGGCGCGGCGCCGTACTGGCGCGCGGCTTGGCAGCAGACCATGGGCAACAGTTATCTGGAATTCGGAACGTACGGCATGCACATGCGATCCACACCCAGTGCCGTCGTGGGGCCGGAAAATACCTACACGGATTTCGCGGTGGATTCGCAATTCGAGCGCGTTCTTCCGAAACTCCATGACAACTTAATCAGCTTGCACGGAACTTACATTAGGGAGAACTCGAATTTGAATGCAGCGTTCGATTCGAGCGGCGCGAGTTTCGTCCCGCACCATTTGAATACCTTTCAGGTGAACGCTGTCTACCATTTCGGCTACCGCTACGCGCCAGCATTCGGATATTTCGCCACCACGGGAAATGCGGACCTGTTGTTTTACGCGCCCGGGGCGCTGACGGGCAGCGCAAACGGCAGTCCGAACAGCAAAGGCTACCTTTTGAATTTCACTTACTGGCCGGTGCAAAACGTGCGTTTGGCAGTGCAGTACACCGGTTACACGCAGTTCAACGGCGGCGGCACAAACTATGACGGAGCGGGACGGAACGCCCGCGACAACAATTCTGTTTATCTTTATCTCGGCTTGATCTTTTAGCCGGAAAATCTGTCGATTCACAGCGTGCCGGTACGATGGACGTCTTGCAACCGGCGGGCACAGAGACGCGGAAGCTCACGAGTTGCCGAACGAAAGAAAGGCAGGTTGCAAAAGCAATGTCGAGAAACATGAAAAGATCGACTAGCGTGCGTGCTGTGCTCCTGGTGGTATTTCTTGGACTCGGATCAGCCGTGCTGGCGGACATTCTAAAAGCATCTCCTACGCAAGCTGGAAACGCTGCAAGCGGTACAGGGGAGATCGCTGGCAAAATTTATTTCAAGGGAACCAAACCGAGGCTGCTGCCGCTCGATATGGGAAAAGATCCGGTCTGCGTCTCAGAGCATTCGGCGACCGTATACGCCCAGGACGGTGCGGTGAACAGCAACGGGACGTTGCCCAACGCGTTCATCTACATCGAGCACGGCAGCGTCAATCTTGCAGGGCCGGCTCCGCGCAATTCGGTGGACCTCACTCAAAGTGGCTGCATGTACCAGCCGCACGTTCTCGGCATCATGGTGGGCCAGCCGCTTCAGGTTCTGACGTTGGATCCCACGACGCATAACATCCACGTGGTCGCAAAGGTGAACCGAGAATGGAATGTCACGCAGCAGCCCGGTTCGCCGTCCGTGATTCGAAAATTCTCCCATTCCGAAATCATGATCCCTGTGCATTGCAATGAGCATCCGTGGATGAAAGCATACATCGGGGTGGTGAATAATCCGTTCTACGCGGTCACCGGCAGCGATGGGAGCTTCGTCTTGAAGAATGTTCCGCCGGGCGAATACACTCTGGCGGTCTGGACCGCGACGTTTGGGACGCAGGAACAGAAGGTGGTTGTGCGGCCGGGCGAAACGGCGACCGCCAACCTCACCTTCGAGGGCCGCTGAAAACCCGCAATTTCTGGCGACTGAAGTTTACCGGATTCGCAACTTGTCGATGATGCGGAGCACGTCCGCGTGCGACACGTCGTACAATTCGTGTTCGTCTTCCTGTTCCAGGCGCTCGCGTAAATATTCCGCTGCGATGAAGCTAGCTTCGCGGTCGGTCAAATACCGTTTCGCGCGATTCTGGAATTCGATGAACGCGGCGTGTGCCAATCCGAGCACGACGCCCTTGCCGTCGACATAAAACTTGCAGTCAATGGTGTCCGCATGGCGCGTCGCTATGCCGTTCCAGCAGTGCGAGAAGCGGCAGCGGTAGACGACGTCAGTCATCTTCGACGCCGCCTCAAAGGGCCTGACGAAATCGCTCATCGCCCCTTGATTCGGAATCCGCGTTACTGTTGTTGAGCTCATCTTGTTTTCCGGTTGGACTAAAAATTCCCCCCTATTTGTGGCCCGCCATCGCCGCGTGCGTTTCCGAGTAGATGCGGATTGCCGCGCCCACGCCTGCGCCCGCTGGCAGCCGGAAGCCCTGATCGAGCAAACACTTTTCGAGCGCGGCCAGGAAGACAAGCACATTATTTTTCTGGCATCCGTAACCCATCAATCCAACGCGCCACAATTTGCCCTTGATCGGCCCAAATCCGCCGCCGATTTCGATATTGAATTCGTCCAGTAATTGCCCGCGCACTTTCCCATCGTCGATTCCCTGCGGTACCTTGATTCCTGTCACTGTGACCTGGCGATCTTTGGGGTCTTCAACGAACATCTCCAGGCCCATGGCCTCGAGTCCCGCCACGAGCGCGTCGCGATTCTCCTTGTGACGTTCCCAGCGCGCGGGCAAGCCTTCTTCCAGCACGATGCGCAGCGCTTCGCGCAACGCGAAGACCAGCGAAATGGGCGCGGTATGATGATACGTGCGCTCTTTGCCCCAATAATTCATCGTGGTGGTCAAATCGAAATACCAGCTCTGCACGGGAGTTTTTCGCGCGCGCAGCACCTCTTCCGTCCGCGCATTCACGGTGATAGGCGACATGCCCGGAGGCGCACTCAACGCTTTCTGCGAGCCGCTGAAGCAAATGTCGATATTCGTTTTGTCGATATCGAGGGGCATACCCGCGAGCGTCGAAACCGTGTCGACCACGAGCAACGCTCCGAGTTCGTCTGCGACTTTGCGCATATTGTCGAGATTCGTCACCACCGACGTGGAGCTTTCGCCGTGCGTGACGCCGAGGATTTTGATTTTCTTGCCTTTACCTGCGCGCCGCACATCGTCCGGATCACAAGGCTTTCCGTAAGGAGCCTCGACGCGAATAATCTTCGCCGGAGTGCGTTCCGCAATAATCGCCATACGCTCGCTGAACACGCCATTGACGCAGATGATGGCTTCGTCGCCCGCTTCGAGCGGGTTCAGCATCGCCGCTTCGATCCCGCCCGAGCCGGATGCGGAGATGGGAAAGGTGAGGCGGTTCCGCGTTTGGAAAACTTGGCGGAGAAGAATCTGCACGTCGCCCATCATTTCCAAAAACCACGGATCGAGATGGCCGACGATGGGAGTGGACATGGCCCGGTAAACGCGCGGGTCGATACACGACGGACCTGGCGTGAGCATCAATCTTGTCGGGGGAAGCAGTTCACCAATTAGCGAGTTCATTGTTCGTCCTTAACTTGATTCATGTGCGGGGGGCGCCTGAAAGCCGTGATAGTGCGTTAGGCGACCGATCGCAAGGCCATAGTTTCTCGAATTTGGAGTCCCACGGTCAACTACCAAAATGGCGGGGATGACAAAAGGCAGATTTGTCGGGATTGGAAATAGGCCGCCCGCTCGTTTTGTGTCAGTTACGTGTTTCTGATCGGCCCGCGCGACACTCGAGAGAACGCTTGAACAGGAGTCCTATTGCCGAAAAGCGGCGGGGCGGTTAAGGTGTAGGCAGCGCGCGGCGCGCTAGCAGAGGTAATATTGCCGACAGCAGTATGCCTGCTGCAAGCAAGGCGGGCTGCTCGGCAGATAAGGGGCGGGAAAATGGTTGATCGGCCACCGAACTCATCATCCGACAATTCGCAGCAAGATGAATCCGGCATGAAACGCCGGATGGCCCATCGTTTTCCATTCGTCGCACTGGCGGAATTGGTCGAAATCAAGACGGGCGACCGCATGGCCGCGCCAACAACGCAACTCAGTTCGACGGGTTGTTACACAGGAGCGCTGAACCCCTTCGCCGAAGACACCGCGATTCGCGTGCGCATTAGCAAGGACGGGAAAGTGTTTGAATCCGCGGGCCGCGTGCTGCACGTGCATGCGGAATTCGGGATGGGCATCGTATTTGAAGATGTCGCACCCGACCAGCAACGCATCCTCGATGCGTGGGTCGCCAGTCACAGCGGTAATAAATAATTGGCGGAACTTCCGTGACGCTTCAATCCTACGCGACGCTTGCCGAGATTCGCGACTCTCTGCTCGAAACCTACGCAAGCAACGACGCAATGAACCAGCTCATCCTCTCAGATCTCGACGCTCGTGCGTGGCGCGCCCAGCCGCCAGGTCAAAAAGGCACTGGCCGCACAATCGCAGCCATCTTCGCGCATCTCCACAATAGCCGTCTGGTGTGGCTGAGGAACTCCGCGCCCCATCTGAAGTGTCCCCCACCACTTGATCCCGACAGCTGCACCATGAAACAGGCTGCTGCCGGGCACAAAAGAAGCGCTGCGCAGTGCCTTCGGATGCTATCCGATGCTCTGTCGGCCGCTCCGAATCGCCGTGTTATAAAGTTCTCTCGCGGCAGTTGGGCGCAAACGTGGCCCGCCGGAGGGACCATGTTTGCTTACATGTTCTCGCACGAGGCGCATCACCGGGGCCAAGTTTTGATGCTGGCCCACCAGCTCGGCTACCGCATCCTCGACAAAACTCCCGGCGTCTGGCACTGGGAGAAGCTCTGGAAACAGGCTGGCCTCACCACGCGCCCGCGCTGAGTGGAACCCGCCCTTCGGGATATTCCTAGCACAGACGTGCCTGCGATAGGCAGGCATCTCGCCGACGTTTGAAATGGTGCACGCCTCGTTTGATGTTATTTTAGTCTCGGAACATCCATTCGCAAACCCGCGTATTTAGAGCTGACAGACGTCTTCGCCAGTTCGCGCGGACACGGAAAGCAAAAGGAGAAGAGAACAAATGCCCCGGCCGCCGCACGGTTCTGCCACTGCGTTATTCAACAGCGCCATCACGCCATTGGGAATTCCTTCGAGTGGCGACGCTCCGCCACCTTTTCCGCCGGATAGTAAATCAGCGACGAACGAGATCTTTTTCGGGCCGAATGGCCTGCGCGCGGGTTGGCGGCTGCTGATTTTCGTGGCGATCATCGCCGCATTTCTCACAGCTCTCCACTATGGCGGAAAACTTCTCTCTCACGGACAGCCGCCGCAGCGCGGATTTTCCATGACGAGCGTAATCGCCGGCGAAGCTATCGTTTTTTTGGTGTTCTTGTTCGCCAGCTGGATTATGACGAAAATCGAAGACCGCACCATTGGCGATTATGGACTGCCGGGGCGCAAGGCGTTCCAGAAGGAATTTTGGCAAGGAGCGATTATCGGCTTCGTGGCGATGACCATCCTGCTAGGAACTTTGCGAGCCCTGGGCGTCTTTTATTTTGGGACGTTCGCGCTGCACGGCGGCGCGCTGGCGAAATACGCGGCGCTTTGGGGCGTTGCGTTTTTGCTCGTTGGATTCACGGAGGAATTTTCGGTGCGTGGTTATGCGTTGTTTACGTTGACGACAGGCGTGGGCTTCTGGCCCGCGGCTGTCCTGCTGTCGATTGCATTTGGCGCGCTGCACTTGGGAAACGGCGGCGAAGATTGGATTGGCGCGTTGTCGGCGGGGTCAGCCGGTTTCCTCTTCTGCTTTATTCTGCGGCGCACGGGCGATTTGTGGATGGCTATCGGATTTCACGCGGCGTGGGACTGGGCCGAGAGCTTTTTTTACGGGGTGCCGGACAGCGGGCAGGTGACGCCCGGCCACATGCTCACTCCGAGCTTTCACGGCTCGAAGCTACTGACGGGAGGATCGGTAGGTCCGGAAGGCAGCCTTCTGGTATTTGCGATTCTGATTCTGTGCTGGATTTTTTTCCACTTCTGGCTGCCGGACGCAAAATATCCGAATCCCGCGGCCACGGGCAGGCGTTCACACGGTTCGTGAAGGAGAAATTGCGCCACCGGTTTCCCGCCGCAGTTTTACGGGCGCACGGGAAGATAAATGCGCGATGGCGCCATCAGCTCAACGCCGGACATTTCCGTGCTGACTTTCAGCTCGTGAAAACCAGCCTTTTGCGGAAGCGCGGCGCGAAACGTGAGCAGATATTGCCGGCCGAGCAGTCCGGTCAGCTGCTGCAAAAATGGACGGAAGGCCACCGGCGTTTGAAATCCGAGGAAAAACGAGTCGCCGCCAGTATCAAGGGTCAATTTGCCGAGGCAGCCCTGGCCATTCAAGATCAAAAACTGATTGCGAGCCACAATTCCAGCGCCGCTGGCAAAAAGGCTATGGATCGTGACGTTGTTGCGCTGCGCCGCCTCGATGGCCTGTTCGAGTGCGGGATTTAAACCGGGCGCTGTGTCGTCAGCCCCATAAGTGAAATCGATACCATCGCTGATCAACAAGATCTCGCGCCGGGCCGCGCCCTCTGGCCATTTCTTGATCAGGTCGCTCACGGCGAAATAGATTCCGCTGGAGCCTTGGAACTGCCCGCTTGGCAAACGGATGGCTTTCTCCGCCGCAGCGCGATCCGTGGTGAAATCTTGCTGCATGGTGGCTGTGCCGTTCGCGGCATAGGCGACGGCGATGCGGGAACCTTCCGGCAGCGAATGAATGAAATCCTTGATGTCGCGAAATTGCGTGCCAAGCCGTGTGTTCAGGTTGTCGTCGACGAGGACCACGAAGTCGAGCGAGGCTTTCGGACTGTTCGCGGGAATTAAGTCGATGACCGGACGCGGCTGGTTGTCCTGATGCACGGAGATGTCGATGCGCTCAAGCGCAGGCGGCGCTGCACCGGAGCGGCCCGCCGCCGTGACGGTCACCCGAGCAATATCGGGCGAAGGAAGCTTGACGTTCTGCGCAAAGCTGGGCGCGACGATGCAGAAAGTACCCGCAACGAGAAAAACAATGGCCGTGAATTTGAATTGGATTCCCTTCATGTTCAGCTCCGAGGAAGACGCGCTCTTCACATACGATTGGATGAGTTTCGGAGCTGTTTGGGTATCTGAGTGTATAATTCCCGCGCGCAATGGATCCCGAGAAAACCAACCCACCAAGAAATTTCGGCTTGGAACGCGAGCTGGAGATTTATCAGCACGGCGCGGCCGGGAAGAAACTGTCGATACCGGTCACTCTTTCGCTGCTGGAGCAAAAGGCGAAGGAAGCGCTCGATCCGCGCGCGTATAACTATGTGGCCGGAGGTGCGGGCGGCGAAAACACGATGCGCGCGAACCTGGAGGCATTCTATCGTTGGCGCATCGTGCCGAGAATGCTGCGCGATGTCTCCGCTCGGGATCTCAGCGTGGAATTATTGGGTGCAAAATTGCCCGCCCCCGTCTTGCTTGGCCCCGTAGGAGTGCAAGGAATTATTCACGGCGAAGCGGAAGTCGCATCAGGACGCGCCGCCGCCGAACTCGGCTTACCGTTTGTGATCAGCACGGTCTCTTCGCGGCCGATGGAAGAAGTGGCGCACGCGATGGGCGCCGGACCGCGATGGTTTCAACTCTACTGGAGCAAGAATCCGGAGCTGACGGCGAGCATGCTGCAGCGTGCGGAGCGCGCCGGCTACACGGCGCTGGTGGTGACGCTCGATACGTCGATGCTCGGATGGCGCGAACGCGATCTCGAACGCAGCTATCTTCCATTTTTTTCCTGTGAAGGACTGGCGAATTATTTCACGGATCCCGTGTTCCGTGCCGCGCTGAAGCAGCCTCCCGAAAAAGATCCCGCTGAAGCGGTGCGCCTCTGGGCCAGCATCTTCACGAACAATGCGCTGACGTGGGACGATCTGGCGTTCTTACGCGAACACACCAAGCTGCCCATTATCCTGAAAGGAATTTTGCACCCCGACGACGCCGCGCGCGCAGTTAATCGCGGCGTTGATGGCGTGATCGTGTCGAATCATGGCGGACGTCAAGTGGATGGCGCGATCGCCGCGCTCGATGCGCTGCCGGGCGTGGTGCGAGCGGTGAACGGAAGCGTTCCTGTCCTTTTCGACAGCGGCATTCGCCGTGGCCCGGACATCATGAAGGCGCTCGCGTTGGGAGCGCGAGCCGTGCTGATTGCGCGGCTCTACATTTGGGGGCTCGCGGCGACAGGCGAAGCAGGGGTGCGCGACGCGGTCCTTAATCTGCTTGCCGATTTTGATTTGTCGATGGCTCTGAGCGGCTTCACGTCATGCCGCGAGTTGAACGGGTCTATTCTCGCGTCCGCGGACGATTCGCTGCCTGTTCAACCTTGAAGATATCTGGTAGGTCGTTCGCAGACGTCAAATTGTTCGAGAGCGGCGAAAAATCGTTTTACGCCGTCGGCCCATGGCAGCGAAGGCGAATCGCGCCATTCCTGTCGCCCTTTCGCGACCGAGAACGCCCAATCGAAGAGGTCACCCAGTGTGCGAGGATTTCCACGGTTGTGCAGGATATTTCGGAAGCGTGAAACTCCGCGAAGTCTTAGCGCGCACCATGAAATGCCTTGCTTGCGCGATACGCGAGGGTCGCAACCGTGTGGCGCAGCAGGTCCCGGCTGGCGTCAGAATGTGCGTTAGCCGGATCGTTTTGCATGGTCGCAATCCTATCATGAGTGATCGTTCGCTCTTGCGCCGAGGAACTGGTCATCAGAACCGGACAAAAACGCAAAACTGTCCTTCCGGTCAAGTATTAGCGACTTCGCAACTTATGGCAGGTCATGTTGAAAGGCCCCAACCCCTATGCTAGATTCGGAAATTAGCTGAAATCTGGCATGACAACGGAGAAATTTACGGACGCGACGAGGCCAAAGGTCAACCGGGTCGAGGTGTATTGGCACACGGTAACTTACCGGACGATTCTCCTCTACGCTTTTGTGTTTGTGATTCTTTTTACCGCTGCAGGTTATCTCGTATTCCCCGATACGTTTGCGAGCATGGCAAGGCACCTTTCGCACGCTCTGGAGCCGAAGGATTCCAGCGTTTCGTCGACGGGTGTGCGTGGCGCGCGGTTCGTCAACCTAGACGGCAAAGTACAGGTGAAGAAAGTGAATTCCGTGCAATGGGGCGCCGCGGATTATCAGATGCCTCTCGAGAAGGGCGATTTGATTCAGACCGGACCGGACGGAGCGGCGCGCATCGCGTTCGCGGACGGCACCCAGTATATAGTGCAAGCCGATACGCTCGTCACCGTGGAAGAGATCTTTGTGCCGCAGAATAGAGCATCTAGCGTCGGTATGCACATCAGCTCGGGCAATGTGGACTTGACGACGGGGACGTGGCAGATGCCTGGGTCGACCGCAAAAGTTTCGTTTCAAGACGCGGTCGCATCGCTCCATGAAAACAGCCATGCGGACGTGAGGACGGATCCAAACACGAAGCAGAACGAAATCACCGTCGCAGCGGGCACGGCCGACGTGAAGCGCGACGGTCAACAAGTGCAGGTTGCGCAATGGCAGCGCGCATCATTTACTGCGAGCGGCCCCATCACGAAAACTGACGTGCTTGCGCCTCCGGGCCTTGTCCAGCCCGTCAATTTGCAGCCCATCATTGTGGCGGATCCCAAGCACACGTCCATCCGGTTCGAATGGCAACCCGTGGGCACTGCGGCTCAGTACGAGCTCGAAATCAGTGATACTTCGATGTTCAACCGAGTTCTTGCGGATCGCAAGACAACCGAAACCGCGGTTGAAGTCACAGGCTTAAGTGCGGGCGATTATTTCTGGACTGTAAAGGCGATCGATGCAAAGGGGACCTCAAGCGAGCCCGCCGCCGCCTCGAAGTTTTCGCTGGTCGACCAAGCTAAAGAGCAGAGTATGCTGCTTGAGGTCGATCACATCGAGTTTGATGGCAAAGTAGTGGAAGTGATTGGCCACACGGAACCGGGCTCCGCGCTGATTATTGACGGTGAGGCTGTGGCTGACATTGGCCCGGACGGGAAATTCCGCCATTTCACGCAACCTATGACCAGCGGTGCGCACGAGATCGTGATCACGGGACAGGATCGCAGAGGCGGCACAGCCGTCAAGCGCGTGCCCGTGGTCGTTCCTTAAGATTTTCGAACAGTGAAATAGCACAGCGGACACAAAGACTTGTGGGCGGGGGACGCAGAGCAAGAGGGGGTTCATGAAAAACGGATATTCGATGAGGTCGGTCTTCAGTCTTCTCTCCTCCGATCTCGCCATAGACCTGGGAACGGCGAACACGCTGGTGTTTGCCAAGGGCAAGGGCATCGTGGTGAACGAGCCCTCGATCGTCGCGATCAATAAAAACAGCGGCGAAGTGGTCGCGGTGGGAAAAGAAGCAAAGGAAATGCTCGGCCGCACACCGGGCAACGTGGTGGCCATCAAGCCCATGAAAGACGGCGTGATCGCGGACTTCAAGGTCACCGAAAAGATGCTCACGTATTTTATTCAGAAGGCGCACAACCGGCGCGTTCTGGTGCATCCGCGCATCGTGATCGGCGTGCCGAGCGAAATCACCCCGGTGGAAAAGCGCGCCGTGCAGGATTCGGCATATCGTGCGCGAGCGAGCGAAGTTTACCTGGTCGAGCAGGCGATGGCCGCGGCCATTGGCGCGGGACTGCCCATCGAGGAACCCTCCGGCAACATGGTGGTCGACATCGGCGGCGGCACCACGGACATTGCCGTAATTTCGATGAGCGGGATTGTCTATTCGCGTTCCGTACGCGTCGCCGGAAACGAAATGGACGAAGCTGTGATGCACTACCTGAAGCGGAAATACAATTTGCTGGTCGGTGAACGGACGGCGGAGCAAATTAAAATCGAGATCGGCTCGGCCTATCCGCTGGAAAAACCTCTGACACTGGAAGTGAAAGGCCGTAATTTGATCGAAGGCGTGCCGCGCACGGTGACCATTGACGACAGCGAAATCCGCGAAGCCCTTTCTGAATGCGTAGCCACAATTCTAAACGCTATACGCGTGGCGCTTGAGCGCACTCCACCGGAACTTTCGGCGGACATCAGCGATCGCGGAATTGTGCTGACCGGCGGCGGCGCGCTGATTAAGAATCTCGACAAGCGCATCCGCGAGGAAACGGGGTTGCCTGTTTCCATTGCCGACGATCCGCTCGCGTCCGTCGTTCTGGGAACGGGCAAAATGCTGAGCGATTTCCGGCTGCTGCGCCTGGTTTCGATTGACTGAGGAACGTTGCCTGGCGCACAGCAAATGTCGAGCCGCTTGCACGGCAGACTGCCCGCGAAAGCGCCGGGAATAGCGCCGCGCATGTTGTCTGGCCTCCAGCGTTTCATTTCCAATCGCTAGATTATTATGGATGTCCCTTCCCGCCAACGGCCATTGGTTCTGCTGGTCACCGTGATTCTGGCGCAGGTGCTGCTGCTCGCGTTTCAGATTAAACGCGGCCAGGATGTGCGGCTGGTCCGCGTGTGGTCGGCTGAGCTGCTGACTCCGCCACAACGCGCGGGCACCTTCCTGCTTGCGAAAATCAACGGCACTTGGTTCGGTTACGTCGATCTGCGGTATGCGCGGGCGGAAAACCGGCAACTAGCGGACGAGGTTGGGCGTTTGCGCCTGCAAAACCAAGCCCTCGAAAGTCAGGCCGCTGAGGCTGGCCGACTGGCTAAATTGCTGGGCTTTCAGCAAGCCAACGCTAACGTTCCAATGCTGGCCGCTGAAGTCATTGGTGCGAGCGCCGATTCGAATAGCCAGACCATTTTCATAAATCGCGGCGAGCGCGAGGGAGTACACCGCAACATGGCTGTGGTAACGCCCGATGGCGTCGTTGGAAAAATCTTCGAGGCGTTTCCTCATACGGCGCAGGTGCTGCTGATTACCGACAGAGAAAGCGGCTTGGGAGCGCTGCTGGCGGATACACGCACTCACGGCGTTATCAAGGGTACTGGCGATCCGCTGCTGTGGATGGACTACGTCACAACGGAAGAAAAAGTGCCCGCGGGCGAGAGGATTCTGACCTCGGGCGAAGACAAAATCTTCCCGAAGGATTTGCCGGTTGGCACAGTGGCTTCGACGAAGCCCGGACGTCCGTTCCAAACAATTCAAGTTGAACCGGCCGCGCATTTGGACCGCCTCGAAGAAGTGCTTGTGCTCTTGACAGAGCACTCCCTCGCTTCCACAGAAAGCACTTCTCCGAATAACAAGCCGGGAAACGCTTCGGGTGCGCCGAGCGCACAGGAAAATGCAAAAGGCCCTGGCAAGACGCCGGCACAACCAGCGAAAAAGCCGGCACCCCCGGCAAAACCCGCCTCGGGGAATCCGCAAAAGGTACAGCAATGACGCGAGGCCCTAGATGACCGTGCGAATGGATTCCGAGGCGCAGCACATCGAGGTTCATAAATTTTACGGTGGCACGGTCGTAGTGGTGTGCTTCCTCGCCCTGGTGCTCCAGGCTTTTCTGAATAAATTCAGCACGCACTTCCAACTACTCGAGCTTCCGTTATTGGTCGTCGCTTATTTCGGACTGAGCCGCAGAAATTCTGTCTCGGGAATGTTTCTCGGGACACTCGTCGGTCTATTGCAGGATGGCATCAGCCACAATCCGATAGGCCTCTACGGCATCGCGAAGGCGGTAGTCGGATACATCGCATCGTCGGTTGGCGCGCGGTTGGACACCGAGCATCCCATCAGCCGCTTCATTTTGATGTTTCTATTCTTCCACATTCACCAGATTATTCTGGCCATCACGATTCATCTGTTGCTGGCGAGTTCTGAACCCTTCTTTTCGGTTCAATTGTTGATTGCCTCGCTTATCAATTCTGCTGTGGCCGTATTCCTTTTCGCAGGGCTCGACCGTTTGCGACGCTGAAAGCGTGGCGATTGCGTTCGCGCTCTTGTTGGCCTAACATGCGCGCGCCGCCGATGCCCGAACTCAATCCCGCCGCCGAACGCTCGAATCAACGCAACGCCGTCGCCGCCTGTTTTCTTGGCTGGACGCTGGATGCCTTCGATTTTTTTATTTTAACCTTTTTACTCGCGCCGATCGGAAAGGACTTTCATGAGTCCATTCCAGAGATTGCCCTGGCGATCACAGCGAGCTTAGCGACTCGGCCCATTGGCGCATTTATCTTCGGCTTGCTGGCGGATCGCTACGGTCGCCGCCTGCCGCTGATGCTGGACGTCCTATTTTATTCGGCGGTTGAAGTGGCCTCGGGATTCGCGCCGAGCTATTCCGCGTTCATCGTGCTGCGCCTGCTTTATGGAATCGGCATGGGCGGCGAATGGGGCGTGGGTGCCTCGCTCGCGATGGAATCCGTTCCCGCGAAGTGGCGGGGGATTCTTTCGGGCGTTCTGCAGGAAGGCTACGCGTTCGGGTACTTGCTAGCCGCGATTGCGTACTGGCTCGTGTTTCCGCACTTCGGCTGGCGTGCGATGTTTTTTATTGGCGGCTTGCCCGCCCTATTGACGTTGTTCATTCGTTCAAAAGTCAAAGAGAGCGAGGCGTGGAAAGCTACATCGGCCCACATAGAATGGTCGGCGTACTTCCGCTCGATTGTTCGGAACTGGAAGCGCTTCGCATATCTCGTGCTGCTGATGGCATTGATGAATTTTATTTCGCACGGCACGCAGGATTTCTATCCAACTTTCCTGCAATCGCAGCGAGGGTACAGCCCACGAACCACGGCCCTGATCACCGTCCTTTCGATGACTGGCGCCATCGCCGGTGGGATGCTCGTCGGCTTGTACTCGGACCGTCGCGGGCGGCGTCGCGCAATGATCGGCGCCGCACTTTTTGCAGTCGCGCTGATTCCCCTGTGGATCGCGGCGCCCAATTTCCCGCTGATTTTGGTCGGCGCCATTTTAATGCAATTCATGGTGCAGGGCGCATGGGGCGTGATTCCCGCGCACATCAATGAACTTTCGCCAGACGCGCTGCGCGGTTTTTTCCCAGGTTTTGCCTATCAGCTTGGCGTGCTGTTCGCGGCGTCAAGCGCCTATCTCGAGGCTATCATGGGCAAACGAATGAGCTACGGACACGCCATGGGAATTTTTGCGGCCATTGTGCTCGTTGGCGGCACGGTCGTCATTGCGCTCGGGCCAGAGGCTCACGGCGTCGCGTTTGGCGGAATGCAAGCAGAACACTCGCCATCATCACCGGCGCCCAAAAGATTTTCTTAACGCTCCCCCACGCGCGCGACCAAAACAAGAGTAAAATTGAACTTGAGTTTATGGAGAGGTCATGAGCGCAACGTCGAAAGCAGTTCCGTCATCATCCACAATTGAAACGATTCGCGAAAAGGCCCGCCGCTTGGCGATTTTGTCGATGATGTCGACCACCGCGGCAGGCTCCGGCCATCCAACTTCCTGTTTGTCTGCCTCTGAGCTTACAGCCGGCGTGTTTTTCTACGCCATGAAGTTCGACCCGAAAAATCCAAACGGGCCGGAGAGTGACCGGTTTGTTCTCTCGAAAGGGCACGCGGCGCCGTTGCTTTACGCTGCGCTCGCGGAAGCAGGAGTGTTTCCCGTTTCGCGCGTGATGACCTTACGTCAATTTTCGAGCGAACTCGAAGGGCATCCCACCCCGCGAGTCCCCGGAGTCGATGCGGCAACGGGCTCCTTGGGACAAGGGCTCTCCGTCGGTGTCGGGCTTGCGATTGGCGCGAAAATGGACAAGCTGGGAACACGTGTCTACGTGCTGCTCGGCGACGGCGAACTCGCCGAGGGCAGCAACTGGGAAGCCGCGGAATTCGCGGGACATTACAAAATCGATAACCTTACGGCGCTTTGCGATATCAACGCGCTCGGGCAGAGCGAGCGCACGATGTACAAGCACGACATGGAAGTTTACCGCAGGAAATTCGAGTCAGAGGGCTGGGACACGCAGGTAATTGATGGCCATGATATCGCGGCGGTGCTCTCGGCGCTCGATCATGCCAAGGCCACTACCGGCCGCCCGCAAGCCATTATCGCTCGTACGATCAAAGGGCACGGCGTCAGCTTTCTGGCAGACAAGGACGGCTGGCACGGCAAGCCCCTGTCGAAGGAACAACTAGAGAAGGCCGTGGCAGAGATGGGTGGGCCCATCGAAGTCGCAGCAGATCCGGGCCGATCGTACGCGCGAACGACTTTGCCCGAACCGCCAGCCTACGCTGAACCGCCCGCGCCGAGTTACAAATCAGACGCTTCGGTCGCGACGCGTGAAGCATACGGCAACGCGCTGAAGCGAATCGGAGCCGTGAATCCGCATGTCGTCGCGCTGGATGGTGATGTGAAAAATTCCACTTTCGCCGAATTCTTCGCAGATGCTTATCCGGATCGTTTCTATCAGGCATACATCGCCGAGCAAAACATGATCAGCGTCGGTGTGGGCCTGGCCGC
>DASYYR010000048.1:0-49680 GCA_035933575.1 Candidatus Acidiferrales bacterium | reverse complement strand
ATTCTCCTGGCGCTGCTGGCTGCCGTATTCATAATATTTCGAAGGCAGGTACGCTACACTCCTCCCAGATACAAATAGCAACTAACCAAGGCTTTCTTTTTAAGCCGCAGCCGCGCGTGAACGAGCCGCTGTTTCTGCGGCTCTTGATTCATGCGCGCTTGGCCTTACGGAACAACGATCACTTTGCCGACCATTCCCAAATTGTCGTGAAAAAAGCAATGATAATTGTAAGTCCCAGGTTGCGTGAAAGTGGCGCGGAAGCGCGTAGGATTGTTTGCCAGAGTATTTTGAGGAACCCCCGCTTCGTCCTCGAGCGGCTGCAGAATCGCCCCGGAATGCACGTTTTGGCTGGGTGAAGTGATGACTGCGTGCAAGGCGCCATCCGAGTCGACGGTCACACCCGCCGACGGAAGAAAGGGATTCCCGGCAGGATCCGGCCCGAAGGTGATCGTATGCGGCTCATCCGGATCAAAATTGGCCCATTCGACCGTATCGCCCGCGTGAATCGTGATCGTTCCATCCAGGAAACGCACGATGGCCAGTTGCTGGGTCCCGCCGGGATTCGCCGTCATCTCTCCGATGCCGGCCGTCACGTACTTCTTGTGGATGACCTTAACGGAGAAGCCGTCGTCTCCGTCATGATCGCCGTCGTGATGCATCGCCATCCGCATCTTTTGGTCGGTGTCGGAGAGCAGCGCCTTGCGTTGCGCAGCGGCTTGGTCGTCGTAGAAACCCTGATTATGCGGCAGGGCCTCGGACGCACTGAGAACGTGAATGGTTCCGGTCATGGTGTTGTGGACCAGACACTCGAACTTGTAGTTTCCGGCTTTGGGAAACGCCACAGTGAAGGTCTGGCCCGTCACCATGGCCGGACTAGTCACGCAAGTCGAGCCGTCGAAGGCCGCGCCACTCGGCGCGAAACCAGGGCATCCCACCGTGAAGTCGGGCGGGTATGGCTGTCCTGGCGTCAGGAAAGTCAATGTGTGTATGTCATCGCTCTGCCATGTCCACGTGATGCTGTCGCCGGCGTGAATCCAAATCTCATTGGGAAGAAAGGCGAGGGCCTGTTTTCCCATGTCGGGGCTCTGAGCACCTACGGTTGCGTGCCAGTTTTGCTGCGCGCGAACGCTCCGCGGAACAGCGAAGACTGTCAAAACCAGCAAACATGGGATAAAAATTGAAAACCGAATTGGGCCGGAAACTCTCATGATCGCGCTCCTGAATGGCTTCGTGGAATTGGCATCATCGTTTTAGCATTTTGAACCGAGTACGGGCCGGGATCTCCGATCTCAACTTTGTGAACCGCTTAGTATGGGGTCGTACGTTCCGGCTCGATTTGCAGGAGAGGTTAATCTCGTCGCCGTGCACTGTCAAGCCCTGCTCAACTTCACTAAACTAAGGCGATGCCGGCCCTAGGCCGCCTGCTGGCTGGCCTTTGCGCAGTTGACCATCCACGGGATGCCGAAGCGATCCACGAGCATGGCGAACCGCGTGGCCCAGAAAGTTTCTTGCAGCGGCATCTGCACTTTAGCGTTCCCGGCGAATGCCGCGAAGACCCGCTCCGCTTCCGCCACGTCTTTCTCTTCGATGGTCAGCGAAAAACCCTGCGGCGTCTGATAGTGGCTGGGCGGATTGTCAGCGCCCGTGATGATTCGTCCATCGATGTTCAACGCGGCGTGAACTGCTTTGCTCTGCCATTCGGGCGCCGCGTCTTTCGCCATGGGAGACGCGCCGTAAGTCAGCATGAACTGGATTTTGCCGCCGAGGTGCTGTTCATAGAATTTGAATGCGGCCTCGCAGTCACCCTTGAAATTGATGTGTGGATTCAGATGCACGGGTCCTCCTTTCCGAATGCTTACTCGGAGTGCAATGCCTGCACCACGTCGACGCGGGCGGCGCGGGCCGCGGGGAGAGCCGACGCGATCACCGCGGCTGCGAGGATTACCGCAGCGGAAGCGATCAACGGCAGCGCCCCCGGCAATTGCACGTCCGCAACGTATTTGCCAATCAAGCGCGCGAACGCAAAACCAACCAGGACGCCCGTGACTACACCTATGCTCGCGATGACCAAACCCTCCCACAGAACGTTGGTGAGAATGTTGCGAGGGTGCGCGCCGAGAGCCATGCGGATGCCGAACTCGCGCGTGCGCCCACTCACGGAAAATGCGAGCACGCCCGCTACGCCCACGACGGAAATCAAAAGCGCGACGGTAGCGAATCCGCCAAAGACAATGGCATTGAGCCGGTCGGGCGTGAGAACCTGCGCGCGAATGTCGCCCAGCGTGCTGGCTTGCTCGACGGGCTGATCGGAAGACATCTGATGGATCGTGCGGGTGATGGTGGGGACAAGCGCGTAGGGGTCGCCATGCGCGCGAACGAACAAACGGCCGCCAAAACCTTCCTGATCGATGGGCTGATACACGGTCATCACTGGCCGCGGGATGATGTTTTCATCGTCGAAGTCCGGCACCACGCCGACGATCCGCCGCGGTTCGCCGCTCATGCCGATAAACTTGATCACTCCGTCCGTCCACCACAAATGGCGGTTCAGGGCGACCTGTCCCGGGAATAACTTCTGCGCGACGCTTTCGCTGATGATGACCACGCGTTCGGAACCGTCGTGGTCGTTGTCATTGAAATCGCGGCCCTCGAGAAGCGGAATGCCCAAAGTCCCGAAATATCCGGGCGATACGGAGCGGAACTTCGCGCGTGGATCGTCCTGACCGTTCTGGCGTATCAACCCCTCAGCCGAGAAGGAAAGACTAAGGTCGAGGAAGCGGGCATCGCGCCAGGGAACGCCGAAACTGCGGGAGACGTGCTCGACGCCCGGAAGGGCGTTGACGTTCCGTTGAACGTCACGATAAAAATCATTGATCTGCTCGGGCGTTCGGCCGTAGGTCATCACGGGAAGGTCGACGGCGAGGACGTGCGCCGTGTCGAATGGCGCTTCCATCTTTTCGAGCGTCATCAGAGTCCGCAAGAGCGCGCCCGCGCCGGCGAGTAACAGGAACGAAGCGGTGATCTGGGTGACGGCAAAAACGCGGAGGCGGCGGGCGCTGCCGCTGGTGACGCGGATACCGCTGCTCGACAGTCCGAGCCCGCCCGATCCGCCGGACGAAGGCAGCCGCGGAACATAGGCCAGGAAAACAGCGGCGATTACCGCGAGCGCGATGCCAATCCAAACCAGGCTGGAATCGAGCTTAAGATCGAGCGCGCGGACGGAGAAGCGCGAAGCGTAACGCGCCAGCACGGCAACCATCGGCGCGGCGATGAGAACTCCCGCCAGCGCGCCGCTGCCGCACATCACAAGACTTTCCGCCAGGAGCGAACGGCGCAGCGCGGCATTGGTCGCTCCAAGAGCCGAGCGTATGGCCAACTCGGATTCGCGGCGCACGGTTCGCGCCAGAATCAAGTTGGCGACGTTCGAGCAGGCAATCACGAACAGCAAACCGGCGGCGGCGAAGAGCACCCACAAGATGGTTTTCGCATGCGAATTGATCTGATCGTGCAGGCGCGTCACGCTGATGGTGAAATGATCCGCGGACTTGTAAACCTCCGGATGCGCCGCCAGCATTCCGGCGTAGACGGTGCGCAATTCAGCGCGGGCGGAATCGATATTCGCGCCGGGGGCAAGGCGCGCGAAAACCTCCGTCATGCGATGCTCGCGCCCCTGGACCATCGTGGCCGAAAGGTGATGCGGACTCGTGACCACGTTGGCGATGATCTGCGTTTCCACCGGATACGGCACCGACGGTTCCAGAACTCCGACGATGACGGCGGAGCGCGAGCCCGAGCTGCTGTCGAGACGGACGCTCTTTCCAATCACGCTGGGATCGGAATGCAGCGACGTGGTCCAGAAGCGATACGTCAGCACCGCCGCGCCCGCTGCTTTGGGACCATCGTCGCTGGGACCAAGCAAACGTCCCAGCACCGGGCGCAGTCCCATCACGTCGAAGTAATCGCCGTCCACAACGCCCGCGTGTATTTCACGGGGAGTGCCAAGCCCCACGACGGTGAAGTCGATCTCCGAAAAAGTGCCGAGCTCCTTGATGGTCTTCAGGTTGCTGCCGATGTCCGCGATTTCAGGAACTGAGAAGGTCGTGTTGTCGGCGCCGATGCCCGGAGCGCTCTGGCGTATGTAAAGCAGGCTGTCTTCGTCGCGATTCGCGAGCGGCCGCAAGAGCACGCCGCGAACAACGCTGAAGATGGCCGCGTTCGCGCCGATGCCAAGAGCCAAAGTGACGGCCACGGTGAGCCACAACGCGCGTGCTCGCGCCAGGGAACGTATCGCAACTCTTAAATCGTGAAGAAATTGCATCTTCCGTCCTCCTTTTGGCCACCGTTTATTTCCAGAAAGTCGTCACAACTTAAATTAAGCTCTCGTCACGCGCCAGACCATCACACTTACCCGCCGGCGATGGCGCCGATGACGAAAAAAGGCTCCTTGCCTTGCGCGACCGCTTCGGGCAACGGCGCGTCGGGCGATTCGTGAGAGAGATCTTGCTCGCAGGCGAAGAAGCGCACAAACGGACGCCGCTCCTGCGTAGTGTGATCGCGAATCGTGCCGCACAGCATGGGATAGCGCGCTTCGAGCGCATCAAGCACGGAACGCTGCGTGACGCGCCCTTCGACTTCCACCATCACGTCACCATGGTCGAGACGCGCCAGCGTCCGCAGATGCGCGGGCAATGCGACTTGGACCGTTGCTCGGCTCATTCTTCAGCTCAGGCCAGCGTCTGCACTTCAACCGAGAGCACAGCCGGGAGATCGCGCACGATGGGAGCCCAACTGTCTCCCGCATTCGCCGACGAGTACACTTGCCCGCCCGTGGTGCCGAAATACACACCGCATTTATCGAGCGAGTCGACCGCCATCGCGTCGCGCAACACATTCACGTAGCAATTGCGTTCCGGCAGGCCCTTCGACAACTCCTCCCATTCGTTTCCGCCCGTGCGGCTGCGATAGACACGCAACTTCCCGTCCAGCGGAAAATGTTCGCCGTCGCTCTTGATGGGAACCACGTAAATCGTCTCCGGTTCGTGCGCGTGAATGTCGATCACGAAGCCAAAGTCGGTGGGCAAATTGCCGCCGACATCGGTCCACACATCGCCCGCGTTGTCCGTGCGCATCACGTCCCAGTGCTTCTGCATGAACAGCACGCCCGGCTTCGACGCGTGCATGGCGATGTGGTGAACGCAGTGGCCAATCTCGGCCTTTGGATCCGGAATGTATTGCGAGCGGAGTCCCTGATTGATGGGCTTCCAGGTCTTGCCGCCGTCATCGGTGCGGAACGCGCCCGCCGCCGAAATGGCGATGAATATCCGCTGCGCATTGCTGGGATCGAGAACGATGGAGTGGAGGCACATTCCGCCCGCGCCGGGCTGCCATTTGGGGCCTGTGCCGTGGCCGCGAAGTCCTGAAAGTTCCTGCCAGCTTTTGCCGCCATCGCTCGAACGGAAAAGCGCCGCGTCTTCGACTCCCGCGTAGACCGTGTTGGGATCCTTCAGCGACGGTTCCAGGTGCCACACGCGCTTGAATTCCCACGGATGCTGAGTGCCGTCGTACCACTGGTGCGTGGTGAGCGGTTTGCCAGTCGGCCCAGACGTATCGTATACAAATTTGTTGCTCTCGCCTTTGGGCGATCCGTCTGGGGCCGTTGTCGGTTCCCCAGGCGGCGTGCCCGGCTGTATCCACGTCTTGCCGCCATCGTCGGAACGCTGAATCACCTGGCCGAACCAGTCGCTCGTCTGCGAGGCGAAGATGCGGTTCGGGTCAACCGGCGAGCCTTTCAGGTGATACACCGGCCAGCCCGCAAAGAACGGGCCGCTGACATCCCATTTTTCGCGCTTGCCATCCGCCGTCAGAATGAATGCGCCTTTGCGCGTGCCCACCAGTACGCGTACTTTGCTCATCCTCGTCTCCTTGTCGAATCTCGCGTGCCGAAAAATCTAGCACGACGGCCCAGAATTCCTCAACTTTTTACGCTGTTTTCATTGCCGCCGATATGCTTGCTCTAAGCTCTCTATGTCAAATTTTATTCATCTGTAATCGAACGTCAGTGCGCGACGGCAGACGTTCCATCCGACCACCGGCGCACCGGGACCATGTACATGCTTACGGGGACTGGAGCGCCGGGAAGCCGTTGGTCAAGAACGGATACGGGGGATCCAGGCAGATTTTCACCCCAAGCCGTGCCTTCGGGAACGTAGAACATCAAGTGGGCCACGTTATGACTGCCCTGATCGGTCAAGTACGCCTCCTTCGACATCATGTAGCACATGGCTCCGGGCTGCAAAGCGGGTACTTCTTTCCTGCCGAAAGCCTCAACTCCTTTGATAATTTGATCTTTTGACTGGCCAGCCAAGACCAATTCGGCCCTCTTTACAATCAGCGGGAGTATGGTCCGCGCAGCTGGCGGGTTGTAGCAGTCTGGACTCCGATTCTTGGGGTTCCAAAACTCGGGATTGTCATAGGGAGCATTCCATGCTCGTTCCACGAGGCACACGAAACCGTTTTTGCCTTTGACTGCGGTTTCGTAACCGTTCCTTCCGAGGACCAGGACCTCGGCGTCGCGGGAGATGGACTCCGGCGCGGCAGTGCGCGCCAGCGCGATCTCTGCATTGCGATCCGGCATCAGGTATTGACTGACCGGAGCCATGCGCGGATACGCCGCTTTGGCGGTCTGGGCTTGCGCTGACCACGCCGCGCTCAACATGACAACCAGCGCGAAACTTCCCACTATGATTGTCCTGCTGATCCTTGGGTTCATTGATTTTCTCCTGAACTATCGAATTCTGAGCCCAACCATTAAGGCCCTCTCCGCCCGCTTCCCTGCAGCGGTATCACCCTTTCTCCGCCGCTTCCGCGTGCGCGCGCTGCAACCCCTCCACGTCAATTTTGTTCATTTGCAGCATGGCCTGCATGACGCGGCCCGCTTTTTTCGGATCAGGGTCGCCCATCAGTTTGCCCAAAGCTGTGGGAATGATTTGCCACGACAGCCCAAATTTATCTTGCAGCCAGCCGCATCGGTTCGGCTTTCCGCCCGCGGAGAGCTTGTCCCACAACTCGTCGACTTCCTGTTGCGTGTCGCAGTTCACGAAAAACGATATGGCCGGCGTAAAAGTGAATTGCGGGCCGCCGTTGAGCGCGATGAAATTCTGCCCTTCGAGCTGGAATTCGGCGGCCATCACCGATCCCTTTGGTCCAGGCCCAGCGTCTCCACAGCGTCGAACGGTTCCCATCTTTGAATTCTTGAAAATCGAGACGTAAAATTTCGCGGCCTCTTCCGCCTTGCCGTCAAACCACAGGAACGGGACGATCTTTTGCATCTGCACCTGAATTCTCCCTTTTCCACTCGTAGACGTTTCAGCCAACCTTGTTGACTGGACTTATGTCATTCGATGTTTCTGTCGTTTCGATCCAGTTCCCTCGACTACTTCAATCGGTGATTCGAGGGCCCGTCTTGTCCGGGGAATTTGCTCTGCGCGGACTTCTAAACGAGGCGAATTCCCCGGCTCGCGTTGACAAAAATTTAGCGTGCGCTTGCAGCCGTCTGTTGCGCGTTCAGGCTTTTGCCGCCATTGCGCGCTGCGCGCTCATCTGTTTCGTGAACTCGCGCATGGCCGCCAGAATACCCGGCGAGCGAGTCTCGACCCAGCTTTCATAACGCCCCGCGGCCTTCTCCAGATTTTCGGCGAACACTTTATTCTTGAAGCGCTCTCGAGCCTGCGGCAGAGCCGGCTTGATGCGGTCCCACACTCCATAAAACTCGCCGCTGGTCTCAAAGAAAAGGCCTTCGTGGAGCAGGCCGTAGTTGAGCAAGGCGCACGCCTGATCCCAGTAGCTGACCACCATCATGAAGTTAATGCCGCCTTCGCTCATCGGTGGGGCCACGCGCATGGCCTCCTCAAAAGTGTCCGCAAAATAGTTCTTGAAGAACCAGTCGCGCGCCTGCCGGAGCCGCGGTTCGCGGCGCAAATCGTAGACTTGCAGGTGAAGCTGGCCTTGCTCATGCGTCGGTTTCGTTTCCATGATCTTCGTCTCCTTTTTCATTGGTTTTTCTGAATCCATTGCCCTGGGCCGAAATCGTCACACGAAACTCTTTGCACGTGAATTGCCCTTTTGAACATGCACCCGGCTTCGCGACGAATCGCCATCGCCACCGACGTTCGCGAAGCTGGGCAGAAATGGAACGGGGTCGCGTTCCTTCCAGCGTCGCCGGACTTCGGCCAGAACTTCGTCGCGGTTCGCCGCCATTTTCTCCACGGCGGCATTCGGCGCGCCGGTTTCCTCGTGTCGCGTCCCCCAAATCAGCAAATCCAGCACCACCGGTGCCAGGTCAATTCCCTTCTCCGTCAACCGGTAATTCACTTTTCGACCGTCGCTCTTCTCCGGCTCTGCCGTGATGATTCCTGCCGCGGCGAGTTTTTGCAGGCGGTCCGCCAGAATATTCGTGGCGATCTTTTCATCCGATTCCTGGAATTGCTTGAACGTGCGGAAAGCGCGCACCATCATGTCGCGAATGATCAGCAACGACCAGCGATCCCCCAGCGCCTCGAGCGAGATGCTGACGGGGCAGCCGGAACGCTGCTTCGATTTGGACTTCCCTTTCACGGCTGACACCTTGCCACAATTCACTTGCATACTGCAAGCGATATTTAACCTTTACACCAGTTCACGGAGAAGGGCGGACGCCGGCCTTTTCGGGTGGGCGATGCGGAGGAAAACAAAACGCCCGTCCCGATCGATCTGGACCGGGACGGGCGCAGTTTGCTGGAGGAGACTTACAGGCCGTTACTTCTGGCCAAAGTTAAAGACAATGCCGACCGAGACGCGCTCGGTGTTGGTGGTGGTTCCGTTGTTGCGCAGGCCGACATAATCGAACTGCGGACGCAGGGCGATCATGCCGTCCTTGGCAATCGCAATGTCGGTTCCGCCGCCAAAGCCGAAGGCGAACGCATTCACTGACGGGACCGTTATCGTACCGACGGTGATCGCGTTGACGTGCCCGCCGCCAAAGAGGGCCTGGACAAACGGCACGAACCTGTCATTCGAGCGGTACGAAAAACGTGGTCCGAACATATAAGTTTCGGTGGTGATGCCTACGCCGCTCTCCGACCCGTGATATACCCCAAAGTCCCCAACGACGCCGAAGGCACTCGTTACGTTGTATCCGAGCGAGCCGCTGAAACCATTCGCGTTGATCCCAGAGGCCCCGTTGGACCCGTTTATGTGCAAATAGGAGTACCCCAGTGCGACATCGGCCTTGGGTGTGTTCTGCCCATGCGAGGTCATCGCCAAGAGCGAAAGGGCAAGCACTGCCCACATGAGTTTCTTCATCTGTATCTCCTCTAGTGTATTAGATTTGCGTCGTTTCCGGTTGCCGCCACGATTCCTTTACGAATGCGGTCTTTACGCAACCGGTTCCGCGCCTACAAGGTGCATTTGCAGCCAATTTGCCTTGCAATCCAGCCTAGGGCAGGTGCCATTTTTCGTCAATTTATGTTCAGAATTGGGGTTCTTAACGAATAGCTGTACGAAGGGACGGGTAGCCGGAGGGGCTGCACTGTGCATCCTTGGATGTATGATACCTTCCCTGAATTGCAGCGCATGGGACGAAAGGGAGAAAAACGATGAAAGGATTCATTCTGGGGGTCATCGTCACGGTCGTGGTGATCGTTGCTGTGGGGCTTTTTGTCCTGGAGACCGGGCGCGTGAACATGCGCGCCGACGTGCCGCCATCGTCGTTGGAAACGAGCGTTGCGGGGCACGCGATGGATGCCAGCGTCGAGCGCAATTCGCCGAAGGTTACGAACCCCGTCCAGCCGACGGAGCAGAACCTGGTCGATGGAGCGGAGATTTACTCCTTCAAATGCGCGCAATGCCACGGCGATCCGGCGCACACGAAATCGCTCCTCGCGGAAACGATGAATCCCCCGCCGCCGCAATTTTTCGGCGATGACCGCCCGGACATGCCAGAAAATCAGAACTACTACGTCACCGTCCACGGTGTGCGCCTGACGGGCATGCCGGGCTGGAAAAATGCGCTAACGAACGAACAGATCTGGAAGGTCGTTACATTTCTGTCGCACACGGACAACTTGCCCGCCAAGGCAAAATCCGTCTTCGGCCTGACCGGCGGCGCGCCCGCCGCCACGCCGGCCGCGCCAGCCAAGAAAAGCAAATGAAACCAATGCCAAGAATGTGAGCATTCGCGCGGTTAACCGTCAGCTTCGAATTCAGGCTCTGCGGTAAATCTGACCGCGCGGGCCAATGTCCGCAACGGTTAGCGTTGTCGCATCGATCATGAATAAAATCCGATATCCGCCGACACGGGTACTTCTCTTTTCGCTTCCAACGAGCGGATAAGAAAGGCGCGGATTGGCGGGATCTTTGGCGATTGCTTCTAATTTTTCACTGATTCGGTGTTTCGTTGGCTTGTCAAGAGACTGAAGATATCGGAAAGGTGTTCCGGTGATTCTGATTTGCAGCGCCAAGTCAGAGCGCCTGTTTTATGTTAAACACATCGCCCTGCTCCGCTTCCAGGCGGGCCCGTTCGAAAATTTCCTCAACAGGTTTTAAGTCCAACGACATTTCCAGCCAGTCCGCAAGTTCTGAAATGTCTTCCGAATAAGTTCGGAGCCTACTAAACGGGCCAGCGAGCAAGGAGTTGTTCGTAAGCCTCTTGCTCTTCGCTCCTTCATAGGTCTCAAATAAGGAGGTGCTCAATTCCCGCAACGAGTGCAATGCGTTTTGCGCCCTCTCGGCTGTAAGAGGCTCCGCCGGAGACTGCGGCGGAATTTTCCCTTCTATTCGCAAATAGATTTCCTCAAAGAAAGATGCCAGAGAGTTATTTAGCTTCCTTAGGAGAAATGCTAAACGTACGGCTTGTCGCCGGTCCTTTACAAGCGACGCAATTCGAGAGGCAATCGACAACGAGCCATAAACTCTCGCATTCCATTGGTTCCTTCCAAAATTCGCCAAAACAGTGGCACTGGCACTCACGGGGAAACTCCATCCTCCATTTACTTGGATGTACAAGCGTATAACACGGTTTCATGCCGGGTCAAGATTAGCTGCACAGTGCACCTCCAAATGAGCACTGCCGGGAAGCAACTCCGCGTTTTTGCATTGAGCAACGCAATCACCGTTCGGGTGTATCACGACATGGGGCGGACTTGGCGTGGACGGGCGAGGAAATACACGATGGGCCCGAGGGCGATCAGCACCACGCCGACCGCGAGCGAACTCGTCGAGCCAATCGTTTCCGTGCGATTGCGAAGCACCGCGAGGATCATCAGCACGAGCGGCGGAAGCGAAAGCAGCACGGCGCCGGCGATTCCTCCCGGGACGCGATACGGCCGCGTCAACTCCGGCTCGCGAACGCGCAACGCAATCAGCGCGCCAAATTCGAGCAAAATACTCAAGCCCGTCAGCAGCACGTCCATGATCACCAGATGCTCGAAGTTCAGGAACAAGCACGCGCCCCAGCACAGCGCGCACGCCGTGATCGCCACCCACGGCATGCCTGTCTTCGACGAAGTGCGCGCGAAAATGCGCGGCAAGTAGCCGTCCTGCGCCATCACGAGCGGCAAGCGCGAAAACGAAAGCATCAGCGCATTGAACGTCCCAATCGCGCCGATAGCGCCGCCAATCGCGATGGCAATCGACAGCCATTCGCCGCCGAGCGTGCGCCCGATGTCCACCCAGCCTCCCGTCGACCATCCCGTTGCGCTGATCCCCGAGCGCGCCACCGCGCCAATCGGCAGAATGTAACTGACCACCACCAGCAGCACGCTGAAGAGCATCGCCAGCGGAAATGTTCGGTGCGGGCGCACCACTTCTTCCGCAATCGTCGAAGTGTTGTCCCAGCCCATGTAATTCCACATGGCGATTAAGATTCCGCCGAGAATATCGAAGTGCCCCGATGCAATCGATGCATTCTGCGGCGACGTCGCGGCCGCAGCCGAACCCCAGCGTGCCAACGCGCACGCCGTCAAAATCACAAATGGGCTCAGCAGCAGCACGGACATCCACACCGAGCCTTCGCCGACAGCGCGCGCGCCGCGCAAATTCCAAAGCGTGCACACCACAATCAGCGCCAGCTCAATCGCGATTCCGCGATGCCCCGCCGTAATCACCGGCGCAAAATGCCCCACGTAGTCGACGAACAGCGTGGGGTACAGCGCCATTTCGAAAACGCTTCCCGCGAGAGTGAGCCACACTTCCTGAAATCCCCAGAAGCGGCCCATCCCTCGCTGCACCCAAATGTAAAAGCCGCCCTCTTCGGGAATCGCGCTGGAAAGTTCGCTGACCATCAGCGCAGCGGGCGCGCTCCACAGCAGCGGCGTAAGCAGCAGAATCGCGAGCGCGCCGCCATAGCCCGCCATCTGCACGACATCTTCCAGGCCATACGGGCCGCCCGACACCATGAAATAAGTCGCGGCAACCAGCGGAAGTAAGCTGATCTTGCTGCGCGCGAAGACGCGGGATTTTTTCGGCAAAGGGTGGGGCTGCGAAAAAAGTTCCGGCAAAGAGTCGGCCATTCTCTGTGTCGCGCGTCCTCCCGTTTGGCCAGTGTTATAACACTGCAATTTCAAATCGCAACGAGAATCCATTCGTTCGCCGTGCTATTCTTCGCGGCATGAAACGCTTGGATCAGGTATTTGCCTGGATCTTGTTTCTGCTCGGAATCATTCACTGTGCTCTCACGCCTTTCATCTACCACCAGCTCACCCTCCCTGCCGTGTGGTCTTTCGGGACAGGTGCGGCGCTGATTGTCACCGGGCTGCTGAATTTTGTCCGTATCCGGCACGGAAGCAACTTGCTTTTGCTGCGGGGAGCCTGCATCGCTGCCAATTTCCTGATGTTCGTCGTTGCGATTGCCGCCGCATGGAACGTACGCTCTACACTGCTCAGTAACCCGCAAGTGCCAATTCTGCTCATCGCCAGTTTCGGCGAGATTCTTTTTTCCGCACGCAGGACCTGACACAGCACGTTCTGGCCCGCGTCATTTGCACTGTGCGCAGCGTTATATCAGCGCCGCGCGCTCGGACATCACGGGTCGTACTTCTTCACTGGCTGCCCGCGATGGCGTCGGATGCTTGACATGCATCGGCGGCGGCGCTACCGTGGCAATCAATCCGGCCAAGATTCGCGATCCAATTCCGAAAAACGGAGGTGCGGCAATGGCGGTTTATATGGTGGAACGCAACCTACCCGGCATCACCATGGAGCAATTAGCCGAGGCGCAAAAGTCAGCCATCGCAACGAGCAAGGAATTCACGAAAAATGGCAAACCGGTTCGTTACATTCGCAGCATGTTCCTTCCCGAAGAAGCGCGCTGCATGTGCATGTTCGAGGCGCAAGCGCCACAGTACGTGAAAGAAGTGAACGAAACGGCCAAGATTCCCTTTACGCGCATCGTGAAGGCGGAAGATTTGACGCCCTGACCGGAGGCCGTCGGGGCGCCACCGGCCGTAGTACGAAAGTTCTGTTGTCGAATGCGCGGCGCGCGCTCGCACGTGAAGGAATTCCTCCGCCGATTCCAAGTAAAATTCAGGAATGACCTGCCCGAAATGCGGCGCGGCGAATGCGGAAGGAGTGCAGTTCTGCACGAACTGCCACGCCACGCTGCTTTTCAAATGCCCGAATTGCGCGCACATGCAAACACACGGCGGCACGTGCGAGAGTTGCGGCGCGAATTTCGATCTTTTCTGGGCCAGCTATCTGGCGCTGAAATCGCACGAAACGCAGCAGGTCGAAATTGACAAACTGAAGGCGGAAGCCGGCACGTTCATGCAAATCCTGATGCTGCCGCTGGCCGCCGGCGCGTCATTTACACGCTTCCTTTTTGGCCAAGCCATCGCGCAAGCCGTCGGCCGCGTTTTTTCCCGCCTCACGTCGCGCTGAATCTAACTCCCGTTCTCTTTCCGTGGCGCCACACCGCGTGCGCTCGTTGTACAATGCGCGCGCTCACATTGCAGCCGGCGCGAGTCCGGCGGAAAAGGAATCCGCGTATGCAACACCATCAGCGGTTCATGCCGAAAAAATCAGACGCGACCACATTTCTGCTGCGCGCGATGATTCTCTTCATGGGATTTTGCGTTGCGCCGTTCGCATGGGCGCAAGCCGCGGGCGCAGCGCGCGCGGATGGCGTCGACAGTTACATCCTTCAAGCCATGCATGAACAGAAAATCCCCGGTCTGGCATTGGCCGTTGTGCGCGACGGCAAAATCGTGAAAGCGAAAGGCTACGGCCTCGCCGACATTGAATGGAATGCGCCTGTGACGCCGCAAACGGTATTCGAGTCAGGCTCCATCGGCAAACAATTCGCCGCGACTGCCGTGATGATGCTCGTCGAAGAGGGAAAAATCGGCCTCGACGACAAAATAACGAAGTATTTTCCCGATGCGCCCGCCACCTGGCGCGACATCACCGTGCGGAATTTGCTGAGCCATACATCGGGAATCAAGAATTACACGGACGGCAAGGAAGTGGATTATCGCAAGGATTATGCGGAGAGCGAATTGCTGAAGATGGCCGAATCGACGCCGCTCGATTTCCCGCCGGGCACGGGCTGGAATTACAGCAACACCGGATTTGTCGTGCTGGGAATTTTAATTCACAAAGTCACGGGAGAATTTTACGGCGACTTTTTGCAACAGCGCATCTTCCGGCCGCTCGGCATGAACACGACGCGCATCATCAGCGAGTCGGATATTATTCCCAATCGCGCCTCGGGCTATCATCTGGTCAAAGGTGAATGGAAAAATCAGGATTGGGTTTCGCCTTCGCTCAACACCACCGCCGACGGCAGCTTATATTTCAGCGTTCTCGATTTAGCCAAATGGGACGCCGCGCTTTACACCGACAAGCTGCTCAAGCGCTCGAGCCTCGACCAGATGTGGACCATCGCGAAGCTGAATAGCGGCAAACCCAACAAGGGCGATTACGGTTTCGGCTGGTTCATTCACAGCATGAACGGCCACCGGCTGATTGAACACGGCGGCTCGTGGCAGGGTTTCACGAACATAATTTCGCGTTACGTCGATGACAAATTGACGGTGATTGTGCTGACGAATCTCGATTCCGAGCATTCAAATCCCGAAAAGATCGCTCACGGTGTGGCGGGCCTGTATATTCCGGCGCTAACTCCCCCTCCACCGCGCAAGTCCGCCGCGCACAAATGAAAATGAATGGCGCGCACGCCTCGGATCACGTCACGCCGCGCTGGCGCTTTTTTCGTCGCGAATCGCGGCGCGAACCATCGCGGTAATTTCCGGCGTGATCCGCCGTATGTTGTGTTCGATGCGCGCGTGTTCCGCGGCTTGCCGCATGACTTCCTCTTCCGTGGCGCCGCGAACAACGTAGGTGCATCCGGGAATAACGTCATTGCAATGGAGTGACTTGGCCATAGCGAACTCCTTCCGGCCTGCGGCCGCATTTCGTATCAGTTGAAGATCGGCGCTGCGCGGGATTCTACGCTGCCCGCTGAAAAATGCAAACGACGCCAGTTTTAGCGACCCGTTTCGCAGCTCCTAGCCTTCCGCCACGGCCACTTCGTCGCTGCGTATCACGCCAGCTATGGCCACTGGTTTAGTTAATTATATTCGGGGCAGCAATGAGCCGACGATTTAGGCCTTTGGGTAAAGGGCGTGATTCTCGTCGAGCCAAACGATATAGAACGTATCGTCTATAAGAATGCCATGTGCACGCCAGTCGCTCCAGGGCTGGTCTGGATAGACGGAAAATTGCCAGCCTTCTGCATATCCGGCTTGGTCTCTATCCATTTCTGGAATATTTTGAAACCCTTCAGGTTCAGATGTCTGGTCAAAGGAAATCATGTGCCGATGCTCATTGTTATATTGGTCCATAAACCGATCCACTGTCCAAGTGCTGAATCTCTGTAGGGTTGCGAGTAGCCTACAAAAGTATTCGACGCAACAATGAGATGGATCGAATTTTTGATTCGATGTGTCCAGGTGCTTAAAAGAGAACCGCAGCGGCTTCTCATCAACCGCTGCCGGCTCAATCTGGGGGATTGGTGGTCGTTCAGGTCTCTTAGCCAAGACGCGATGAATAATAACTCATCATCGAGTCTTTGGTAATTACATTGTGGGATGACTCGTCTGGGGGCAGTCCTACCCTTGCCGCTTTCCACGGCTCTTCTGAGTGTGTCAGACGCTCAAGGTCATAAGCGCTGTACTGTCCATAGACATGCCACACTTCTTCAAGATAGTTGCGGAGCTCTGCCGACACAACTGCTTCCTCTTTCCTCGGAAGACTGCTCCACCTGAAATTTCGATAACACCTGAAGACCTGCGGTACCACTGGTCCATGAACCCACGCTTCTACGTCTTCCTCAAAAAGCGGCGTTTTGAATAGGGCTAGGTGCCACGCCTGAGAGTAATACAGCAGCTTTTGAAGCTTTAGATTGCTGATGGGATTCTGGTTGTCGTGGGATAGGTTAATGAGGCCCTCAGCGACGCGATCTACTGTATGGGTCGCCATAATATACCTCCAGCCTAATCCTTCTCCTTTTATTGGAGCATCATTGTATCATCCTTGTCAAGTCCATCGAACAATAACGGTTCCAATCATGGATTGTTTCGCTCTCAGAGCAACGTCAAATGACACCACTACCGAAAGCTCAATAAAGCAAAGAGAACGTCACGGGTGAGTGCCATCGGTCGCGACCGGGCAATTCTAGAAATGCTCCTTCTCTTCCGCCTCGGCGAGCGGCGTTTCAATATCGGTGGAGATGCGCGCCCACGCGCTGGTGCGCCAGTTATCGACGATCTGCTTCGCGGGCACCCACGCGCCCACGGGCATCAGCAAACGTTCCGAGAGCGCCGCGATATACGGTTCGTACATACGCCGCAAATCGCCAAGCCTCCGCTCGGATTCGTCGCGATCCTCGGAGCAGCAGTCCGACAATTTCGCCGCAATCAGGACTCCGTGCAATTTTTGCAGCTCTCCGGGAGGCAGGCGCGCGCCATCCGTTTGCTTCGGCGGGCAATTCAATACTTGCGCCAGATCCACCACGGCGTGGCGCGAAATCGCGAACGTCAGTTTCGCCTGCCAGCGCAGCGCGCCTTGGCCGTACGCAATCAGCAGCGCCGACGCATCCAGAATTGTCGTGAGCGCCGCCAGCCACGATTGATTGTTGTGCTGCGAGCGGAAATAGCAAAGCACGGGGTATGACAGGTGGCTTTCCATCAACTCCGCCGCCCACGTTTCCCAGTCGTGAAAATACTGCTCCAGCGCGGCGACGCTCTGCGGCTGCGTGTGGCGGCGCAGCAATTCGGCGGCGGTCGGCGGGGAGCCCGCGCGCGCGTCGAGCAGCGAGATATTCACTTCGCGTCGCGAAAACGCGCCGTACAGCACCGGCAAATAGCTGATCACCACGGCAAGAAAACCGAACCCAATTCCCGCTTCGATCACCGTGATGACGCGCGCCAGCTCTGTCTGCGGCGTCACGTCGCCCAGACCCAGCGTAAAGAATGTGGTGCCGCTGAGATAAAGATCGGCGAGGAAGCCTCGGTGCTCATTCACCCCTGGACTGATTGCCGACCCGGCGCCCAAATGCAAAAGCGCGAAAGCGAAAATCAGTCCCATGGCCCACACGACGAACAGCGCGAGCAGCGACAGCGGTCCAAAGTAACTCAAGAACGATTCGCGCCGGCTGCCCCGTCGAATCACCCGCGCCGCTCCGCTCCACGGAATCCACGTATAGCGGTAAAACAGACGCACCAAACGGAATCGCCGCGTAACCCGTCGCGGCAAAATAATCGTCTCGAACACATCCCACAAAATCACCACGAGAATCAACAGTCCCGCCGTCCAGGCCAGCACCGCCCTCGTCGCCATCGCCGCCATCGCAAATTCCATCTTTACCGGAACCTCATCAGAATCGCCCGCGCCGTCGACTTCATCGCATGAAGTGTATCAAATGGCGCGCCGCGCGCGGCAGGACTTGTCTTCGCCGGGATTCTCCGCCTTGCGGAACGCAATTCAGGTAAAGTCATTTCGCTCTTCTTGGAGCAGTACAAAGTTGAGTGGATTGCTGAGAGAACTTGCCGAGCGGGTGGAGACAGGATAAGTTACACAGCGCATGAACGGACTTTGCTTTTCTCACTTCGCCGGCAAACTCCTCCCGCCGGTGTCCCATTATTCAAAGAGTGCTCTTGGGCCAATCGGTTTTGCAATTGTGCTTGCTTTGCCGATTGTCTTTGCCGGTTGCGGCGGTGGCGGGAGCGCACCACAACAGAAAATCACGCCATCCATTACGTGGGCCAATCCGCAGCCAATCAACTATGGCACCACGTTATCCAGCACGCAGTTGGACGCTACCGCCTCCGTGGCGGGAACGTTCGTTTACTCGCCGGCAGCCGGCGCGACCCTCGCGGCTGGCACCGACCAGTTGTCCACTACATTCACTCCCACGGACACGGTTCATTACACCGTGGCAACATTTTCCGTGCAATTGATCGTGAATCCGCAGCCAGTCCAGCAGTCGGGCACTTGGACGCCTGCGCCTTTCAGCGCCGCGAACGGCGGGCCTGCCTTCGGGCTATGGCTGCTAACGGATGGAACGGTGCTTTCGCACGGCGGCGATCTTCACCAGTGGGTGAAGTTGACGCCGGACGCCCAGGGAAACTACGCGAACGGCGCGTGGACGGTGCTTGCGGATAGCAATTATGGCCGCGGTGCCGCGCAAGAGCACGTGTTGCGCGATGGCCGTTTCTACGAAGCTGGCGGCGAGTACATTTATTTCTGGCCGCCGGGATCGTCGAGCGGCGACCACAATTCGGTCGAAATCTACGATCCCGTGGCGAACACGTGGACGATTGAGGCGCCGGGCCTCTACGGCGACATCGGCGACAGCGGCAGCACGACGCTCACCGACGGGCGCATCTTCGCCAGTTCGCGAACCACTGACGCCACACAAATCTACGATCCAACGGCCAACGCGTGGACTCCGGAAGCTTCGAAAAGCGACACGGGCGATGAAGAGAGCTGGATATCGCTTCCCGATGGATCGGTTTTCGCGGTTTCCAATACGACGCAAAACCGTTACGACCCGGCGGCGAATCAGTGGAATCCCACGGGGCCAATTCCGCCCGGCGTGATCTTCGGCGACGTTGGCCCCGCCGCATTGCTCTATGACGGCCGCGTTTTCGTGCTCGGCTCCTTTTCGACGGCACTGTACACGCCGGGTGCGACGCGCAGCGCGCCGGGAAGCTGGGTCGCAGGGCCGGGATTGCCCGACGGGAACAATACCGAGGACGTTGCCGCGATTGTGGAACCCAACGGCAAGGTGATGTTCCAATCCTATCCGAACGGAAAAGCGGCGAACGTCCTCAATGAATTCGATCCGCAGAGCAACGCGATTGCGCCGATCGTTCCGCCGAACGATCCGGCCATACCGCTGGATTTTCTGGTGCTGCCGACGGGACAAATCATCGTCACTTGCGGATCGCTGGACTACATTTACACGCCGACGGGCGCGCCGAACGATGCCTGGCGCCCTGCGATTCAAAGCGTCACGTTGAACCCTGACGGTTCCTACACTCTGACGGGCACGCAACTTTCCGGCATGGTCACCACGGGAGAAGATGACATGACCATGGCGGAAAACTATCCGATTGTGTATCTGACGAACGCGGCGGGAAACGTCTACTACTGCCGCTCCTTCAATTTTAGTTCGATGATTCCGGCGACGCCCGGCGAAGTCGAGACCGCGCAGTTCACGCTGCCCGCCGCGCTGCCGCACGGAACATACAGCCTGTATGTCTCCGCCGTCGGCGTCTCCTCAAAAATCGCCTATCCATTCACGTACTAAGCCGAAGTGCGCGGCTTTTATGCCTTGACACGTATATGCGTTCTGGAGTATATAATGAGCATGGAATCTGTGTTCGAAATCATCGCGGAGCCGAACCGCCGCGCGATATTGAGCCTTCTGGTCTCGTCACAACGATCGGTGGGAGAGATCGAGCGTCAACTGCGTATGCCGCAGCCGGCAGTGTCAAAGCACCTGCGAGTACTGCGCGAGGCCGGTTTCGTGGAATCCACGGTGGACGCACAGCGCCGTCTCTACCGGCTGAAACCGGAGCCATTTCAGGAGGTGGATGCCTGGCTGGATCAGTTCCGCCGGTTCTGGTCCAATCACGTGGATGCTCTGGAACGCCACCTCGACCGCATGCATCCTTCAACACCAACGAAAAGCAAGACAGGGAGAACACGACGCGGCCCAAACCGCGAACGCAACAAGGGAGAAAAGAAATGAAAATCAAAGTAACCAGCATATACGTCGACGACCAGGACAAGGCCCTGCGCTTCTATACGGAGATGCTGGGCTTCACCAAGAAAACCGATTTCAGTCAGGGTACCTATCGCTGGCTGACCGTGGCCTCGCCCGACGAGCCGGACGGCATTGAGCTGCAACTGGCGCTGAACAACAACCCGGCGGCCAAAGCGTATCAGCAGGCGATATTTCAACAGGGCCAGCCCGCGGTCATGTTCTTCACCGACGACGTCAAGGGCGACCACGAGCGGATCAAGGGGCGCGGCGCCGAGTTCACGATGCCGCCCACCGACGTGACCGGTTCGACCATTGCGATGCTGAAAGACACCTGCGGCAACCTCATTCAGCTCACCCAGCTGGCACGCTATTCACGCTAAGGAGAAGAAGGTGAACCATCGCGAGCAGTACACACCGGGTCCGGCCAGCGGGGCGCAGATACGAAAGGACGGAGAGAAGTGGACGCTCGTTCTCGTCAGAGAACTGCGCCACTCGCCGGAAAAAGTCTGGCAGGCGCTCACTGACCCAGCGCATCTGCGCGAGTGGGCTCCCTTCGACGCCGACAGGAACTTGGGTACGGTTGGAGCCACGGTGAAGCTCACTACAGTGGGAGCGCCCACGCTGCATGTTGCCGAAACAACGGTGACAAGGGCCGACGCTCCCAAGGCGCTTGAGTACAAGTGGGGCGGCTTCGATATGCGGTGGGAGCTCGAATCCTTTGGTATCGGCACGCGCCTGACGCTTTGGACCAACATCGGTCACCGCTTCACCTCCATGGGTGCTGCAGGCTGGCACATCTGCTTCGATGTGCTGGATCGGCTTCTCGCTGGCCAGCCCATTGGACGCATGGTCGGCCCCGAGGCCATGAAGTTCGGCGGCTGGCAGCGATTGAACGCCGAGTACGCAAAGCAGTTCGGTACCGAAAAAATTCAAAACTAGGCCACAGTAGATGAAGCGGCATCACTGAAACAAGAAGGACAAATCAATCATGAAACAAGCCATCAAACGTTCGATTCTTCGCTGGATTCACATCGTCTTTAGCATTACGGTGGCGCGGCGGATTTGCTAACTGAGCGCGGCGCTTCGGGCGTATTCTCTCCCGATGCAAACTGGCGAAGTACGCAAACCGTCTCTAGGCGCCGTCCTGCTCGGACTGATTCCCTTCCTTGCGATGTGCTTCTCCGTATCGCTCTGGGACCGCGTGTATCCCATGGTTCTGGGACTTCCCTTCAATCTTTTCTGGCTGGTTGCGTGGATTTTTCTGACGCCGCTCTGCATGTGGGCGGCATACGCGCTCGAGACGCGGCAACGACTCGGTCGCCGCGCCGCGCACAAGAACGGAGTCGAAGATGCCCGGGGGCGCAGATAAATGAGCGCCAGCTCAATCGCGTTAACGGTCATGTGCCTGATCGTGGCTGCGGGCGCCGCGCTGGGATTTTATGCCGGCGTGCACCGCAAGAAAAATTTGGAGGAATGGGCCGTCGGCGGAAGAGGCTTCGGGACTTTGCTGATCTGGCTTTTGATGGCCGGAGAAGTTTACACCACGTTCAGTTTCCTGGGCGCAAGCGGCTGGGCGTACTCGCGCGGCGGCCCCGCTCTCTACATCCTTGGCTATCTCTCATTGGCGTACATTGTGTCGTTCTATATTTTGCCGCAGCTCTGGGAAGTGGCCCGCGCTCACAAGCTGCAAACGCAGTCGGACTTTTTCGAGACGCGCTACAAAAGCAAAAATCTTGCCGCGTTTGTTTCCATCATCGGCGTAGTGTTCCTAATTCCGTACATACAATTGCAGCTGACGGGCCTGGGAATTATTGTTGAAGTGGCCAGCTCCGGCGCCGTCGCGCGGACGGCGGCAACCATCATCGCCGCTGTCGTTGTGGCCGCGTTTGTATTCACCAGCGGAGTGCGCGCGGCGGCGTGGGTCAGCGTGGTGAAAGATATTCTGTTGCTCATTGCGGCTGTGTCCATCGGCATTATCGTGCCCTACCATTACTTCCACGGAATCGGCCCGATGTTTGCCGCCATTGCGCGCGCGCATCCCGCGCACTTGACGATGCCAGGCGCCACGAAAAATCTGGGACACACATGGTACATCTCCACCGTTCTGCTGAATTCCTTCGGCCTCTACATGTGGCCGCACAATTTCGGGGCGTCCTTCACGGCAAAAAGCAGCGACGTCCTCAGACGAAACGCCGTAATCATGCCGCTTTATACCGTCACGCTGCCGCTGATTTTCCTCGCGGGCTTTGCTGCGCTGATGGTCATTCCCGGACTGAGCAACGGCGATCTTTCCCTCCTTACGGTGGTACAGCGAACCTTTCCGCCGTGGGCGCTGGGCGTGATTGGCGGCGCGGGCGCGTTGGCGGCCATGGTTCCCGCGGCAATTTTCACGCTGACTGCTGCGACGCTTTTCGCCAAGAATTTCTACCGGACCATTTTCGCGCCCACGATGAGCGACGCGCGCGTCGCCAAACTTGCGCGCATCATGGTCGGATTCGTGATGGCCATCGCCGTGTATTTCGCAATGCACAGTTCCACGACGCTGGTGAATCTGTTGCTCTGGGGATACGACGGGATAACGCAATTCTTCCCCGGAGTGGTTCTCGGCTTGTTTTGGAGGCGCGTTACGCGTGTGGGCGTTTGGAGCGGAATGGTCGCGGGCATCGCAACGTTGGCCGTCTTGCTGCTCAGCAACCACGACCCGATTTTCGGCGTCAATGCGGGCTTTGTCGCGTTGTGTGTCAATTTCGCGGTGGTCGCAGGCGTGAACCTTCTCACCCCCGCGGAACGCAGCGGATTCCACGAACCGCTTGAAACAAGCGCCGAAGCGTAGGCGCGGCGGGAATTGCCCTTGCGCGAGGCGCATCGCGGCGAGATAATGGCCGCGCCTGTGGCGCCCGGACAACGTTTTCGGAGACTGCTCATGCGACTTCTGTTCCCGGCCCCTGTAAAGCGCGCCTCGTTCTCGTTTGCCGCGCGACTCGCATTGCCACTGGCCGCGATTTTTGCTCTTCTCGTCGCCGCGGCTTCACCCGCGCGCGCGCAGAATTTCGCTGACGACTCAAAATGGGAGCTCGGCGGCCACTACGCCTTCCTCACGCTTCCCTCGCAATGCACTGGTGGTTCTACGTGCGAAACGAGCAATTCCGGACTCGGCGGAAACCTCACATATAATTTTTCTCCCTGGATTGGCATTGACACCGAGATGGATTTCTTCGGCGACAATGGCAGCGCCTCAACAAATCTCACGGGGGGCAATGTCACGGAAGGACTTTTTGGCCTGCGCTTCGGCCCAACAACGCGTCGTTGGGGACTTTACAGCGTGATTCGCCCGGGCTTCGTGAATTTTGGCCGCGTACTCGGCCCGATGGCGGCCAGCGGGACGCCTGCGCCCAGCGCGGATCCCGCCGCCATCCCATCTCTTGCGCCAACGCCAGTACCGCGATTTTCCGCCGTTTTGAATTATCAGGCGGCCTCAACAACGCCCGTCGCCATGCTCGGCTTCACGCGCGCCACTGATTTCGCATTCAATTATGGCGAGGCCATCGAATATCGGCCCACCAAACACGTTGCGCTCCGCCTTGACGTCGGCGACACCATCGTCAGCTATCCGGGCGCGACGCTCGGCTCTCAGTACCACCAACACAATTTCCAAATCTCCGAAGCCATCGTCTTCCGCTTCTAAGCTCCTTCAAGGCGTTGCGGTGAGCTTTGCCTGCGGGCGATGGGAAATGCGCTAGGCAGCGCCTGCCGGAAACCAGCCGCGCGTGCGATTGCACACGCTGCAGACGGAAAGCATGACGGGAACCTCAACCAGCACGCCCACCACCGTCGCCAGCGCCGCTCCGGAACCCGCTCCAAACAGCGCAATCGAAGTGGCCACCGCCAACTCGAAGAAGTTGCTTGCGCCAATCAGCGCTCCCGGCGCGGCGACGTTGTACGGCACGTTCAGCAACCGCATCAGGCCGTACGCCAGGCTCGAATTGAAGTACACCTGAACCAGAATCGGCACGGCGATGAGCAACACATGGACGTAGCGCGCGGTGATGTTGTCCGCTTGAAACGCAAAGATCAAGATCAGCGTGACGAGCAACGCACCCATCGTCACCGGCGCGAATCGAGGCAGAACTTGTTCGAAGCCCTCCCGGCCGCGCTTCCGTATCAGCCAGCGGCGCAACGCCGTGCCAATCGCCAGCGGTATCACGATGAACGCCACCACCGAGTACATCAGCACGGAAAACGGCACGCGCAAGCTCGAAGCTCCCGCAACGAGAAACCTCACGATGGGAGCGAACAGGAACAGCATGATCAGATCATTCAGCGATACTTGAACCAGCGTGTAGGCAGGATCGCCGTCCGTCAGGTGACTCCACACGAACACCATCGCCGTGCACGGCGCAGCCGCAAGAATAATTGTTCCCGCGATGTATTGGTCGGCCTCGCCAGGCGTAATCCAATGGCTGAATACGTGCCGGAAGAAAAACCATGCGAGCAAAGCCATGGAGAATGGCTTGACCAGCCAGTTTACGAACAGTGTGACCATCAATCCCCGCGGCCTTCGCCCCACCCTGCGGATCGAGGCGAAATCGACCTTCATCATCATGGGCACAATCATCAGCCAAATCAGAACAGCAATCGGGAAGTTGACCTGGCTCCCGTGCCCGAACTCCATGTCCCGCAGCGACGAAACAATGGACGGCACCCATTTCCCCAGCGCGACTCCGGCGACCATGCACAGTCCAACCCACAGCGAGAGGTACGCTCAAACAGGCTGAGGCGTTTGGGTTCGTCGCGGCGGCCTGCCGCTGTCGCCACATCGACCGCCATATTCTTAGGCCTTTCGTCTTTCCACTAACCCAAATTCGTTGCCGATGTGCGCGGCAATTTTGTTGCGCGCGTTGCGGAACGCCGCCAGTTTTTCTTCTTCCGTTCCCTGCACCGCGGCGGGATCGTCCAAATCCCAGTGAATGAATTTCACCGTCGCGGGAAACACCGGGCATTTTTCGCGAGCGTTCGAACATACAGTCACTACGTATTGCACCGGCACGCCCAGAAATTCGCGGACGTCCTTCGACCGCTGGCTCGAAATGTCGACGCCGATTTCGCGCATCGCCGCGACGGCGAACGGATTCACTCCCTTCGGCTCGATTCCCGCGCTCATCACGTCGAACCGCTCGCCCGCCACGCTCCGCAAATAACCCTCCGCCATCTGGCTGCGCGCCGAATTCCCCGTGCACAGGAAAAGGACTCTTGGTTTCATGGCGTTTTCACCCTTCATCAGCAAATGCACTCGCACAGTTTCGAGGCGAGATCCTTCGCTCCGCATAAAACGCTCCACTCAGGATGACAACAAAAACGCAAAAGCGGAAAGAATGTCATTCTGAGGAGGCTGTCTTTCGTCGACGAAGAATCTCGCCTCGACGCCTTTTCCTTGCCAGCCCGTGAACTTCACCATCGATCGCTCAAGTCCTTCCAGTCGTCCATTGCTTGAAAAGCGTAATGACTGTCATTCTGAGGAGGCTGTCTTTCGCCGACGAAGAATCTCGCCTCGATGCCTTTTCTTTGCCAGCCCGTGAACTTCACCATCCATCGCTCAAGTCCTTCCAGTCGCGGTTAGTCGACTCGATCAAGGCTATCTTCTTGCTCCGCAGCCAGCCTTTGATCTGTTTCTCGCGACGGATGGCCGCAAGAATGTCGCCGAACGCTTCGTAATAAACCAGCCTGTTTACGTTGTACTTCGCCGAAAAGCCCGGGAGTACTTTATTGCGGTGCTGCAGTACTCTGCGCTGCAAATTGCCGGTCACGCCGGTGTACAAATTAAGCGACTTGCTGGCCATGATGTACACCCAGTACGTTTTCATTGCGCCGCGACTTCCGATTTCTACGGCGCGCAGTAGCCAGGCGCGCAGCAAGAGCCTTTCGCGACGTCCTTGCCTGCCGCGGGCTTTCTTGCGCGAATGAACGCGCTGGCGAATTTGCCTTTGACGTGCGGCGCAATCGCGTCCGCATCGATTCCCGCGGCCGTCAGGAATTGCCGCGCGTCTTCAATGCTGTAAACGCGCGTTGGCTCGATTTCAATGTCCGTGAATCCCGCCACGTCGAGCTTCGCGCGAAATTCCGATTCCTCCATCGCGCCCGCGACGCAGCCGACCCACAGCTCCACGCTTCGCCGAATATCGGCGGGTACAGGCCCGCGCACTACCACGTCGGAAACCGCAAAGCGCCCACCCGGACGCAGCACGCGAAACGCCTCGCGCAGCACGCGCCCTTTGTCTCCGGAAAGATTGATGACGCAATTCGAAATCACCACGTCCACGGAATTGTCCGGCAGCGGAATGTTTTCCATCTCCCCGCGCAGGAACTCCACATTCTCGACGCCCGATTTACGCTGATTTTCGCGCGCCAGTTCGAGCATTTCGTCCGTCATGTCCAAGCCGTACGCCTTTCCGCCGGGACTGACGCGCCGCGCGGAAAGCAGCACGTCAATTCCGCCGCCGGAGCCGAGGTCGAGAACAATTTCGCCGGGCTCGAGTTTCGCCAGCGCCGTGGGATTGCCGCAACCGAGCGACGCCGCAACCGCCTCGGCCGGAATCGCCGACTTCTGCGCTTCGTCGTAGAGATTGCTGGTGATCGGGTCGCAGGCGCTCAGTCCCGGAGCGCCGCAACAGGCGCTGCTTCCCGCCGCCACGCGTTTCGCCGCCTCGCCGTACTTGCTCTTCACTTCAGCCTTGATGTCCTCGCCGGCCATGATGCCTCCTCGCGCGATACATATCTGCGTGCGCGAATATGTAACGGATTCTACGCCGCGCGAGTCATATATGTCAAGGCGAATGTATTGTGCTATACTGCACGCATGCCGAAGCCTAAAAAACGCGCCGCGCTGCACCACGTCTTTCGCGCGCTCGCCGACCCCACGCGCCTTCGCCTGCTGAATCTGATCGCGGACCGCGAAGTGTGCGTCTGCTATTTCGTTGAGATTTTGCGCCTCAGCCAGCCCAAAGTCTCCCGGCACCTGGCGTATTTGCGCCGCGCGGGTTTGGTGGCGTCGCGGCGCGACGGCAAATGGATGCATTACAGGCTGGAGATTCCGACAAACGAGGCCGCCGCGAAAATTCTTCGCGAGGCATTAAGCCACTTGAGAGATGAAGCGCAAATGCGGACGGACGTCGCGCGCTTGAGTTCCGCGTGTTGCGCCCCGCAAAAATATCAGATCCTTCGAGGCGCGCCACAACCGGAACGTGTGCCTCTCAGCGTCCGTTAAGAATTTGCCGGGCTGGGCCGCGCGTCTTTATAGCTCACGCCCGCCGAGGCGGGTCGCGCTGCCCCGTTCCTGTAGCTCAGGTCCCGTTCGCGCTGCCGTTTGCGCGAACTGACCTGAGGCTTTTGCCCGATCCGTCGCGCGCGTTGGTAGGGGCGGCCCTTGGGTCGCCCTGGGCGAGGCAAGCCTCGCCCCTACGAACGAAAGCTACAACGTGAAGCCTGCGGCAGGCAGCCGTGAGCTACAGCGAATCGGAAAGCGAGATGACTGTCATTCTGAGGAGGCTGCACTTCGCCGACGAAGAATCTCGCCTCGGGAGACGCGGCGAAAATCAATTTGTGGCGGCGAGCGCATCGCCGCGCACGGGAATCTCCGCGCGCACAATGGTGCCCTGATTCGTGGACTGAATTTCGAGCGTTCCGCCGAGATCTTTCAATCGCTCACGCATGCCGCTGATTCCCACACCCATCGGCTTATGTGCGTTGAGCTTTGCGTCGCGCTTCGGAATTCCCTTCCCTTGATCGCTGATCTCCAGGCTCACGCTATGCTCATCCACCTCCACCTTCACCGCCGCCGTCTTGCTTTCCGAATGCCGGTGAATATTCGTCAGGCATTCCTGCAGCACGCGAAACAGCGGCAGTTCGACGGACGAGTGCAACCGCTTGAAACTGGGCGGCATCTGCAAATCCACTTCAATCTTGCTTCGCGACGCAAAGCCTTCCACGTACCATTCAATCGCCGATGCCAGCCCCAACTCTTCGAGCAGCGGCGGATGCAGCAGATGCGACAATGTCCGAATCTCCGACGAGCATTTCTCGACGATTTGACACGCCTCGTCGAGCTTCTGCACGGCCACCTGCGGCGTTTCCCTGGTGACTCGCTTCGCCCCTTCCAGGCACATACCCAGCGCCGCCAGGTCCTGTCCCACGCTGTCGTGCAATTCGCGCGCGATCCTTCGCCGCTCGTCGTCCTGAAGCTGCATTAAGCGGTTCGAGAGCGTCCGAAGTTGTCCCGCTTGATCGAGCATCTCCGCGTTCCGCTGCTCCAGTTCTTCCGTGCGCTCGCGAACTTCCGTGTCCAGCTTGCCCGCCACCTCCCGGAGCCGCTCCTCGCTTCTGCGCAAGGACTCAGCCGTTCGCGAACGTTCGATCAGGTCGCCTGCCTGTCGCGCCAGCATGTCCAACAACTGCAACTCATGCTCCGAGGGCTCATGAGGTTTGCGCCAGTGAGTCGAAATCATGCCGAGAAAATGTCCCGCGCGGGACACCAGCGGCGTCGATTGCATGGCGCGTATCCCGGAGAGGCGGAAAAAATGAAGATCCTCCGTGCCGGCCATGAAATCACATACGTCGACATCCGGGACCACGGCCCTCTGAGCGTCGCGCAAGGCTGCACCGCAAGTCGTCTTTGAATCCACTCGCACCCACTGCCAGAATGCGGCGGATTCGGGGTGGAATCCCCTGCTAGTCAGAAGGCGAACTTCGCCTCTCTCGGGGTCGAGCATCTGCATGCTCCCCATGTCCGAGTGCATAATGGCAATGGTGGCGTCGAGAACCTTGTCATACAAGGCCTCGCAGTTGCCTTCCTCCGCCAATTGGGCGCTGACTTCCGCGAGCTGTCGCGTTGCGGCCAGTTCCATCTCCAGCCGTTCTTCACTCTTACGCAGCGCCTGCTCGGTCTGTTTTCGCTCTGTGATGTCCCGTGCCACTTTCGACGCCCCAACCACGCGGCCCGCGGAATCTTTCACCGGCGAAATCGTGAGGGAGACATCGAGGAGCGTCCCGTCCTTGCGCCTGCGGACCGTCTCGAAACGGGCAATTCGCTCGCCGCGCTTGAGCCGTCCGATAATTGTCGCCTCTTCATGGAGCCGATCCGGCGGAACGATTAGCGTGATGTGCTGGCCAATGGCTTCCTCGGCCGTGTAACCGAATAACCGCTCCGCGCTCCTATTCCAGCTCGTGATAACTCCGTCGAGAGTCTTGCTCACAATCGCATCGTCCGAGGAATCGACAATCGCAGCCAACAAATTGTTTGCGTTATCGGCCCGTTTGCGATCCGTGATATCCAGCAGCATATTAATGCCGCCGATGATCCTGCCTTCGTCATCACGCAACAGTCTTGGATAGGGGATAAACCAGGATCGCGTGCCGTCCGGCCGTTCGGCAATCGCTTCCACGCCGTCCTGTATGCGGCCTTCCTTCAGAGCAACGGCCATGGGACACTCGTCGTGCTTCATCGGAGTCCCGTCCGGCCAAAATAGCTTCCAGGTTACGCACCACTGGTCGGTGCCAAGTTCGGGAGTGCGTCCAGAGAGTTTTACTGCGGCGGGATTGAAGTGCGTCAGGCGGCCTTCGGCGTCCGTGGTGTAGATTGCCGCGGGAAGAGCGTCAATCATTTCACGGAAGCGCCGCTCGTTGTCATGCAGCGTTCCGTAAACGCTTAAAAGCTCGTCATGCCGTTCGGTTTGGGCGTGCAGGTTCTTCAGTTTGGTCAATAGCTCGTCCGCTGTCTCCGGTTCGATCCAGCGGGTCGCATCTTCCGCGGATCGGCGCGGGTACGTCTCGACACTTTTCTCTTGATAGGAAACGTGTTCTGAGTTTGCCATGGTTGCCCCCGCCGACGGCGCTTTCGCGGCGTCTGCCTTCATCGGGAGCGAGTGTAGTCTCCTTCCCTCCGCATGTCTGAGCAGAAACGACCACATTTGAAATTAGGGAATTTCCAGCAGTTAGTCCCCGAGTCAACGCCACATCGCGTTGCGGGATCTGACAGGCTGGCGGGAAGAAACGTCGTCCTGGTTCTGCCATAACTGGCCCCCAAGTGGCCGACTATTAGCGAGCCTTCGAAAGCTGTACAAAATTGAACACCGCGTATTTTAGTCCCCCACCGGTTGGGTGTCAACGAGTTCGATAGTTGTTCACTTTTATACACTTTGCGGATAAGCCTGGGTTTGCAGAAGAGTCTCCGAAGCGGCAGCGCATGGGAAATCAATCAGCGCCACCACGCCGCAGAGTCAAAAAAAGTCGGGTTATAATGGAATTCCAGCCGGAGAGGAAACACTCAGATGCACAAAAACAAATCCGTCAGCCTTGGCGCCCTTTTTCTGGCCGTTGCATTTCTATTCTCGACCGCTACGATGGGCTGCGCCCGTCGAGATTCCGGTCGCGTGTACGACTCGGAACATCGCGACTATCACCAGTGGGACAGCAATGAAAATAGCTACTACCAGCGGTGGGAAGCTGAAACTCATCGGAACCACAAGGATTTCCAGCAGCGCTCTCGCGATGAGCAGAACGAATACTGGAATTGGCGCCACCAGCACCAAGGCGGCGGCGACCGCCACTAGTGTCGCGTCACCCGAGAAGCGACAGATCGCTGCGTCAGGGCACGGTTTTAACCGTGCCAATTGAAGGTGGAGAGAAAAAGGGCTTTAGCCCCTGAGGCAGGGGTTGTGCCGCCGAATCTACTAACCCTTGATTTTGCAGACGGCGTGTATAGCCGTGCGCCTCTCAACGCGCACGGACCCGCGTTAACTACGATTGCGTCTGCGCGCGTCAATCGTGCAGCAGCACGTTCAACAGCGAACCGTGAACCTGCATTCCGCCGTTGTACTTGATGAATCCCATCTTCCGAAACTTGTTCATGAAGAAACTGATGCGCGAGCGCGTCGTCCCCACCATCGACGCCAGCGTCTCCTGGCTCACTTTCGGAATCGTTGACTCGGTCGCTCCCTCGCGACCGTATCGCGCCATTATCAGCAACGTTCGCGCGAGGCGCTTTTCGCTTGGATTGAATAATTGGTCCACCAGGTCCGCTTCCACGCGTGCCTTCCGCGTCAGCAAGTAGCTCATGAAGAAATCGGAGAAATCGCGATCCCCGTGGAGCGCCTGTGCCATCCGTCGGTTGTCGATCCGCACCAAATGGCAGTCTGTCGTCGCGGTCGCTGTGGACATGCACACTTTCGTCCCCGCGATTCCATCCTCGCCAAAGAAGTCCGTTGGTCCCAGGATTCCGACGACCGCTACCTTCCCTTCCTTAGAATTCACGGAGAGCTTGATACTGCCATCACGTATGTAATAAACATGCTTCGACGGCTCGCCTTCCGAAAAAACAACCTCGTGCATCCGGTGCGCCTCGGGTCTGCGCCCAATCCCCGCTGCATTCAAAAACAGCAGCAGGTCAAAGCTCTGCCTTCGGTACCCTTTCCGTTTGCCTTTGCTTTTCGTCCTGTTCTTCGTTTTAGTCTCGTTCACTTGCAGCACCTCCGAGGAGGTAGACATGAGACCAACGAGTAAAACGGGGCTTCCGCTTAGGATTCGGAAGCCCCTAGGCAACTAAGCCGAGTTCGGGGTCAAGGAGTCCCGTTCTCCCTCTTCAGAGAAAGGCAGGATCGGCTCAGCGGAGCAATGTATAGCTCTTGAGGTAAGTGCCGTCAACTAAAACGATTCGCTTTGATCCTTGCGTCTCGGAGACTTGTTGGGTGCGAGGCGCGGTGTCACTTATAAGTGATGCGCTCGATTATGCCGCCCAGTCTTTACAGAGCAATTCTGCTTGCTCCAAAACTGTTTGTGTGGCTTTTTCCTGCTTATCAGGCGGATAGCCGTATTTGCGAAGAATGCGTTTCACCATTGTTCGGAGTTTGGCGCGGACGCTTTCCTTGACCGTCCAATCAATTGTTGTGTTCTGGCGGACGGTCTCAACCAATTCTCGCGCAATAATTTTTAACGTCTCGTCGCCGAGAACTTTGACCGCACTATCGTTTACTTCCAATGCGTCGTAAAAGGCCAACTCCTCATCGTTGAAGCCCAGATTTTCGCCCCGTTTATTGGCCTCGCGCATATCTTTTGCGAGGTCAATCAATTCTTGTATGACTTGCGCTGTTTCAATCGAGCGATTCTGGTATTTTCGAATCGTTTCTTCGAGCATTTGCGAGAATAAACGAGATTGGACAAGATTCTTTTTTGACCGCACCTTGACCTCATCGTTAAGCAGTTTCTTCAAGACCTCGAACGCCAAATTCCTTTGCGGAAGGTCTTTGACTTCGGCCAGAAATTCGTCAGACAGAATCGAAATGTCGGGCGTTTTCAAACCCGCAGCCGAGAAAATGTCAATTACTTGGTCTGACGCGACCGCCCTCGATACGATCTGTCGAACAGCTACATCTAGCTCTTCTTCGGGCCTACTGCTCCCCAGAGCGGTCTTCGAGAGCGCGGCCCGCACAGTCTGAAAAAAGCCAACATCATCCCGAATCGCAATCGCCCTGTCATTCGGAACTGAAAGCGCAAAGGCCTTGGACAATTGCGTGACTTTCTTCGTGAAGCGGTCTTTCCCATTTTCCTGCTTGAGAACGTGCTCTTGGGCTTGCGGAATTACCGCGTTGCGCTGCAAAGAAGTGCCAGTTTTGAATTTCGAATAATCAAAGCCGTGGAAGATACCCTCGCACACCTCGTAATACTCAAGCATTTTGGCAACGGCTTCCTCTTGATCGAAGACGGGCTTCCCCTTCCCACCGCTTTGCGTGTAGTCCGTCAGAGCTTTCTTCAATTGATCTGCCAAGCCGAGGTAATCCACCACTAAGCCGCCCGGCTTGTCCTTAAAGACTCGGTTCACTCGCGCGATGGCTTGCATGAGTCCATGCCGTTGCATGGGCTTGTCCGCGTACATTGTGTGCAAGCAAGGGACATCAAATCCCGTCAGCCACATATCGCGAACAATCACTACTTTCAGAGGATCATTCGGGTCTTTGAATCGCTTCGCAAGAGACTCACGGCGGAGTTTGTTTCGAATATGCGATTGCCAGTCCAGAGGGTCCGACGCCGAACCTGTCATTACAATTTTGATCGCGCCTCTTTCATCATCCGCGTTGTCCCCGTCGGGGCGCAGCTTAATGATGGCGTTGTAGAGATCAACGCAGATTCGGCGGCTCATGCAAACGATCATGGCCTTGCCTTCCATCGCTTCCAGCCGCTTCTCGAAATGCTGCACGATGTCTTTGGCAATCAAGCCAACTCGCTTGGGCGTTCCAACCATCGCCTCCATGCGCGCCCATTTGCTCTTGAGCTTTTCTTTTGTCGGAACGTCTTCTTCCTCGGTCACTTCCTCAAATTCGGGGTCAATCTTCGGACGCTCTTCCGGTTTCAGTTCGATTTTCGCGAGACGCCCTTCGTAATAAATGCGGACGGTAGCTCCATCATCAACGGCACGCTGGATGTCGTAAACGTCGATGTAATCTCCGAAAACGGCGGGAGTGCTTCGATCTCCAACTTCCAAGGGTGTGGCCGTGAAGCCTATAAACGACGCCTTGGGCAAGGCGTCTCGAATGTGTTTGGCGAAGCCGTCTATAAAATCGTACTGGCTGCGATGCGCCTCGTCTGCGATTACGACGATATTGTGGCGATCTGAAAGTAACGGATATTTTTCGCCTTGCCCCTTGGGGAAAAACTTCTGAATGGTTGTGAAGATCACGCCACCGGAAGAAACGTGCAATAGTTCCTGGAGATGTTCGCGGCTTTCGGCTTGGACAGGTGTCTGTCGCAACAATTCTTTACAAGCAGAAAAGGTGCCACAAAGCTGATCGTCGAGATCGTTTCGGTCCGTCAAAACAATCAAGGTCGGATTCGCCATACCGGGATGCTGAATAATCTTCCCGGCGTAAAAGACCATTGTCAGGCTCTTGCCGCTGCCTTGCGTATGCCAGACCACGCCAACGCGCCTGTCGCCCTTGGGCGAAGCCGCATCGAGAGTGCATTCCACGGCTTTCTTGACCGCAAAAAATTGGTGGTATCCCGCGATCTTCTTTTCCAGTGAGCTTCCCGCATTTTCGAAAACGACGAAATGGCGAATCAAATCGAGAAATCGTGTCTTCTCGAAGATGCCACGAATCAAAACTTCGAGTTCTAGCGATCCCTTCGGGGCGATGTCATCTCCGGCGATAGTGCGCCACGGCATGAAGCGTTCATAGCCAGAGGTCAGCGTTCCCACGCTCGCTTTTATGCCATCGGAGATGACAAGCACTTCGTTGTACGGGAACAAACTGGGAATATCTTTCTTGTAGGTTTGAAACTGGTTGAAAGCATCGCGAATCGTTGCATTTTCGTCTGCAAGGTTTTTTAGCTCGAAGATGCCAAGCGGAATGCCGTTGACGAAGATCACGACATCCGGGCGGCGATTCCTCCGATCTTCCTCCACCGTAAACTGGTTGACCGCAGCCCAATCGTTGTTCGCGAGCTTCTCGAAGTCGATTAGCCGGACCTGGTTGTAAACAATGCGGCCATCCTCACCGCGATATTCCACGGGAACGCCTTCGACAAGAAAACGATGGAATCGGCGGTTGTTTTCAACGAGGCTGGGGCTTTCCGTGCGGAGAATCTTGCGAATCGCTTCGTCGATGGCGTCTGCCGGGATCTTCGGATTGATCCGCGTCAGTGCATCTTTCAAGCGTCCTACCAGCAACACCTCGGAGTAGTTCGAACGTTCCGCGTAAAGCTCGCCTGGGGCAATGTTCGGTCCGTGGAGAATTGCGTAGCCAAGGCTCTCAAAGATTTCGAGGGCGGCTTCTTCGACTGTAGATTCAGTGAACGTCGTTGTCACGATTCTCGGCTCGCCTTCACTTACTTCATCTGCTTGTAATCCGCCCACACCGCTTCGATTGATTTCGTGGCTAGACCTTCCCGAATTCTCTCGATGGCACGTTGCGAATAGCGTTTGAAGACCGTCTTCCCTATTTTTACTTCCAGGAAGCATTCGGGGTCCTTTTGTACATCGAAGCGCCAGATTGCCGCCGAAGCCTTGACACCTGAGAGGCCAAGCTGCATCGCGAGTTGGTCTCTACCCATATTGTAAAAGCCAAGTTCATTGACGCGTTTCACGGCTACAACCGATGCACCAGGGGTTCCCTCGGGCACAAGCTGGACGGGTATACCTTCCTTTTTTGTTATGCGGAGGCTAATGGCGTGACCAGCGCCATTCTTTGTAAGCGTGATTGATGCGGCCCCGGAAAAAACGTCTTCCCAAGTCTTGCCGCCGCTCAATTCCTTTGCCTTGCCATGAAGCTCGCCCGCACTCGGCTGAAGCTTTTCTCCTCGAATCGTGGCATCGAGAATAGCGAGTGGCCGAAGCCTCGCATAAGCCTCCGTCATACGCCTCTTTCCTGGCCGCAGAAGCTTGCGAATCTCTTCAGCTTCCTTTTGAAAGAGCGTCTGGAGGTCAACGGGCGCGACCGTTGAAACCGGCAGTACTCGGGCCGGTAATCGGCTGGATAGTTCTTCTCCAAACACCTTCTTCAGGATGTCTCCGAAAAGCGTGACACCTGATTGTGCGTGGATATAGAGCTGTTCTTCCGCGATATCAATCAGATGATGCTGGGCGGCATCTCGCAGGCCATTTATTGACTGAAGGGTGAGTGCCTGCTCATCCGTCAGGAACTTGATCTCGCCATCGCTGAGAGCACGACGAACGCAAGCATCAAACCCAATGGTTTCTCTCGCCCGCTTCTCGCGAATTCTCCCGCCGCGATGCAGAATCGCGGCCTTTAGGAGCATCTCGAAAGCATGATCCAGGAGAATAAGAACGCTAGTCGTGCGACCCTGTTCGTTAGCTCGATTGAAGTGCTCAACACTCAAAATGAGAGAATCGATGGCTTTGTCCAGAAGCAATCGAGACTCCCTCCTCATTTCGAAGCCTCGACAGACTTGACCGCTCCACCGATTCGAAGCTCGCCGGAAACGAGCTTGGGTAGCAGCGCGTCTCGGACTGCGGCTAATGTGACAGCTTCTTCACTGTTTGCTTTGGCTTTGGCAAACACCGGGCGCACGATTTCGCCGAACCGTCGCGCAATAGCGTCGGAAGGCACCACGCTGGGATACTGAGCAAAACAGTCCGTTGGCACGCGCTGCCGTCCGCTGGAACCTGTCATATTCTGAATCGCGAAGTCTCGAAACTCTTCATCGCGGGCAAGGCAATAGCCGTATTCCGGAGGGAACGGTTTTCTCGGACGGAGAACGATAAACTCGGTTGAACCCCAACCGATCTCGCCTTCCTTTAGGAAATCGACGAACGCAGTCTTGCCATTCTCAAGGCAAGGTGTGATCCGGGCAAGCAACGTGTCGCCATTGGCGAATTTTGCGCCTGAAACAAAACTTCGCTGAATCCAGCCTAACGCCCGATGACCATGCGTGGGCATATTTTGCATGTCGAGGTAGGTCGTTTTTTGGCCCCTAGGTAATGAGCGCGCCGGATTGATCTCGAAAGCCTCGGGTAACGTGGTAGCTCTCCAGCCTTTGGGAACTTTGCCGAGGGGGGAATCCTCGAAGGAATTGGGGAAGAGAGCGGCGTTTCGGCGTCCATGCCAAAGGGCGACCGGCCTTCGGCTTTGGCGCGAACGGGATCGAAATCCACAAACCACGATTTGAAGATGGCCCGCGCCATCGCTTCCGGCGTCTCATTCATCCGCCGATTCAACTCAATCTTGTCATCCAGCGCGCCGAGTATCCGCGCAATCGCCCGCTGCTCTTCCAACGGTGGGAGCAAAAAGTTGAAAGCGCGAATTCGCTCGGGCGAGGTGTGCTTGACCGTCGTGCCTGTGGCACTAGCCAGCACTTCATCGCGGTAGGGTCGCGAACTCAACAAATAGTACAGGAAGTCTTTTCGAATTAGAGAATCGCTCAGAATTGTGATTTTCCCGAGCCGTTGGTTGTGCAAGAAACGAAAGCCGTGCGCCGGAGGTACGGAGGCCGGATAGCCAAGCGTATCGGCTGCTTTGCTGAGGTCCGTCATCGTGACGAGCAGATCACTCTCGCGGAGAACAAAATCCTCTGGCACAGGGCCGACGTAATACTTCAACTTATCGCCCTTAAATCCGCCGCCAATCGCAAAGTTTCCGGGCGTAAGCAGAACGTCCCCGGGCGGCTCATCTCGGAAATATTGGCCGCCAAACGCAAAGCCATGCCTTACTTCAATTAGGTCGCCCAGTTTTGCCGGGAGCCAGTCCCTAGCAATGAGGCCGTTAGGTTTCATTCGCCGAGTGCTAACAACTTTTCGACCTCGCGGATGAGTGCGGGAACCTTCGTTTGCACGACATCCCAAACAAGGCGATCATCCACATCCGCGTAGCCGTGAATCAGGATGTTTCGAAAAGCGATGATGCGGCGATGCTCGCTGATTTGTGCGACAAGGCTTTCGTCCAGCCGCGCAAGCTGCGCCAGGGCTTCACCAATGATCTCGAACTGGCGCTCGACGGCAGCGCGGAGCATGGCGTTGCCGCGATAATCTTCGAGCCGCTTCCCGGATGTGAAATCTGCCACCCGCGACGCCGCTTGCTGAATGTCGTACAGATACTTCTTTGCTTCAAGCTGCATAAAGCAGCGCCTTGGTGCGTTCCACGGCTTCGCGGAAATACGGGTTCTTGATTGCGGATGCAACCACCAAATCCACAGGACGCCCGAAGAGCGTTTCCAGCGATTCGAGGAGGCCGAAGTATGCGTCCGCATATCCGCCGGGCGGCAATGGGCCAAATTCGACGAGGAAATCCAGATCGCTTTCACCGGCGCGGTCCTTGCCCGCTGCGGCAGAGCCGAAAAGTTCCAATCGGCGCACACCAAAGCGGCGGCACAAAGCCTTAAGTTCGTCGCGGCGTTGCGTAAGCACAGGGTTCATTGGCGTCAATCCTTGGTTAAAGCATAACCCAAGCTGGCAAGATTCCGGCGAATCTCTGCTTCGAGCCGTTTGCCATCGTGAAACTGGGCGGAAAGCGTCTGAGTCAGACGTTTCATTTTTTCTTCGAATGGTTCGCCGTCATCTTCCTGAGCTTCGGCTCCAACGTAGCGCCCCGGCGTAAGAACGTAACCGTGCGAGGCGATTTCTTCGGTCGTTGCGCTTTTGCAGAAGCCGGGCACGTCCGCGAATTTTCCAGCGTCTTTCTCGCCGCGCCAAGCGTGATAAACGCGGGCAATTCGGGAGATTTCTTCGTCGCTTAGGTCGCGATGGACACGATCCACCAATTGCCCCATCTTCCGGGCGTCCATGAAAAGCGTCTGACTGCGGCGGTCGCGGAATTTTCCATTGCTCTTGTTGCGCGTCAAAAACCAGAGGCAAACGGGAATCGGAGTCGTATAAAAAAGCTGTCCTGGCAACGCAATCATGCAATCCACAAGATCGGCTTCGATTAACCCTTTGCGAATCTCGCCTTCGCCGGATTGATTCGAAGACATCGAACCATTTGCGAGAACGAATCCTGCAAGTCCATTGGGCGCAAGATGGTGAATGAAATGTTGGACCCAGGCGAAGTTCGCATTGCCAGCGGGCGGAGCGCCGTATTTCCAGCGTGCATCCTCGCGCAGCCGTTCGCCGCCCCAGTCGCTATCGTTGAATGGCGGATTCGCGAGAATGAAATCGGCTTTGAGGTCCTTATGTGCGTCATTCTGAAAAGAGCCTTCGCTGTTCCAGACGATTTTCGCTTCCACCCCTCGAATCGCCAGATTCATTTTGCAGAGCCGCCAAGTAGTCTGATTGGATTCTTGGCCGTAGATAGAAAGGTCCGAACGCCGTCCGCCGTGCGCTTCGACGAATTTCTCGCTTTGCACAAACATGCCGCCAGAGCCACAGCAAGGATCGAACACGCGGCCTTTGTATGGTTCAATCATTTCGACAAGCAGCTTGACCACGCATCGAGCGGTGTAAAACTGCCCGCCCTTCTTGCCTTCAGCGGCGGCAAACTGGCCGAGAAAGTATTCGTACACACGGCCCAGGATGTCCTTTGCGCGGCTTTCCTTGTCGCCCAGCCCAATCGTGCCGATCAGGTCGATTAGCTCGCCCAGGCGAGTCTTGTCCAAGGATTCGCGGGCGTAGGTCGTGGGCAGCACACCCTTGAGCGAAGGATTTTCCTTCTCGATAGCGAGCATCGCATCGTCAATCAGTTTGCCGATGGTAGTTTGTTTGGCATTGGCTTGCAGACGGGGCCAGCGTGCGGCTTTTGGTACCCAGAAGATATTCTCGCCCGCGTATTCGTCGCGATCTTCGGGATTGGCGTGCAGTTCGCTTTTTAGCTTTTCGTAATGCTCTTGAAAAGCATCGGAGATGTATTTCAGAAAAATAAGGCCAAGAACGACGTTTTTATAATCCGCCGCGTCCATGTTGCCGCGCAGCTTATCGGCTGCTTGCCACATTTGCGGCTCAAAACCTAGATTCGCTCCATTTTTACTGTTTTCCTTCTTTTTTGTTTGTTTTCCGCGAGCCATTCCTGAGCCTCAATTTATAAATGCAAGACGTAACTGTATCGGAATCGCGCCGATTATATGCAATTTGAAGATGTAATTCGAGTATTCCGCTCGAAATCGAGTGCTTCGATTACGCGGCAACGTTAACGTTACGAACGTTACGTTACGTAAGCTTTTCGCGCTGCTCCAAAATCTGTTCAGCGTGGCTCTTAGGACGTGATCGATTCCTCACAAATGCTCCGGTAATCGCATAAGGCATAAAACCGTCGCTACACGCTTCCTTAGAACACTGCTCGATTGCCATGCGCAGATCGCGCCATCCCTCAGAAAGATAAGTGCGCGCTTCTCCGTTTTTCTTCAATAATTTAGGAATTTTCGCTCGGAATAAATCAATCACTGAAAGCTGCGGGTTTGTGGAATGGCATTTCCATATCTTCAAAATAGCCTCCCAGATACCGTAGGGATATTGCACGTGAGAAGAGCCTCTAGGCATCTTCGAACATCGAGCGAGCGATTGCCTCCAGCCTATTCCCGGCAGACCTGCCAAAGAATTCGCGAGCGGTAGCGGCTTTACAGCGTATTTTCCCTTGTAAAGGAAATCGAGCACTTGCGAACAATAGAAATAGCTTTCTTGGTTGCAAATGGTCTCTTCCAGATGCTTGCTTTCATCTTCTGCACTCTGCAACTTCTGGGTCAATTCCAACAAGCGCCGCCCTTTCTCTTCCAATTCTGCCTCAATTGCGTCCCGATATTGTTCATGCACGTCTTTCAGTGCGGTTTCAGCATATCCGCAATTAGTCTCAAGCTCCTGGCGCTCGCCCTGCATTCGCTGGATTTCGATGTGAAGACCAGAAAGCCTTTTTCTGTTTGATCGCCGTTCCTCACCTTCACTGGATTGTGGCGAACCGCGCAGGAAGCAATTAGCCAATTGGCCGTTGCCCTTCGCCCTGACAGGCTCAAATACGCTTCGAATTTCGTCGATGCTGCTGTTTCCGCGCTCCCGAACTTGAAGCAGAGACCACCCGATATCGTGCCAGAATCCCTCGAAGAAATAGAGCCAGCTATTGCGAGCGCCTAGAAGAAAATTGTCGGCTGTTGTGCGGCGGCCTCGCTTAGGTTTTTCTTCAGCCACGTTCAGCAGCTCATCCACCAGATTATCGGAATCTTGAGTGGAAAGCGGCCCATCTTCTTCTGTCAGAGCGGAATTGAGAGAGTCGTCGCTCCCGTCGTATTCCGCTCTTCTTGTTGGCTTTGAGAGCTTCTTTTTGGAGGGCCTGTCAAGCCCTTTTTGTCGCGTTCGCCTGCTCTTTTTGAGTTTGTGCATATCTGCGTTAACTCCCCGAAACGGATCACCGAATTTTACGTTAATTCCAGAGAAAAACGCCAGACTTCTGCGTTAATTCATTTCTGAGCTTTCGCCTCAGCGTCCTCGCAAAGCTCGTATTCCCAAGAACATGGATTATTCTGTACATCGGCAGAATGTTATCAGAAGCCAAAAGAGCAATCTGTGAGAGGCACGACGAAATGGCAACAACCACAAAGTTCAAGTTTCCATGCCCGGTTTGCACGGGCGTTCGTCAGGTCCGGCTGACGAAGAAAGACAAGCCGTACATAACGTGCGATCCGTGCGGCATTCAGCTTTTCGTTCGCGGCCCCGCTGGGATCGCAGAATTCAACCGCCTGATCGAACAAGGCGAGCGTGACGGGTTGCCGACGCGACTCAGGGAAATGGAGCTTCGCTACCGTCTGACTTGCGCGAAATGCGGCTTCAAGTTCTGGATTGAGCGAAGACTAATAAAGACAAGCGGGTTCGACGGGAGTTTGAAGGGGTTTCTCTGCCCGCTGAATAGTTGTGGAGCACTCGTTTCTTGGGAGGAAAAGGAATGAAAGAGGAAATGGGAATCACAGTCCTTGGAGCACTTGGGATCGTTTTCGTCGTGGTCTTGGCCGGTCTCCTGATTTGGCACTTGCACAACCAAGAGAATCGCGGACCACAACCGGGGCAGTCTCAGGACCCGATTAAGCCCGCATGAGGTAAACCCTTGCCGATAGGAGAAACAACCCGTAAACTGTCGCCCGAACAAAGGGCAAGACGAGCCACGGAGAAAGGAGCGTCCGCAGTGGCTCGTCGAAGATACCAGCAAGGGTGTCTTTTTATTCGTGGCAAGAAACGAAGGGTTTGGGTGCTCCGCTACCGTGAGGACGTGATGCTACCAGATGGACAAATCGCAAGGGTCAATCGGTCCCTAATCTTGGGATCGCTTGCGGAAATTCCTACCCGGCGCATTGCACAGCGGCTCGTGGAGTCTCAGCTGAGGCCGATAAATCAGGGAAACTATCGTCCCAAAACGACTCTGACTTTTCGTCAGTTCGTCGAAACACAGTTGCAGCCAAGTCTCTTCCCCACCTTCAAAAAGTCTACGAGTCGAGGGTATGCGTACTTGTTCCGCAAATATCTGTTTCCTTATTTTGGCGATTACAACCTCACAGAAATCAATCGCCAAATGGTACAGGCATTTGTGGCGCAGCTAGGCCAAAAGCTAGCTCCCAAATCCGTTAGCTTGGCGAAAAACCTCATTAGCAAGGTTTTCACCACGGCGATGGAATGGGGATATGTCCAAGAAAACCCGGCGACTCGCGTTCGAATATCTGCACAGTATGTCCAACAAGAACGAACTGCTCTAAGCCCGGAACAAATCCGCCTTTTGACCGATGCATTGCCCGAGCCATGCAAGAGCATGGTTTTAATTGCTGTCTTAACCGGATTACGCCGGGGAGAGCTATTCGCGCTGCGTTGGGGTACGGTAGATTTCGAACGAAAACTGATCAGCGTGCGCGAAGCCGTGTACGAGGGTCAGTTTAGCGTGCCAAAGACGCGCAGTAGCGTTCGCAAAATCGCGTTGGGCGAAGCTCTCGAAGCGATCTTTCTTCGTCTGCGTGCAAAGAATGCGACTGCGAGTGATTTGATTTTTGCCAGTCAAAAAGGAACTGCATTACGCCCCGAGAATATTCTCAAGCGGATAATCCACCCGACTTGTGAAAGGTTCGGGCTTCCGAAGGTGGGCTGGCACGATTTGCGTCATACGAGCGCGACTCTATTGCACGAGCACGAGCCGCTTCGCGTGGCACAAGCGATCCTGGGGCATTCCGATTTACAGACGACGCTCGGGTACACGCATGTGCTTCCCGGACAGCAGAGGGATGCCATGAAAAGACTCGAAACCGTGGTTCTGTTCCCGAATGTTCCCAAGTCGGAGAAGGAATCAGAAACGCGAGATTCGGAACTCGTTGGAGTGCCAGCTATTTAAGTGGTGCGCCCGGAGAGATTCGAACTCCCGACCTTCTGGTTCGTAGCCAGACGCTCTATCCAGCTGAGCTACGGGCGCAATGCTGGGGAATGAAGTGCTATCGCCACGTCTGTTGCAAAGTTGCCAGAAGACCTCGCGTGAAGACCAAGTACGTGAAGTAGCACGAGAGGCTTCGGCCGCGATTGATCACACTGCAAATAACACTTTATGGTGAGGAGCGTCGCGAGTCAAGACGTCGGTAGCATTTTCGATTGCGTGCGCGAACGTGTTTCGCGAACTCTTTGGGCTCGCTTTGGATGCGGCTCGAGCGAGTTCCAATCGCCGCACAACCGAGCGCGACACCGAGTTACGCGCCATGTGGTATATTTCTTCGCCGCGATCCAGATAATGAGAATGTCGAAAAAAAGTAAAGAACACACGCGCGCGAAGAGGAAACCGGCCCGCAGAGACGCGCCGCGAGGAACAGACCCAAAGCGCGTTCGTGCGATACTCTCAAAACTTGATGAAGCGTATCCCGCCGCGACTTGCGCCCTGCGGCACGCGAATCCGTTTCAACTGCTTATCTCTACGATTCTGTCGGCTCAATGCACCGACGAACGCGTCAATATCGTCACGCAATCGCTTTTCCCGAAATATCCGGCCCCGAAGGATTTCGCATACGCAAATCCACGGGAATTGGAGCAGGACATCCGGCCCACGGGGTTTTTCCGGAACAAGACGAAGTCCATCATGGGCGCGAGCAAGCGCATCATCGAGGAATTCGGCGGTAATGTGCCGCGAACGATGGATGAATTGTTAACGCTTCCTGGCGTAGCACGCAAAACCGCGAACGTTGTGCTGGGTACCGCCTACGGCATCGCGTCGGGTTTGGTGGTCGATACGCACGTGCAACGCGTATCGGCGAGGCTCGACCTGACGAAGAATACGGACCCTAAGAAAATCGAACAGGATCTTATGAAAGTGATTCCGCAGGACCGCTGGATTCTGTTTTCGCACCAAATCATCTGGCATGGACGGCGCGTTTGCCAGGCGCGAAGGCCCCGCTGCATCGAATGCAATTTGGAACGGATCTGCTATTCGAAGGATAAAACCGTCTAGACAACTTCGCTGAAATTCTCTCCCCTTGCGTGACGAGAAGCGCGACTCGACTGTAAGAAATGGCCCAACGCCGAAGCAATCTTGGCGCAGTTGCGGCACAGCCCACTCATCAGGGATAGAACTCGACTTGCAATGTACGCTAGAATCAAAGCTCGCTTTGTCGGGGCGTAGCGCAGCCTGGTAGCGCGCCTGCCTTGGGCGCAGGAGGTCTGGAGTTCAAATCTCCACGCCCCGACCACTAACTCCTGATTTTTCAATTCACTTTTGCTGATGCTGGTCGCGCCGGAGCCTGAACTTGGGTCCATTTGGGTCCAAATAGAAGCCTCTCGACGCTCTCTACTGCGCGACGCTGTTCTTCCGGAATCGCGTGCAAATAAATCTCGCGCGTGATATCCGGCGTGGAATGGCCCAGGAGCGATTGCATCGTCCCTATTGGCGTACCCACGGAATCCAGCATCGTCGCGTGGCTATGTCTCAGAAGATGCCACGTGACACCCGGAAGCCCTAGCTTCGTTGCGGCAGGCTTCAGATGCTTACGCAAGAGATTCCATCGTTCCAGCGGCAATCCCTCGCCTGTGGCAAATACCAGGGCTCTTGCATCAACAACGGTGGGACGGATGGCAGCAAAGATTTCCGCTGTCTCCGTTCCAATCGGAATAGTTCGCGCACTGCGTTTCGTCTTGGGTTGCTCCAGCGAAGCGCAAGCAACTCTCCGACGCGTAGTCCAGTCAGCACCAATAGCACGCGATGTACTAGAATGCTCGTTCTCTGGAATCTGCTTTACGAATCGGGAACGAATACCGCGGACGGGAAGGCGCATCCATGAAAACCAAATGGCTCGTCCTGTTACTTCTAGTATCTCCGATGGCCGCGAAGGGCGAAGGACCTCGATCTGCGTTTCGGCCTCCTGCCGTACCGCTAGTGGTCGTGGACCCTTACTTCAGCATCTGGTCATTTGCGGACCATTTGAACTATGACGCGACGCGGCATTGGACTGGCGCGCGCATGACGATGCAAAGCATTATTCGAGTCGACGGCAAGGCTTATCGCATCATGGGCGATGAGCCTAGAGAGGTGACTCCGGCGCGCCAGCTAAGCCTGCGGGTGTTGCCAACGCGAACGATTTACGATTTTCAAGCCGAAAATATTGCCGTTCGTGTCACATTTCTTACTCCTGACCTACCGCGGCAAATCGATGTTCTCAGCCGCCCGGTGACTTACCTGACCTGGGAGGTTCACTCTCTGGATGGAAAACATCACCAAGTGGAGATTTACTTCGACAACAGCGCCGAACTTGTGGTGAACACGCCGGACGAGGCCGTGACCTGGGAAAGTGAAAACATCCGGGGGCTCAGCGCGCTGCGGATGGGGACTTCGGCGCAACCGATTCTCGGCCGGGCTGGAGATTCTGTTCGCATCGACTGGGGCTATCTTTACGTCGCCGCTCCCGTCGATGAGTCACCTGAGGATACGGTGGCGCTTGGGGAAACTGCTATCCGAGAGTTCATTTCCCACGGGAAGCTGACCTCCCCAATGGACACGCGTATGCCGCGTGCCGCCGACGATCACGGGCCCGTGATAGCGTTTGCCTTCCCTCTGGGCGCTGTGGGGACCGAACCTGTCTCGCGACATATTCTACTGGCTTACGACGAAATCAATCCCGTCGAATATTTTGGAAAACGGCTTCAGCCTTTCTGGCAGCATAACGGAGTTTCGATCAACCAATTGCTCCAAGGCGCCGAGCGTGATTATTCTTCGCTGAGCGCGCGCAGCCAGCAGTTCGATAAAGAACTCATGGCCGATCTTGCGCGCGTGGGAGGCGAGCGTTACGCAGAGGTTTCCGCCCTCGCTTATCGTCAAGCCTTCGCGGCAAACACGTTGGCCATTGGGCCAAGCGGCGAGCCTCTGATGTTCTTGAAGGAAATCTCCAGTTGCGGTTGCGCGCAGACTGCGGACGTGATTTATCCCGAGTCTCCGCTCCTCTTGCTGCTCAACCCCAAGCTTCTCGAGGACTCTCTGATTCCGCTGCTCGATTATGCCAACTCCGGCCAGTGGCCGTATTCCTATGCACCGCACGATCTGGGAACTTATCCCTTGGACAACGGCCGCAAGCCCGAACGGATGGAAAGCATGCCCGTCGAGGAATCGGGCAACATGCTCTTGATGGTCGCCGGAATTGCCAGGGCGGAAGGCAACGCGGAGTTCGCAGCTCGCTACTGGCCGGTGCTTACAAAATGGGCGGATTACTTAAAGGCGAACGGGTTCGATCCAGGCGATCAGCTTTCTACGGATGACTTTACGGGCTTGCTCAGTCACAACGCGAATCTTTCCCTGAAAGCCATCGAGGCGCTGGGTAGCTACGCGATGCTGGCCCGGATGCTGGGCAAGGCATCCGTGAGCGAGAGCTTCCGCGAGACTGCGGAACAGGACGCGGCCAAGTGGATGCAGATGGCTGGCGACCACGGCCACACTCGACTGACCTTCGACCGGCCGGGTAGCTGGAGTCAGAAATACAACCTAGTATGGGACCGCGTTCTCGAACTGCACTTATTTCCCGCGAGCCTCGCGCGAAATGAACTGAATTACTATAAAAGCAGTTTCACTGCTTTTGGTTTCCCGCTGGACAACCGGGCGGACTTTACCAAACTCGACTGGGAATCATGGTCTGCGGCGCTGGCAACGTCGAAAACCCAGTTCAGCGACTTATTCTCTGGCGTGTACAACTTCGCGCAACGCACCCCGATCCGCGTTCCGTTAAGCGATTGGTATTGGACCGTTGACGGAACACAAACAGGTTTTCAGGCCCGCCCCGTTGTGGGCGGTGTCTACATGGAAATGCTGAAGGATCCCGCGGTGTGGAGGAAGTGGGCGACGGGCGCGGTGAAGAGAAAATCGGTACACACGGATCGGTAGAGGCCCCACACCTGGAGCCGTCGCTGAATCAATCTGCATCTGCTTTCCGAAGATTTTTTTTCACTTTTTCCCTTAAGCAAAGCCTCTTTGAAGGAGAGAGGAGTTTCTCGCCGGATTCTTCCTGCGGACAAGGCGACGCCGAAAGTCTTCGGCCACCCCTGTCGCGCGTACGACCCGGAATTTGGGAGGACGCGGAAACTGTGCCCAAGCAAAATTGTGCCACTCCAGGTGGTCACCTCAACAAGTTGGGTCCAACTTGGGTCCAAATGCTGCCAAATTAAATCCAAAACCGTGTACCATGACGCAGAACAAAGCCGGACGGACCAACAAGATAGATTTTTTGCAACTGCCTTGGGCGCAGGAGGTCTGGAGTTCAAATCTCCACGCCCCGACCACAGTTTGATTATTTGTGACCGTGAAAGGCCTGCATCATTTCATTTTTTTCGATGACGAGCCGGGCCGGGTGGGGCTCAGTTTCTGTAGCTCAGGTCCCGTCCCGGCGCTGCATGCCGGGACTGACCTGAGGATTTCTCAAATCAGCAGCCGGCGTGTATTTGTCACGTCGCGAAATCGGGCCACTACGGCAACGATCTGCTCGCCGTATAGCTCCACCTTCCGCTCCCCGAATCCGTGAACGCGCAAAAGCTCCGAAAGCGAACGCGGCCGCACTCGGCAAAGCTCATCGAGCGAAGTGTCATGCATCACAACAAAAGCCGGCACCCCTTGTTGCTTCGCCGTAACTCTGCGCCATTCACGCAGAATTTCGCGCAACTCTGCCTCATCAGCGGACGCTGCTTCTCCCTTGCCGGGCGATTGGGATGTTCTCTGCGCTTTCTGCCGCACGCCAGGCGCCGCCTTCGTGCGCGGGACGGCAGGCTGCGCCTTCGGCCGAAGTGTTAGCCAATCCGGTTCGGAGCCGCACACATCGCAGGCCCCGCACGACTTCCACTTCGGATTCTCCCCAAAGTGTGTGCATATCTGCAGATGGCGGCACATTTTCGAGTCCACAAAACTGCGAATTTCGTCGTATCGCTCCCACGCGCGTTTTTTCTCCGCCGCGTCGTCGATTTGCCCGATGAAGTAACTCAGCAGGGCCGCGTCGCGTTTTTGCCAAAGCAGCACGCAATCCGCGGGTAGCCCGTCACGACCCCCGCGGCCTGCCTCTTGATAGAATTGCTCGATCGATTTTGGCAGCGCCAGATGAATCACCGCGCGCACGGCCGCCTTGTTGATGCCCAAACCGAAGGCCAACGTGCCCACCAGAACGCGGACCTCGTCAGACATCCACCGCTCCTGATTCCGCCTCCGAATGTCCGCGCCCATCTTCCCGTGATAACCGATCGCGTCAATTCCCCGCTCTTCCAGAAAATCTACCGTCTCTTCGACTCTCGCAATCGTCGGCACATACACGATCACGTTGCGCTCCGCATAGCTCCTTAGCGCTCTCTCAAGCAGACTGCTTTGCGTGCGTGCATCGCACTGCTTTACCACATATCGCAAGTTCGGCCGATGAAAACTGGCGATGCACTTGTGCGCATTGCGCAGACGGAGCTGCTCGACAATGTCGTGGCGAACGCGTTGCGTCGCGCTCGCCGTGAATGCGGCGATGGGACGGTCCGGGAAATGGGCGCGCAGGGAACTCAACTGGCGGTATTCCGGGCGAAATTCGTGCCCCCATTCTGAAATGCAATGCGCCTCGTCAATGGCGAAAAATGAAATCGGGATGCTCTTGAGCCATGCAGCCGTATCCGCCCTCGCCAGCCGCTCCGGCGAAAGATACAGCAGTCGGTACGCGCCCTCGCTCGCGTCGCGCATAATCCGCGATTGCTCATTTGCCTTCAGAGAACTGTTCAGCAGCGCCGCGGAAATTCCCATTTGTCCGAGCTGCGCCACCTGGTCGTGCATCAACGCGATCAACGGTGAAATCACAATCGCCGTTTGTCTCGCGAGTAGCGCCGCCGGAAGCTGATAACACAGCGATTTGCCGCCGCCCGTGGGCATCACCACGCAGGTATCGCGTCCTTCCACCAGACTGCGCACAATGCTCTTTTGCAGCGGGCGAAACGAATCGAAGCCCCAATACCGGCGCAATGCTCCCAGGAGAGTGGATTCAGAAATCACGCAGGCAGTATAAGTTCGCGGACAACCCTAGTCCATAAAGGAAGTCAGAGGCGTGGATAATCCGGGTCAGATCGAATGCGTTATCTTCAGGAATAATGCGGCGTGTAGGACTAATAGCTGAAAAAAATAGCCGGCGGATGTGGCTGAGGGACCCTCACCCGCCAGCGTTTTCCCACCCATCTCCGAAAAGACTGGGCAAGAACTCTTTACAGTGGGCCTTCGCCATCGCGAAGAAATTCGTAGCGCTCGATTGCCGCCGCCACCCCAATATCCTGCGGACGGGCTAAATCGGTGCGCACCACGTGGCCCAAGCAGCGCACCTTCACTGGACCGGCCAGCGTCACCTCATGCGGCAGAGTCATGACGATTTCCAGCGGGGCGCCATTCTTCAAATCCTTTGGCAGAAAAAAATAAATCCCACGGGAGCTGACTTCCTTGGTTTCGGTCGACGCCTCACCCACGGAGGCC
>DASYYR010000019.1:0-30480 GCA_035933575.1 Candidatus Acidiferrales bacterium | reverse complement strand
ACAGGAAGATTGCCGATTTCGTCAAGAAACAGCGTGCCGCCGTCGGCGCTTTCGATCAAGCCCTGCTTGGTGTGTATCGCGCCGGTAAAAGCTCCCTTGGCATAACCAAAAAGCTCCGACTCAATCAGCGTGGGAACCAACGCCGCGCAGTCCACGGGAACAAATGGCTTCTGGCGGCGCGCTCCGGAGAAATGAATCGAGCGGGCCACGAGTTCCTTGCCCGTGCCGCTCTCGCCGAGAATCAGCACGGGATAATTGTGCTGGCTGACCTTCTCAATCAGCTTATAAACGCGTTGCATTTTGGCGGAGACGCCGATCAACTCGCCGTAACCGGGCCGCGTGCGAAGCTGCTCGCGAAGGACGCGATTTTCCTGATCGAGCTCCTGTTCGCGAATCAGCCGCTGGAGCTTGCGGCGAAGCTCGTCAATGTGAAATGGCTTCGTGACGTAGTCGGTTGCGCCCAAACGCGTGGCTTCGACCGCTGTCTGTATTGTGCCGTATTGGGTGAGAACGAGAACGGAGACGTGTGGATAGTGCTCGCGTATACGCCGCAATAACTCGAGGCCACCGAGCTGCGGCACCTTGAGGTCCGTGATGGCAATATCGACGGGATACTGATCGAGTTCTTCGAGCGCTTGCTCCGTGGAGCTGGCCGTGCGGACTCGGAGGCCGGATTCGACCGCAATATCGCCGCAAATTCGAAGAGTTGATTCTTCGTCGTCCACGATTAAAACCGTGGCAATCGCCGTTCGCTGGTTCTTAAATGTTTCCAGCGTCCCAAGCTCCGTTGTCATTCATGCCTCACAACCCGCGCGACCTATGATTTCCCATTGCGGGCCGATATCCTTTCTTGGAGCACGCAAGGAACCACATGCGGAGAGCTGCGCAAATAGTTATAGTCGCTGGACTTGCGGCTTCCAGATCTGAATTGATTAGAGGAAGATAATCCCATGTTGGGACTGGATGCTATCCCATAGTAATAAAGCAATCAAGTAACTATATTTGTCCTTAGGCGCATGCCAAAATGGGACAACCTTGATCACCGGAAAGGGAAACGCCCTCGGAGGAAAAACGAAAGTCCCGCAGACTGAACTGAAAATTGCGTCCTCGACGCAAATTTTCCGCCGAGGACGCAATCGGAGGCTATCTGACCCTGACGGTCGCAGATCGGCTTAGACGAAATATCAAACGTGACTCAGCGGGCAGGGATATCTCTTTCTTACCGGTCAAGGCTGCACCCGCCGTGCCAGCGCCAGCGCCGGCTCCTGCGCCTATGGCCGCGCCCTTGCCGCCGCCTGCGATTCCGCCGATCAACGCCCCGAGCGCCGAGCCGCCGCCGATGGCGACGACGTCGCGCTTCTTGTGGGACTTGCCTTCCAATGTGACCGGATGCGTATGGACGTCAACCCACAAGCCACCTGTCTGAACTCCCGTGATGGCGACGCTAAGAAAGGCGGGCTTGGATAAACGCCCCGATGAACGCGCTTCGACCACAGTTCCCCGCACGCGCGCGTCGCGAGGCACGACCGCGCTGCCGCCGACGAGAATAGGCTGCGAAAGTGTTCCTTCAAACGAATCTCCTGCCTGGCTCCTCGCGCTGTCGATTGTGGTGCCGAGAATCACGTGCAACTCGGTTCCGGCGGGAATGGTCACTGGCTGGGGAGCTTCGACTGAAGAGCTTCCTGCACTCGGAGAATCGGGTTGGCCTCCGTTTGTGCTGTTGGCGTTGCTTCCATTGCCGGAGCAGCCAGGCAGGTATAGAGCCGCCGCGATAATCAGAGCAAAAACGAGTAATGAATAATTCCGGTTTTTCAAATGACACCTCCAAGTATTTGGACCGCAATTGCAGTTCCAGAATAAGCCTTAACTAAACTCTTCTCCTTGAGTAGGATAAAGCATTTTGTGGAATCGATTAACAGAGCAGAAATTTCCACCAGACGCAAAAGTGCCGAAACAGAGATCGCATACAATGCGCGAACGAGCACCCTACCCAACTGGGAGCCTAAACCGGCCACGATGACCTTGGTCAAGGCGGCACCGCCCGTTTGGCTTTCCATCGCTTGGCTTTCCAGCATCCTTACTGTAGATTAAATTTCTTGATGGCAAGTCACGCTCCATTTTCGCAGCGTATCCTAATCGTCGAGGACGAGGAGAATGCCCGCAAGGGCTACGAAGCCCTACTGCATAAATGGGGCTGCCAAATCCTCGGAGTCGGCAGCGCCGAGGACGGTCTGGCGAAGTTTTCCGAATTCCAGCCCGCTGTCGTGTTGGCGGACGTCGAACTGCCCGGTATGAACGGCCTGGAATTGCTCGCCGAACTACATGAGCACGCGCCGGAAACGCCTGTAATCATCATTACTGGGCGCGGCACCGATGAGCGTGCTGTGCAAGCGATCGAGGCGGGAGCATTTTGGTATATCGAAAAACCTCTGAAGCCTCCCGTGCTACGTTCGCTGCTCGAACGCGCTATGGGCAAGGCGCGCGACCGGAGGCAAGTTGCGGCGCTCACACGCCAGTTGCGAGACGCGGGGCGCTTGGGCGAATTGGTTGGCGCGTCGAAAACCATGGTGGAAGTGATGCGGCAGGTGGAAACAGCCGCGCCATCGACGGCGTCGGTGCTCATCACGGGTGAAACCGGCTCAGGCAAGGAAGTGGTGGCGCGCACAATCCATGCACTGTCGCCGCGCGCCAATCAGCCGTTCGTGGCCATCAATTGCTCCGCGATTCCCGAATCGCTGATGGAAAGCGAAATTTTTGGCCACGAGAAAGGGGCGTTCACCGGCGCGGCGGAACGGAGACTTGGCTGCTTTGAGTTGGCGGATGGCGGAACGCTGCTTCTCGATGAAATCGGCGAAATGCCTGCGCAAACGCAAGCCAAACTGCTGCGCGTGTTGGAAGACCACAAAGTCCGAAGGATAGGCAGCAAAGTGGAGACGCCGGTGGATGTTCGCGTGCTGGCGGCGACGAATAAAGATCCGCAGCAGGCTGTGGCGCAAGGGCTGCTGCGTCAGGACCTTTTTTTTCGTCTCAACGTTTTTCACATTCATCTGCCGCCGTTGCGCGAGCACAAAGATGATCTGGGGCCCCTCACCGAACAATTGCTCGCGGACATCAATCACAAGCACGGGCGGAACGCACCGGGCGTGAATACGGAAGTGATGGAATTATTCAAGGCGTACCCGTGGCCGGGGAACGTGCGCGAGCTGCGCAACGTTTTGGAACGCGCGGCCATCGCGTGCGAGCACGGCCCGATTGGCCGCCAGCACTTGCCTGATGATTTCGCGCGCGGACCCGTGGCGCAATCGAGCGAACTTTCCGGCTTGCGCTTTCCACCCGGCACTACGGTGGAAGCGGCGGAACGCGAGCTGATTATCCAAACGCTGGCCGCAACGAATCAGAACAAGACGCGCGCCGCAGAGCTTCTGGGCATCAGCTTGAAAACACTTCACAACAAGCTTAAGGAGTACGAAGCCTTACGCCACAATGTCGCTAAGTCTGAAAAATAAGTTCACGCTGGCGACCGCGCTTTTGGTTCTTATAGTCGTCGCGCTGGTCTCCGGCTTATACGTCGTGCGGCTCACACGGCAGGTGATCACGCAGGCGAATGAGCGAGCGCAATTTGTGCTGCAACAGGTGTTCGCGTCGGCGCAGGACGCCCTGCGCGAAGCAGCGGAAAACGGATCGGCCCCGAGATCTTCGAGTTCGGACGATATTCATGACTATATCCAGCGGACGCTGGAACAAAATCGGGGCTTATCGGCGCTGATCGAATCGGACATGAGCTTCTCGCCGACGATTTACGAAATCACGATAAGCGATGCGAATGGGACGGCTCTGATCTCCAGCGATGCTTCGCTGGCCGGCAAGATCGTTCCGCAGCGCCGCGATCTTTCGCAACTCGTGCACGCGAGTTTCTTGAATCAACTGCGGATTCTGAACGGCCCGCCGCACGTGTATGAATTGACTCAGCCGTTTGTGACCACCGACAACCAGCCCTTCGGGAATGTTCACGTGGCTCTCGCTTCGGCTCTGCTGCGCGACGAAATTTGGCCGGGACTGCATTCGGCGGCATGGCTGGCGCTGGCCGCCGTGTTGCTTTCGACTCTGTTTGCTGCATTCGTCAGCCAAGTCGCTCTGGCGCCCTTGTCGCGCATTTCGGCGCAATTGGACCGCATCTCTGCAGGCGAATTTGATCTGGAACCAGTGACACAAGCGGGCGAACTCGGGCAGGTGTCGAACAAGATCAGCCGCATCGGGCAACAACTGCGCGATGTCCGCGAGATTTTCAGCACATTGCGCGAAAACATGAATCAGATCATGGCCGGTCTCGAGGACGGCCTGCTGCTGTTCAATGCCGAGGGGCGCGCGGTGCTCGTAAGCCCATCGGCGGAAAAATTCATTGATGTGGATTTGGAAAATTTGCTTGGCCGCAAGATCGAGGAGATATTCCCGCCGGGCCACCCGCTCGCGCTTGCTTTGCATATTGGCCGGAACGGCGAGGTCGCGACCGATGGAGTGGAACCGGTAGAAGTGGATATCGCGGGCGAACACGGGACGCGGCGGGTGGGAGCGAGCATTCAGACCATCCAGGAAGACGGCGCGCGCATGGGAATGCTCGTCTCGCTGCGCGACCTGGAATCGCTCGAGCGGCTCGGTTCGCAATTGCAAGTGTCGGAAAGGCTCGCGGCCCTGGGGCGCGTCACGGCGGGCGTTGCGCACGAAGTGAAAAATCCGCTCAACTCGATGCGCGTGTGGCTGGAGGTTCTGAAGGCCAATCTGCCGATCGATCCCGAGACGCAACAGGCCGCGAAAATGCTGGACACCGAGATTGATCGTCTTGACCGCGTGGTGAAAACGTTCTTGGAATTCAGCCGTCCCGTCGAATTGGAACGCGAGGAGGTAAATCTGCCCGAACTGATCGAGAGCGTTCTCGCCAGCGCCAACCCTGGTATCACGCGGGCAGGCGTAACTCTGGTGAAAGAGATCCCTGTGTCATTTCCCATGATTGAAGTGGATAAGAGGCTGATGGAGCAGTCGATTCTCAACCTGGTGCTGAACGCGTGCGAGTGCATGACGGGGGGAGGGCAACTAACCCTGACTCTGGACCGCGTCGGTGACATGGCGGAAATTCGCGTGGGCGATACGGGACCCGGTATTGCGCCCGAAAATCGTGGGAAAATCTTTCAGCTTTTTTTCACCACCCGAAAGGGCGGAACCGGACTTGGCCTTGCGAATACATTCCGATTTGTGCAACTGCACAACGGTTCGATAGAATTTGAGACAGAGGCCGGGCGCGGCACCACCTTTCGAATCGAGCTGCCGCTGACGCGCGTCACCAGCGTGCCCGCATCTAATTTAAGAGACTACGGCCAGCCGTTTGCGCGGCAGACATAGTCGCAAATGAGCCACCCAGCCCCAAACCGCGTTTCGAACCGGCCCGCGATTGCGTCGCGGAATACCGCACTCTTGACGTGGGTGGTAGCTGCAAGCCTCACGCTGTTCACTTGCGGCTGCATGGGCCACAAGGTACGCGCGGCGGCGCCAGTGACTGTGCCGCCTCAGCCGCCAGCTCCAATTTCGACGCCGGGGACGACTAAGTCGCCGGATTCCATTCCCGCGCCGACCATGCCCGCGCCAAAAAATCCGGAGCCTACGACCCTTTCTCCGGCTTTGACGCCGAAACCCAATACACTGAAACGACCGACAACCGCAGCGCCTGAACCTGAACGGCCGCCCGCACCGGAAATCTCGCCACAAATATCGCCGTCAGATCAAGTGGAGCTGACGAAGCAAACACAGCAGTACGTGACGACAGCGCAACAAAATTTACATCGCGCCGACGGACGCGAACTCAATACGAGCCAGCACGATATGGTCGACAAAATTCGCGGCTTCCTGGAACAGGCCCAGGATGCAATTCGCACATCCGACTGGTCACGCGCAAAAAACCTGTCGCAGAAGGCTTATCTTCTCTCCATCGAACTGGTCAAAACGCTTTAGTTCGGCATCCCTCGGCTCGAATAATTGGTAAGATTTCACCATGAAGACGTACGACACTGTCGTCGTTGGCGGCGGAATTATCGGAGTGTCGCTCGCGTTTGAGCTGCTCCGGCGAGGACAATCCGTGCTCGTGCTGGATCGTCAAGAGCCGGGGCGCGAGGCGTCCTGGGCGGCAGCGGGTACAATTTCTCCTGCGCCAGACCACGAATCACTCGGCATCGCCGCGCTCGGATGCGAGAGTTACCGTCTCTATCCTGAATTTGCGGCTGCGATTGAAAAGGCCTCCGGAGAATCCGCCGGCTTCCATCCCAACGGCGCCATGGAATTATTTTTTGATCCGGACAGCGAAACGGAGTGCGATCGCAGGCTGAAGGAAATTCAGAGCCACGGTGTTAACGCCGAAGCAATTACACTGACTGAGGCCAAACTCCGCGAGCCTGCGATCGGCTCTGCGACGCGCGCGACGCTGTGGATTCGAGACGAAGCATACCTCGACCCGCGCGTGATCACGCACGTGGCGATTGCCGCAGCGTTGAAGGTCGGCGTGGAAATGCGCGGCAACAGCGATGTGATTTCCATCCTAGTCGAACAAGGCCGCTGCAGCGGAGTGCGTGTGGCCGAGGCACAGAGACATCGCGCGGGGAAACTTGCAGGTCGCGCAAGGGAAAAAATTACGGCGCGCAATGTCGTGATCGCCGCTGGATGGCGTTCCGGGGAAATCGGAGGCGTGGAATCCTATGCGCCCACGACTCCAGTTCGCGGACAGATGGTTGCGCTCGGCAAAGTTTCCGGCGCGCCGCGAACAATTCTTCGCTCCAGTCTCGGTTACATGGCTCCGCGCGAGGATGGGCGCACCGTTGTCGGCAGCACGCTCGAAAGCGGCACAGCCGAAAAACATACGACTGTCGCCGGCGTGCAAAAAATTCTCGGCGCAGCGTTGACGATGGCTCCCGGTCTGGCGAGAGCGCCGATTCTAGAGACTTGGGCCGGCGTGCGGCCTGACTCGCCCGATCATTTGCCGATTATTGGGCCCACGAACGTCGAAGGACTGTTCATCGCGACGGGACACTATCGCAACGGGATGCTTCTCGCGCCCGTGACGGCGAAATATCTGGCCGAGTGGATTGCAACAGGGAAACCTTCGGCGTGGTTCGAGCCGTTCAGCCCACTGCGATTCGCAGCGGCACGCGACGCGTTTACGGCGAGTGAGGGGCCGAAAAAGGGCATTTTTAGAAAGGGCTTAAACTAGACCGACCTGTCAGTCTGGTTGCTCAAAAAGCTAACGATAAAGGAGAATTACAACACTAGTGCGGAAACTGCGGCATTTTCGAAATTTGAGCTACAACCCGCCTCAGGGGCTAAAGCCCCTTTTCTTCCGAGCTTTGAGCGGCACGGTTACACTTCCTGCGTCAGTGTAAAAAACCGTGCCTGACGCAACCGTGTGTCACTCTTCGGTGCCGCGAGCCGCCTCAGGGACTGAAGCCCGCTAGAAACGACGCCCAAATGGCGGGGATGAATTCCCGCTCCGCCAAACGGCAAATGCCAATGCGGATGGCTCGATGCCTCATGTCAGCCAGCAGAAAACGCTGGCCGGACATGAGCTGCAAAGGCATGCTTAACCTAATAAGGGATTATGCCCGCGCGGCGCTGCGGTTCGCGATTGGGCGGGCCGGCAAGCGTGGATGATTGCCCAGGGCTGGTGAAGTTCGCTTTGCTCGAAAGCAGGTAAAGCGGGCGGTTCATGACGACATCCAAAGTCGTGCCGCGCGGCAGTTCCGCTTCGGGTCCCCGCGTGAGAAGCACGGCAAGAAGGCCCGCTGCCGCACCGGCGCCCGCGCCAATTCCCGCGCCTCTTGCGCTCTGGCCCACAATCCCGCCAAGGCCAGCGCCAGCCGCTGTTGTCTCCAAAACGGTTCCGGCATCGCCGGCCTTATTTGAATCGCCCTTGATGCCGCCTTCTTTGCCAACAGATTCGTTGCCGCCCGTTCCAGCATCGGTCGGCGAAGCATTGAAACTGGCCTGGTACCCATTAGGAAGAATTAAATTATCGAGTTTGATTTTGATTTCGCCGCGTCCGTGAATACGTCCTGGACGTTTCGCTTCCGTGACTTCACCGCTGACGTATGAGCCAGCGGGAATCAGAATGCGGCTGTCGATGACGATGGGGAAAAGCGTTTCCAGATAAACGGGATCGCCGGGCTGGGCGCTGCGCGTGGATATGGCGTTGTGAAGTACAAGGGGAAGGCGCGTCCCGGAAGGCACTTCAAAGTATTTTGGCAGGGGCGCAGCCGGCGCGGGAGAGGCTGCCGTGGGTGAAGGTTGAGCGGGCGATGCGTTTGCAGGCGCAGCAGACTGGGCTGGCATCGCCGGGGGATTCGCGGATTGTGCACGCAGGGCGGGAGCAATCGCGAGTGCAATAGTGATTAACGCGGCGATATGCACGAAACGAAGTCTCATCGAGGCTACCTCCACCGGAACTCACTATCCATGCTCGGCTTTACGTTCAGGATGCCCCCGATGACGCGCTTGTGTCAATTGCGCAGTCTGGTTAGCTATACGATGAGCCTCTCTTCCCCTGGATTGCGATCCTTCAGTACAAGCCTTTCCTTCTCGATTCGGATCGTGATTCCATCGATTGATTGGTGATCTTTCAACTGCACGTTGACCTGGGTGTGACCGTTCGCCTTCAGTCGCGACACCTGCACTTCGACCCACTTCCCACGCGCGCCGACTTGAATGTCGATGTTCCCGGGGCGTTTCGTATTGGCGTCCCGCGGAATCGCCCGCGTTGGACGAGGCGCCGAGGACGTCGCAGGCGGCGCATCCGCCTGCTGCGCGTTTGCAGCCACGACGAAGAGAGCGGCGAGGGCGAGAACTGCGGCGATTCGCTTCATGGATTGTCCTTTCGCGAGCTACCGAGCCAGAACTGACATTTTGGATATAGCACGCCAGTGGCCACGAATACCTGAGGCGCGTAGTCGTTCGGAAATTCTTTATCTGACGGCAGACGCACAACTTAATTCAGATGACGACGAGGCAAGCACGAAATTGAACGCGGGTTTTGCTGACATGTGGCGTCAAATTCTGGCGGGAGGCCGTTCGATACACAATCCCCCGTTTGACTCGCGCGGCGGCGCCGCTTACGCTGGACTGAACGCGATACAAGGAGGGTCAGATGGCGGATTTGGCGTTGGTGTACGGCATGAGGCTTTTTCCAGCGACGGAACTCGATTCTGTGGGCGAAGCAACCGTGCAACTGAAAAACGGCCGCAGCGGGCACATTACGATGCATTTGATCGAAGGCAGCAGAGAAGAAATCGAGAAAACGCTCAAGCAATCGCTCGACGCGTTCTTCGATTTGTATCCGGAGATTTAGGCGGCGGTGGCGTTAAATCAAGATGACTGTTTGCCCGGTTAAATCGAAACGCTTGCGGCAGCGAATGTTGCGGCACGCGGCCATGTCGTCGACACGAACCATGTACGAGCGCGCCTTTGCGAAGTGGGCGCGATCTTCTTCGTTTGACCCGCGTGGCAACTCCGTTTTTTTCGTGCGAACTTTCCAGCGGATTGGATAAGTATTTTCCTGGCGGCAATGCGGACACGTCAGCGGAATCTGCTTGGTTTCGTCTTTCTCGTCGTAAAATTTCCTGTCGTCCATTGGCCCTACTTTCCGACTACGTTTTCCTGCGCGTCGCGGCCGGCAAATTCATCGGCGCTGTGTTGCCGATGGCATCGAGAGTCACAAAACGCATCCCCGCATCTTTCCATCGCGGCAGCCAGTGCGCAAGCGCCGCAATGGTGTGGCGCCGGTCGCCTTCGAGCAAACGATGGTCGCCGTCGTGCAAAAGTACGATATCTCCACCGGTGACGCGCCGCAAGCGATGAATCACTGGCTGCGCAGGCTGCGGCTTCCAGTCCCAGGCCCATTTCGACCACATCGCAACGCCTGAGTAGCCCAGCTCGCGCACTACTGCGTCAAGTTGCGGGCCGCGAAAACCAAACGGCGGGCGCATCCAACGCACATCGGCGCCGTCAACAGCCGAGAGGATCGCTTCACGGCAACCATTCAACTCTTCACGCAGATGGGCGCGAGAGAGAAAAATCAGGCTCGGATGCGTCTCCGTGTGATTGCCGATGGCGTGCCCGCGCGAGGCAACCTCTCGCGCAAGCGCGGGAAACGCGCGCACGTGGCCGCCGATCAGAAAAAACGTGGCACGCGCGCCGTGCGCGTCCAGCAAATCGAGGAGCGCGGGCGTCGCCGCTGGGTTCGGGCCATCGTCGAATGTGAGCGCGACCGTTGACGCGCCGCCCGTACTGCGCACCGTGGGTCCGAATAGTTGCGAGCGCGGATGCACAGCGCCCCACGCGCCCACTGCCGCGCCGCCAAACACTATCGCGCCCGCTGTCGCCCCCGGATTCACACGCGCATTTTCTCATTTAACGCGCCGCACGCGTGGAACTTTTCTGTGCGCCGCGCCAATGTAGTTCAACTCTGATACGATACGGCGCCATGTGGCTGCGCCCGCCCGTGACGAATCCGAAGATCCCTAGCTGGCTGCGCTGGGGCGGTGTGGTCTGGCTTGCCGTGTGGATTCCCACCTATTGGCGTTACTGGGGCGCAGAGAATTTCGTCCATCTTTGCGATATTGCGGTGATCCTTACGTGCGCGGGCCTCTGGTGGAGCAATTCTCTGTTGCTTTCGAGCCAGGCGGTTTCGTCGATTGTGGTCGATCTGCTATGGGATCTCGACGCGGCGTGGCGATTCTTCAGCGGACATAATTTGATTGGCGGCACCGAGTACATGTGGGACGCGCACTACCCGCTGTGGGTGCGGCTTTTGTCCGTATTTCACATCGTGTGGCCGATTCTGCTGCTGTGGTCGCTGGCGCGGGTTGGCTATGACCGTCGAGGCTGGTTGTTGCAAGCCGCGATTGCGGCGGACGCTATCGTCGTGGCACGGTCGACGGATCCGGCGCTTAACATCAATTATGCATTTCGCGACCCCATTCTACATCGTGCGTGGGGACCCGCCGCCGCGCACGTGGTGCTGATGTGGATCGGCCTGGTCATCGTGATCTACCTGCCGACGCACTTTGTTCTGACAAAGCTATTCGGCCCACCGGAGGCAACATCCACGCAGACGTAAACATCGCTCGCTGTTCCTAATACGCGAAGCAGCGCGCTATTCTTCTTCCTCTTTGCGAATCGAGCGGAGATCGATACCAAGGTGCTGACATTTCTTGTAGAGATGACTGCGTTCGAGGCCGAGGGCTTTAGCAGTGTTGGTCATGTGATTGTGATGACGCTTGAGCTCGCTGAGAATCGTTTCGCGCTCGAAGGCTTCGACGCGCTCGGCCATTGCACCAGCGGCCGCTCCCGGCATCTCTCCCGGCGCTTTTAATTCAGTAACGCCGCTTACAGACTCGGCGCGCGGCAGGGCCATGCGTGTGGCCGCAGCGTCCACTTCGTTTCCCGTCGCCAGCAGCAGAACGCGTTCGACCACGTTACGCAATTCGCGAACATTTCCGGGCCACGAGTAGCGCGACAATTCAGCGATCGCCTCCATTGAGAATTTCTTTACCTTCCAGCTGTTTTGTTCCGCGATTTGGCGCGCAAAATGTTCCGCGAGCACGGGAATATCTTCGAGGCGTTCACGCAACGGCGGCAGCGCAAGGGGGAAAACGAAAATCCGATGATAAAGGTCCTGGCGAAACGTATTGCGGCGGACCTGTTCCTCGAGATTGCGATGGGTGGCGACGACGACGCGAACGTTTACGGGGATCAAGCGGTCGCCGCCAACGCGCTCGATTTCTCCTTCTTCGAGAACACGCAGGAGTTTCGCCTGCATTGCCAGGGGCATGTCGCCTATTTCGTCGAGGAAAAGCGTGCCGCGATGGGCCTGCTCAAATTTTCCCGTGTGCCGCGAGGCTGCACCCGTGAAGGCTCCCTTTTCATGGCCGAAAAGCTCAGACTCCATCAGCTCGGCTGGAACCGCGGCGCAATTCAGGGTGATGAACGGGCCATTCTTTCGCGCGCTTTTCTCGTGCAGGGTGCGTGCGACGAGTTCCTTGCCCGTGCCTGTCTCTCCGCGAATGCACACGCGCGTCTCGCTCGCCGCGACGCGCTCGACTTCAGCCATGAGCGACTTCATCGCGGGACTTGCCCAGACAAGTTGATGGCGGCCGACTCGGCGGCGCAAATCGCGATTTTCTTCTTCGAGGCGCGCGAGCTTTAGCGCATTTTCCACCGTAAGGAGGAGCTTTTCCGTCGAGATGGGCTTTTCAAGGAAGTCGGCGGCACCCAGGCGCGTGGCGCGCACGGCCATTTCAATCGTTGCCTGGCCTGACATCATTACGACGGGCGAATCGACGCCAAGATTTTTCATTTCTTCGAGCAGCGCGATGCCGTCTTTGCCGGGCATGACCACGTCAGAAAGGATTAAATCGAAATGGCCGTCGCGTGCAAGTTCGAGAGCGCGGGTGGCGTTGTCGCAGACCGTCGCTTCGTGGCCGGACAATCGAAACGCGCGGGAGAGAGAAGCGAGCGTGTTCGCATCGTCGTCGATAATCAGAATGTGGGCTTTGGCGGCCATGCGAATTTTACGCTTTCCGCTCCAGAATAGACTCCGCAGGCTGTTTACTTTTGACGGACACGGAGTCAATCGAAGTAACGTTGGGCGGGCGTTCGAGAAGATCGATGCGAAACGTTGTGCCGTGGCCCGGCTCGCTCGTCACCGAAATTCGTCCTCCGTGATCGCTGACAACCGATTGCACAATGGCGAGGCCGAGGCCGGTCCCGTGCAGCTTGGTGGTGTAATAGGGCGTGAAAAGGCGCTCGCATTCTTCGCGAGTAAGTCCGGCGCCGGTGTCCGAGATCTCCAGGCGCACACCGCCGTCATGCGCCATCGTTCGAAGCACAAGTGTTCCGCCGTTCGGCATCGCATCGATGGCGTTGAGGACGAGATTGCCAATGGCGCGGTGGAGAAGCGTGCTGTCGGCTTGAATCACGGGAAGCTTTTCATCGAGATGCAGCTCCGTGGTGATTTTTGGCTCGCCCGGCGCGATGAAGCGCGGCTCAAAAAGACGCGTAACGCCGCGGACCATTTCGTTCACGTCCAGCGGGTGCAGATCCGGGCGCGGCATTTTGGCAAAATCGCTGAAACGATTGACAATCGTTTTCAAATTTTGAATTTCAGCAAGAAGCGTGTCCGTAGATTCGCGGAAGATCTCGTCAAAATCATTCGCGTTTTGCTTGCGCGCACGCTGAAGATTCTCAACCGTGATTTGCAGCGGAAACAGCGGATTCTTCAGTTCGTGGGCGAGCCGGCGCGCCAGTTCGCGCCACGCGGCGACGCGTTCGGTTTGAATCAGACGCTCACGTTGTTCGACGAGCTGTCCAATCATTTGATTGAACGCTCCAGCGAGCGTGCCAATTTCGTCGCGCGAATGAACTGCGACACGCGCGTCCCAATTTCCGGAGGCAACTTCCCGCGCACCTGCCACAAGCTTACCAACCGGCCGCGTGACGCGCACGGCGGCCCACCCACTCAGCAAAATTCCCAGAACCAGCGCCACACCGCCAACGAGCAGCGCCAGGCGTCGAATGGCGCGTTCAAGCAAAACCAAATCGTGGCGCGAGCTGCCCACGAGCAACACGCCGAAAAGATTTTTGTCAGGGCCGAGCAGCGGCAGCAAATGAAAAACTTCATCGTTCGCGGCGTCTCGCGTCCAATGGATCGTCGCGATGATTTCGCCGGGCTGCTGAAGTTCGCCAGCCACGAGTGGCGCGAACCGATCCGCCTGTGCAATCGGGCCATCCACGCCGGTCAAATTCTGCGGGGAAAAATTCGCATCGAGATTGACGTAGAGCAGCGCGCGCATTCCCGGCGGCAAACTGAGGGAAGATAAAAAGGATTTGTCGAGCCGTTCACCTCCGGCGGTGTACAGATTCGTGCCGGCGATGGAGAGTACTGATACCGCGATCAGCCCGAGTTCCGGGCCGTCGGGCGTGTCCACTTTTTGCAGAAAAGCGCCGCGCGCGGACCAATCGGTTTTTTGAAGCAGCCAATCTTCTTTATAACCGAAGCGCGCGGGCCACTGCATCGAAGAAATAATACTGCTGTCGTTTCCCGCGAATTCGAGGAAATCGAAATGGTGATCCGAAGCGACGCTAACGGCGTCGTGTCCGTATGAGGACGGATCAATATCGCGGGCGTTGAGATGAATGGCCATGTTCAGGGTCGCTTCAGAACCGGAGATGTCCTGAACACCGCGAACGATCTGTTGTCCCTGGCTCGCAAATTCACGCTGAAACTGAGACACGATCGCATCCGTGTGCGAGGCGTCAAGACGCTCGAATGCGCGGCGCGTGAATACGGTGACACCCACGCCGACGATGGCCACGGCCGCGACGACCACAAGCGGAAACAGCACGAACACTTTCAGGCGGAAACTCATTGAGCGGCCCCGTCAAGCCAGACGTCCGCAAGACGCCACGCACCCCAGCGCGACGGCATCCAATCACGCACGCGGGCGCTTAAACCCACGACTTCCGGTACATGCACGAGAGGAATCACTTCGTACGTGTCAACTGCCGCGCGTTCGCGTGAATACAATTCTTCGGAATTCGTGGGATCGTTGAGCGACGCAGTCAATGAAGGATCAAAATCTGCGAGTTGAGCAAAGATATGGAGGAAATTGTCGAGCGCTACAGCGGGCGCAGGCGAAGACATGGGCACGCGCACGATGCGGGCGTCGTATTCGGGAACGTTCGCCGAGCCATTTGCGGCGCCACCTGCGAAATCGGTGCTGATGGCTCGCGCGGAAATTGAAATCCCCGCAGCTTGCGCATTCACGGCTATGCGTTCGGCAATCATGCGCTCCATCGAGTCATCGGCATCATAGCCCAGCCTCAGCAGGTGCGCGGGAGAGATTTGCGAGGCGAACTGACGCGCGGTTGCCGAGTCTGGCTCTGTTGAGAAAAGGAATTCGTAGCCGGAGGACCACTGCGGCAAGAATGCTCCAGCCGGCGCGCCCTCTTTTTGTAAAACAAAATCCACGAGCGAGGCGCGGTCGATGGCAAGCGAAAGCGCCTGGCGAATGCGAATGTCTTTTGCGCGCGTACTGGAATGCGAAAAAATCAGCGCGACCAATTCCGTGGGACCCGATGCAGAGATTTTCACGCCTCGCGAGGCATCGATGCGGGCGCGATCAGGCGCGACGTCGGCAATGTCAGCCTTGCCGAGGTCGAGATCGATCATGCGTTCGCGCACCGTGCGGCCCATTTGCACGTCGATGCCATCGACGAACGGTCGGCTATCCCAGTAATCGTCATTCGCGGCGAACACGGCGTGGCTGCCCGCTTTCCAGGTGGTGAGACGAAATGCGCCGGTCCCGACAATCACGTCGGTGGGCTTGCGAAGCAAAATTGAATTTTGCGATTCGGCGAGAATGTAGGGCAGCTCAGACAAAGGCGGATCGGATTCGACAATGACGGAATCGTCCGCGGAGCTCACGCGCCAAGCCGGATTAGCTATTTGCAGAGAATCAGCAACGAGTTGGGGCGTCAGAGACGTTGCGTCCTGAAATTTGACGTTTGGGCGAAGGTGAAATTCCCAGCGGGTAAATTTGTCATTGTGCTGCCAAGAAATTGCCAAGGCCGGTTTTGGCTGGCCGAATTGGCCGAGTTCAACCAAGCGATCGGCGATTAGTCGCAGGAGCTGCTCTTGTGCAATTTGATCGGCGACGCTTCCCTGCTTTTGCGCGGGATCAAGTGAAGTGACGCGGGCCTGCAAATCAATGATCAGCGTGCCGCCATAACGGGGCCGCCGCGCGGCGGAAGTGGGCAGCGCGAGGAAGAGCAACGCGAAGAGCAAACTACCTGTTGTAGACCGCGTGAATGAAATACGCTTCATACATTCCTGTTTTCAGATTGCGTGAGACCGCTAGGACGGTGTCTTCATCCTCGGACCAAAGCGCCGTGATCGGGCCGTCGAAGTCGATTTCGCCGCTGATGGCGAAGGGCTGGCCGTCGATGATATCGAAAGCCTGAATCGAATCGGGGACAGTCCAATCGCCGGCGCGCGTTACCAGCAATGGCCACGGAGCGCGAGTCGCCGAGTAGAGCGCGGCGACATCGCTGCCCCAGCCCGGGAAAGAAGCGACAGCCGTGGAAGATCCCTCGAAAAGAAGCGCGCGGCCGTCAGGCATGGTGGCGATTAGGGGCGCTGACGCGCCGGAAGACGCGGGTGGCGCGAGAACGGCCAATGAGGAGAACTCTTGAGACCCCAGGGCCAGGAAAGTGAAAGTGTCCCCGTTCGCGGCAGCCGTCGGCAGCATAGTGAAAGCGCGAAGAAAACTCAGGGAGAAGAGCCAACCAGTATTGCCGGGCTTGCAGGAAGCTGATAAAGCACCGCTCGCGGTGATGTTGCAGGTGACGCCGGGAAGCACAGCTTCTTCTCCACCGGCTGCCTGTCGTAGCCGTCCGCGAATGTCGCGCGGCCACGGGGCGGCATGCGCGATGGGTGCTTCGGACAGCAGTTGCCAGTCGCCATTCTGCTGCGCAAATAGCGCGACACGGCCGGGCAACAAAACAAGAAGGTCTGGCGCAGAACCGGGTGAGAGAGCCAGAAAATTCGCGTCGAGGATAGGCTCGGACTGGCTCAACAAAAATTCCTTTTGGAGAGTGACTGAAGGACTGGGCTGGCTCGACTGGACGACCATTTCGCGGGGAACAGAGACGAAGAAAGTTTGTTGCGACTGGCCTTGCATGATTTGAGCAATCCACAAAAAGCCGTGAAGATCTTCCGCGAGCGTGACGCTGACGGAAGCAGCCGCGATTTCTTGGGAGCTCGCTGCATGGAAGGCCTTGGTCTGTTGCTCGATTTCGTCGTGGAAAGCGCCGCAGGCCTTCTGGAATTCGAAAGAAGGGAGCGTGGATAAATTCACGAAATTTGGCGCGATGGTGAGTTTGCCTTGAATGGCTGCGCCGACCGAAGCGTCGACTTTGCGGGCGAGTTCACGAGCGGCGGCGGCCAAGGGCTGATTTTCCTGTGACTGAATCGACGATTGAACCGTGGATTGAGGCAATGATTGCGGCGCGGCGAAAGCCGGGAATGAAAATGCGAAGAGCGGAAGCAGCGCAAAAAATCGGCGGAAGGGCCGCATCGAGTTGCGTCACGAAAGCGTGACGTGGCGCAATGATAGCACGGCGCATTTTTGCGTCCGGATGTTCGCACTGGCTGTGTGTCGTTTCGAGCGATGGCCGCGCCTCGAGAAACCGCTGGCGGGTGGCTTTGCCGCGGCGGCAGCCAAGCCACCCACAGGGGGTTTTACCAGCAGTTACCCGACTGCACCGACCGTGAAGCCGGCCGGGAACTCTCATGGGTGTCCATTGGATGGCTTGCCTCCTTGCGCGCCGGATGGAGGATCCGCAACGCCAAGCGGCGCATCAAGAACGCCATTGGTGAAGAAGAATTTGCCGTCCATCGGCACCATCATAATGCGAACTTTGTCTGACAGTTTTTCTGCGACGATTTTCTGAATGAGCAGCGGATTGCCGCGCAGGGCCGCAGCTTCGAGTTGCAAACGCTCGGCCTCGGCAGCGCCCGTGATGCGTATGCGGTTCGCGTCGGCTTTCGCAAGCAGCTCCTGGCTCTGTTGCTCGGCCTGGCTGTCGATGACTTTCGCCTGCGCTTCCGCTTGCGCGTTTTCGATGGTCGCTTCCTTGCGGGCTTTGGCTTCAAGACGCGCCTGCTCGATTTGTTTTTGCTTGAGCGGCAGCGTGTACTGCATGGCGTCGGACTCTGCTCTCGCGGCGATGACGCGGGCTTGCGCGGTGGCCTCGGCCTGTTTCACTTGGCGGACTTTGTTTTCGTCGGCTTGATACTCGGCGATTTTCACGCGCTTCTGCTCGATTTCCTGCTCGAAGTTCATTTGGTCGCTTTGCTGTTCTTTTAAGAGAATGTTTTCGAGGCCCTGCGCGTATTCCGGCGGCAGAACGATGCGGCGGACGAGCACTTCTTTGACCACGATGGCGTTTTGCGCGAGGCGTGTGGTGATGAGGCCGGCGACGCGTTGTCGAAATTCATCGCGCTTGACGGAGAAAACGTCGCGTACAACATAATCAGGAGCGACTTCGCGAAAGGCGCTTTCGACGACCGGGCCGACGATCTCTTCACCGATGGGCTGCGGCAGATTTGCTTCGACGTAGTCAAGACGGCTGGCGTCCAAGCGATAATCAACCAGGACAGACAAGCCGAGCGGCAGACCTTCGCGTGCCTCGACTTTGAGCACGGTTTCGTGTGGCTTCGCGTCGTCTTGCGCCGAGGTGGCGAAGACTTGCTCCCGGATGTCGTAGACGGACACGCGCTCGATGAGCGGGACGACGAGATGAACGCCAGCATAGAGCGTCCCGGGACGGATGCCGGAGATCTGGCTGATACGCACACCGGCGGAACCGTCAGGCACGACGACGATACTCAGCGCGATCAGCAGCGCGACTACAGCTGCTCCTGCAATTTTGCCGGCGTCATGCCAGCGAATAGAGATTCTCGGGCGCGGCTTGGCGGTTTCCTCCGGCGGATTTTTCGAGAAGATGCGCCGCACCAAGCGGTCGAGTTCGTAGGAGTAGATCAGGTCGTAAGCTGCGATGGCCCCAGCAACGAGCAGCAGGCCGATTCCCGCTGCCATGAGCAAATGCCGTAAGAAAATCATTTTCGTTCTCCCCCTTTAATGCGTCTCACTCTTCGTCCCTGAGCCGAAGCCGGGTCAATTCTGTTCCGACTGCGTCGCGAGCCTGGCGGACTGCGGTGGCAGTCGCCGCATGGGCATAAGAGCCATGACGCTTCGCAAGCACAGCCATTCAAACGCGAATGCAATTGCGAAAGAGGCCGCTACGGTCGCCGTCAAGATGGTTGCTGCTTTCATTTTCATTCCCTCCGTCAGTCGCTTACTTTTATTCACGCATAATAAATCGTCAGCGAGCCGGGCCCGCCTCTGAAGCTGAAAAACTTGGCTGAGATTCCACAGCCAATGTGTCGGGGAAGCTCGTGCCGAAAAGGTTTGCCGTCTCCGCGTCGCGAGTGGCATGAAGCTCGACAACGTCGCCGACGCGGACGCGCGCGAACAGTTCTTTCACGTCGCGATTGCGGAGACGAATGCATCCGTGCGAAACATTCCGTCCGATAAGGCGTGGCTCGTTGGTGCCGTGAATGCCGTAGCCTTTGACGTTCAAACCAATCCACCGCGGGCCGACAGGATTGTCAGGACCCGCCGGAATCACTTCGCCGGGATGGTAGTAAACAGGATTCGTAACGCGATTGATGACGCGATACTTGCCCGCAGGGCTGGGGCTCTCGGGCGCTCCGACGGAAACGCGGAATTTCAGGACGATGCGGCCATTTTCGACGACGGCGAGCGCGCGATCCGGGATGCTGACGACAATGCGTCGCTCAGTGGCAACGGGCGCTGAGGCTGCATTATCGCAGCGCATGCTGGGCTGTTCCTGAGCCGCCGCGCTGGCCGCGAAAATCGATGCAAGAACCACCAACCCTGCCAAGACGCGTTTTCTCAGGTGATGTTGCACCTCTCGAAAATTTCTGCCAATTGGCACCCACCGCATGACCGCCTCCTGTGTGGCGACGCTGTGATTGCGTTCACAGGTGCATATGGCATGGCAAGTTCCATCGGCGAACCGTTGCAATGAAAGAAGATACGGGGTCGCGGCAACGCTTTTGGCGTGGGTGGCGGGACACAGCGTGAAAGAAGGACGCGCAGCGTCGCCGTTTGGCTATAATTGGAGCTTGGGGGCCATTCCAGAAATATGCAACAACCAACAACGGGACTTCGGATAGGGCGGATCCTCGGGATTCCGCTTTACCTGCATGCCACCAGCTTCCTCATCTTCGCGCTGCTGACTTTTTTCCTTGCGACGCAAATTCTGCCGCTGCAGGCAGGCGCGACTCCGATGCAATACTGGATCCTCGCCGCGGGGGTTAGCATAGTGTTTTTTGGCTCGCTGATACTCCATGAGCTGGGGCACAGCGTAATTGCGCTGCGTTACAAGATTCCGGTTGTTTCCATCACATTGTTCTTTTTCGGGGGATTGGCGCGGATTGCTCGTGACCCGGACACGGCTTTGCAGGAATTCAACATCGCGATTGCCGGGCCGATTGTCAGCTTCATTCTGGGTGCGGTGTTCTTAGGCGTTTACGCGATCGCCCCCAAGGGGGTTTTGCAACTCGCAGCCCTTTATTTGAGCGAGATCAATCTGATCCTCGGAGCATTCAACCTGCTTCCCGGCTTTCCCATGGATGGCGGGCGAGTCCTGCGCGCGATTGTCTGGGGCATTACAAAAAACTTCGATAGAGCGACGCAGATTGCGTCGCGCAGCGGACAGATTTTCGCCTACATGATGATTATGCTGGGGATTTGGGCGATCATGGAACGCGACTCGGGAGTATCAAGGCTCCTGGGTGGATGGAGTGGCGGGTTGTGGCTGGCGTTCATTGGATGGTACTTGCTTTCCGCCGCACAGGAAACATACACGCAGGTTGCCATTCGACATACGCTGACCGGGCTCAGCGCGGCAGATATTATGTCGCCCGACGTGCCCACGGTGGCGCGGGATATTTCGCTCGAGGATTATGTTCACGAAGTGCTGCGGACCGGGCGGCGCTGCCACGTGGTGACGGGCAACGGCATGGCCGTGGGATTGGTGACGCTGCATCAAGTGCAGGCTTTTCCGCGCGAGGAATGGGCGAATACGTCGATTCAGGCGGCCATGGTGCCTCAAGGCGCGATTCACTGGGTGATGCCCAATGAACCCGTGACGGGAGTGCTCGAGCGCATGCAGAGCGAAGACGTCAACCAAATGCCCGTGCTGCAGGAAGGGCACATCATCGGAATGATCGCGCGAGATTCGATTTTGCGCGTGATACAGACCCGCTTGCAGGCACACCGCCAGTACGCGGCAAAGTAGCTCCGTCCCCCTCCGCGCTTAGCGAAACACATCTCAACTGAGCCATCCAGCCGTATAATCCAGAACATACTGCGATGCGAGTTCTGCTGGTCGAAGACGAGCGGAAGGTGGCGAGCTTCGTAGCCCGCGCGTTGCGCGAAAACGCGTATGCGGTCGACAGCGCGGGAACGGGCGAGGACGGGCTCCGACTGGCGCTGGAAAATCCCTACGACGCAATCCTATTGGACGTGCGTCTGCCCGGCATGAGCGGCATTGAACTGTGCCGAAAACTCAGGCAGGCCGAAATTCAATCCCCCATATTGATGCTGACGGCGCGCAGTTTGGTGGAACAGCGCGTGGAAGGCCTTGACGCCGGCGCGGATGATTATTTGACGAAGCCGTTCGCGCTGGCGGAATTGCAGGCGCGCGTGCGGGCGCTGGTGCGTCGCGGATTCCGACGCGGAGAAGCGAAACTGCGGTGCGGCGATTTGGAACTTGACCGTCATAGACGAAGCGTCACGCGCGGGGCGGCCCGAGTGCCCTTGACGTCGAAAGAATTTGCGTTGCTCGAACTCCTGCTTTTGCGTTCACCGGATTCCGTGACGCGCAGCGAAATCATCGAACACGTGTGGGACAGCCACTTCGACAGCGACACGAATCTAGTGGAGGTGTACATCAACCGCTTGCGGCAGAAAATCGATCAAGGGCACGGTGCAAAGTTAGTGCATACGCTGCGCGGCGTGGGATACAGGATGGGAGCAGCGGAATGAAGCGCGCACTTTCGCTTCGCCTGCGAATGATGCTGCTGTTCTGCATTGTCGTGGGAGTGTTGCTGGCGGGATCGTATGTCGCTTTCTATTTGGCCTTGAGAAGCGTGGTACACAGCCAGTTCGATCATCGATTGATAGAAGCGGAAGCACCGGTCGCTGCCGACCTTGCCACTGACACGGACGACGAAGACGTTGCCGCGCTGGATATTCCGGGGGAGTATTTTGAAACGCTCGGTCCAAATGGCCGGCCAATCGCATTTTCAAAGAATCTGAATCGTCACGCGATTCCCTTCTCGGGCAGCACGCAAAATCTGCAAACCATTCGTGACACGACACTAGGACGGGTGCGGTTGCGGGCGACAAATATTCACCGAGCGAAGAGGGACGAAATCCTTATTTTAGCGATGCCGACGCGCGATATCAGCGAAACGCTCGAGCGCTTTCGCGCACTGCTGTTCGTTCTGTTTCCGTGCAGCCTGCTGATTATGGGCGGCGTCGCGGCGTGGTACGTGGGACGCAGCTTAGAACCGATTGCAGTGCTCACCGAGCAAACATCGCAAATGGCCGAACGCGTGAGAGTGACCGCGCCGGGGGCGATTTCGGAGAGGAACCCGCGCGACGCTTTGCCGCTCGCTTCCACGGGACGCGACGACGAGTTGGGCCGCTTGACGGACGCGTTCAATAAGCTTTTTGCGTGCATGGAAGGGGCGCTCGAGCAACTGCGTCAATTCGTCTCTGACGCGTCGCATGAATTGCGCACTCCTCTGAGTATCCTGCAGGGCGAAACTGAGTTGCTGCTCAAGGAACAGCGCGAGCCGGAGGAATATCATCGGGCCCTGGAAGTGATCGACAGCGAGCTGAAAAAACTCAGCCGGATCGTCGAAGGGCTTTTCACGCTGGCGATGGCGGACGCCGGACAATTGCGACTGCAACGCGAGCCGTTGTATCTAAACGAAGTGCTGGAAGAGGCGTGCGCGATGGTGGCGCCACGGGCGCGAGCCAAGCGGATTTCCATCGAACGTGAATTGGAGCGCGAGGTTCCCTACGTGGGCGATGAAATATTTCTGCGACACTTGTTTTTGATTTTTCTGGATAACGCGCTGAAGTATTCCGGCCAGGAAAGCAAAGTCCACGTCGAGATGGCTCCGGTAAACGGCGCCATCAACGTACGATTTCAAGATCAGGGCGTGGGAATCCCCGCAGAACACCTGCCGCATATCTTCGAGCGTTTCTATCGCGCACCTCAAAACGATGCGACCGAGACTCACAGTGGGGGGTTGGGCCTGGCCATAGCGCAAGCGATTGTACGCGCGCAGGGCGGGGCGATAGAATGCGCGAGCCGGCCGGGGGCGGGCTCGACGTTCACCATTTCATTTCCCCGAAATGGCAAAGACGGCGAGCCAGAAAGCTAAATAAAAATTAATGTCCGATTCAGCTTGCCAGACCACAAGGCATATAAACTGGAGCGCGTCGAGGCGTTGCTTACGCGAGCGCTTGCCGACGACGGCCTTTCGCCGCCGGGAAATGCGCGGCGAGAGGAGGCCATTCAACGTGAAATATATTGGGATCCTTGTGCTGGTTTGCGTGACGGCGCTGGCGACGGCGGCGCAGCAGGAGCCACAAAAACTGACTCTTGCGCAGGCGCTGGACATGGCCAACCGGCAAAATCTGGACTTGATCGCGGCGCGCGCGCAGCGTGCGGTCGCTGCGGCGGGAATAAAAATCGCGGGGCAGCGGCCGAATCCGACCGGGAATTTCACCGCCCTGCGGGATGATCCGCACGAAGGCTGGTGGTTCGACATACCCCTTGAATTGGGATCGAAGCGCGGCCGCCGGATTGATTTGGCGCGCGCACAGGGTGTCTTGACCGACGACGATGTGGCGGCGATTGAACGCCTGACCCGCCAAAATGTGCGCGATGCATTTTTCGCCCTTGCGCTGGCGCGGGGCGTGACTGCCGCGAAAAATGACGCGGTGAACCTCGCAAAACGGCTCCGCGATATCGCACAGCAGCGATACGAAACCGGCGATGTGCCGCAATTGGAAGTCTTTCAGGCCGATCTGGTGCTGTCGCAGGCGCAGGCGGATTATCAGGTGGCTCAACAAGAAGAAAAAGTAGCACTGAGCGATTTCAATCTGCTTCTGAATGAACCGCCGAACACCGAATGGGACCTGGTTACAGCGCTCGACGGGCTTCCGTCAGAGCCGTCATTGAGTGATTTACTTGCGCGCGCCAGCAACTCGAATGCGGATCTCGCTAAGATTTCGCAGCAGGAAAAAATCGAACAGAGTCAGCGTGCTCTGTATCAGGCTGAGCGGATCCCCAATCTTACTGTGTCGCTCGGCATGGATTACAATTCGCCACACAATTTTCGTTACGGTCCACGAAGCCAAGTAAGCATGGAAGTGCCGATTTTTATGCGTTACCAGGGAGAGATTGCGGAGTCGGACGCGAGCCTGGTGGCACTGGAAGACCAGGCGACCGCCACGCGGCGCGCGGTCGAGGGGCGCGTGGAATCGGCGTTTTTACAACTTGATTCGCGCGAGGCGCAAGCAAGGTTGTATAAGGATTCGCTTATGCCCGCGGCCGATAAACTCGAGGGCATGGCGGAGGAAAGCTACAAGGCCGGGAAGGCCAACATTCTTTCCGTGCTTGACGCGCAGAAAAACGTGCAGGCGGTGCGAGAGCAATATTTGCAGAGTTTGCTTGCCGTTCAACAGGCATTTGCGCAATTGGAAGCGACCGTCGGGACTCCTCTCGACTGAATGGGCAGAGTGATGATGCGAAGAAAATGCCGGTGGATGGGAATCGGGATGAACCTGGCGCTTGTGATCGCGCCGGTAATGCTTTTTTCGGGATGCTCGGGCTCCAGTGACCAACCCGATGAATCACAAATGGTGGCGGAAGTGAGCGTCACGAACGTTACGCGTACGAACATTCAACAATCCGTGACCGTCAGCGGCAATGTTGTGGCGTTGCCCAACAAAGATGTGAAGGTGAGTGCGCTCGTGCCCGGACGGATCACGGGGTTGAATGTGGCGGAGGGAGATCGAGTGCACACGGGCGAAGTGCTGGCCACAATCGACAGCCATACCTTCGAAGATCAATTGCGGCAAGCCGAAGCGGCGCTCGCGCAGTCACAGGCGACAGTGCAAAATGCGGAGCAGAATCTGGCGCGGAACCAGACGCTTTTCCGGCGCGGAATCGCGGCAGGCAAAGACTTGGAGGACGCGAAGACACAATTGAGCGTCGCGCAAGCAGCGGAACATCAGGCCGAAGCAGTCGTATCGACGGCAAAGCTGCAGGTGGGACGTACAAGAATCCTTTCGCCACTCGACGGCGTCGTCGCAAAACGCTTCGCGAGCATCGGCGAGCAAGTGGATGGCACCGCGGCACAGCCCATTGTGGAAGTCGCGAACATTGCCGAAGTGGAGCTGTCGGGCAGCTTACCAGCCGCCGACCTTGGCAAGATTCATATCGGTGAAACGCTGCCCATTGCGAGTGATACGTTCGCGGGCAAAACATTCGAGGGAAGAATTGTGGCCATCTCGCCGGCCGTGGACCCGGCGACAAATGTGGGCAACGTGCGCATCCGAATCGCAAATCCCGGCGGCACACTGAAGTTGGGAATGTACTTGAACGCGCAAGTACCCGTGCAGACGCATGAGAATGCTCTAACCGTTCCGCCCGAAGCCATTTACCACAACGATTCCGGCCAGACGCGTGTGTACAAGGTGGAAGGCGACACGGCGAAAGCAGTGGAAGTGAAGCTGGGGATTGAAACGAAAGATCGCGTGGAAATTTTGTCGGGTGTAAACAACGGCGATACCGTGATTTTGACCGGGGGCTACGGTTTGGGTGACACGGCGAAGGTCAAAGTCAAGTCATGAATATCGTTCGAGTCTGCCGAAAAAATCGATATGCGGTTTATTTGCTGACTGCGTTCCTCACGATCGCCGGGGTTTATTCCTTCTTCAAACTTCCCAGTAACATCTATCCGAACCTGGATTTCCCGCGGGTCATCATCCTGGTACATTCCGGCGATCTCTCTCCGCAGACGATGCTGTTGACCGTTACCCGCCCAATCGAGGAATCCGTCAGCACGGTGCAAGGTGTAAACCGCGTTCGATCAAAGACGATTCGCGGCGCCGCGTCGGTGGGCGTGCTCTTCAATCCTGGAATGGATATGAAGTACGCGCTGCAACTCGTGCAGGGCAGGGTGAGTGAAGTCCAATCATCGCTGCCACCAGGCACCGAAGTGAACGTGGAATGGGAATCGCCGACGGTCTATCCCGTGCTGAGCCTGATTTTGAACGGCAACGTGCCCGACGCAGATCTCTATGATTATGCCTATTATGACTTGCGGCCGCTGATCACGCGCGTGCAAGGCGTGGGTCAAGTGGAGGTACAAGCGACCGACCACCGCGAAATCTCTGTAATTGCGGACCCGCAAAAGCTGCTGTCCCACCGGCTGACACTGGATGACGTTGCAACGCAGATTGCAGAAACGAACCAAGTGGCTGCGGTGGGGCGGCTGCCGAAGGACTACCTTCAATATCAAATACTGACTGACGACCAGTTTCACAGCCTCGACGACATCCGCAACGCCGTTGTGGCCATTCAGGATCAGGGTCCCGTGCGCGTCGGCGACATTGCCACGGTGCAGACCGGAGTGGCCGATCCGACATTGCTCGCCACCGGAAACGGAAAGCCGGCGGCGCTAATCAACATCACCCGGCAAATTGACGGAGACATTCTGCAAATCGCCAAGCAGATCAAGGCAATGACGCAGAACCTCGGATCGGCCATCCCCAAGACGCTGCATGTATCCGTCGATTACGACCTGGCCGAGTTCGTTTCCGAGTCCATCAAGAATGTTCGCGATGCAATCCTCATCGGCGCATTTCTCGCGGTCGTCATTCTTTATTTGTTTCTTCGCGATTGGCGAACGACGCTTGTTGCAGCCACGTCATTGCCCCTTTCCGTGATCGGCACGTTCTACTTCTTGAAGATCACTGGCGGCACGCTGAATCTGATGTCCCTGGGCGGAATCGCGATTGCTATTGGACTGATCATCGACGATGCGGTGGTGATCATCGAGAATATCTATCGTCACCTCGGCCTCGGCGAACCACCGGCGGAAGCCGCCGAGGCCGGAGTCCGAGAATTGCTCGGCGCGGTGATTGGCTCCACGGCCACGACTGAAGTGGTTTTTCTTCCTTTGACCTTGCTGCAGGGCATCGTCGGCGAATTCTTCAAGGCGCTGTGCCTCACGCTGGGCATTTCCGTCCTGCTTTCACTGGTCTTCGCACTGACAATCATCCCGCTATTTTCGATGCGATTCCTATCCGCGCAAACGCACCGCCCCAGTTCAGAAAGACTGATTGCGCCCGTGAATCGTGGATATGAAAAGGCGGTGCGGTGGGCGCTGCGGCGAAGGCTGATCGTCGTCATCGCGGCGGCAGCGTGCGTGGTGCTTGCGGTTTTCTGCTATACGAAACTGGAAACCGGATTTTTGCCGGAGATGGACGAGGGCGGGTTCATTCTGGATTACGTGACACCGCCGGGAACGTCGCTGGAAGAGACAAATCGAATTCTGCAAAAAATCGAGCAACGAGTGGCGGCGTTGCCGGATACACAGTCGTTCTCACGGCGCACTGGCGCAGAGAACGGATTGTTCGTCACGGAGCAGAACACCGGCGATATCACCGTGAAATTGAGGCCGCGCTCAGAACGGCGCGACATCAACGAGGTGATGGACGATTTACGCGCGCAGATCGAGAAGAACATTCCCGGCGTGGACGTGGAATTTTCGCAAATCCTTCAAGACATGCTCGGCGACTTGGAAGGTACGCCTCAGCCGGTCGAAGTGAAAATTTTTGGAGATGATATCAACGAACTCGAAAAACTGTCGGACGAGATTGGTCCAAAACTGCAGGCCGTGAAGGGTCTCGTGGATTTCAAATCGGTCACGAAAGGCAATCCCGAGATTGTCTTCGACGTGGACACCGCGGCCGCAGGGCGGCTGGGAATGACGCCGGCAGATATCGCGACGCAGGTGAGCGACGGGCTTCTCGGAGTAACAAAAAGCGAGCTACGCGAATCCGACCGCACGGTTCCGATCCGCGTGCGTTTTCCTGATTCTTTCCGCTTCAATTACGACAACGTGCTGCAGTTTCCGATTCTGACGCCGTCAAAACAGACCGTGCAGCTTTCCTCGGTCGCAAAGGTGCAGCGAGTGCAGGGCGAGAGCGCGCTCGAGCGCGAAAATCAACGATTGATGATTTCCATGACCGGACAGCTTGAGAATCGCGATTTGGGCAGCGTGGTGAACGACGTGAAGGACGTGATGAAAAAAATACAACTTCCGGTCGGTTATACATACGAAATCGGCGGCCAATACGAAAGCCAGCAGAGCGCATTTCACGATTTGTTGTACGTGCTGTTTTTGGCGCTTGGAGCCATCTTTATTGTGCTGGTGGTTCAGTTCCGTTCCTTTGCGCCGTCGCTCATCATCATTTCAGCCGCGCCGCTGTCGCTGGTCGGCGTATTCGCAATGCTGCTGGTGACGCAGACGGCGCTGAACGTTTCGTCCTTCATGGGCATCATTCTGATGGTGGGTTTGGTGGTAAAGAACGGCATCATCCTCTTTGAATATGTGCACAAGCTTTGGGAAGAGGACAAAATGCCGCTCTTTGAAGCGTTGGTGCAGGCAGGCAAAATCCGTATTCGGCCGATCCTGATGACCACGCTCGCCACGCTGTTTGGCTTGTTGCCGCTGGCGCTCGGCCTTGGCTCCGGCGCAGAACTGCAAAAGCCGTTAGCGCTTGCGGTTATTGGCGGGCTATTCCTCTCGACGTTCATCACGCTGCTGATCATGCCTGTCTTGTTTTCGCTGCTGCAAAATAAATCCGAAGCGTAGAATGGCTTGGATATGAACCCGGCTCGTTTCTTCCTAATCCTGTGCGTGGCCTCGTTTCTTGCTCTGCCCGTTCATGCCCAGGAGAAACGAAAGATAATCATTGATCAGGACGCACGCGGACCCGCCACAACGGATGAGCAGGCAATTCTGGCGTTGATTCAATCCCCGCAGACGGAAGTGCTGGGCATCACGGTCGTCACGGGCGATCAGTGGCGCGACGAAGAAGTGGCGCACACGCTCCGCATGCTCGAAATCATCGGCCGAACGGACATTCCCGTCGTTCCGGGGGCGGTGTTCCCTCTCGACAACAGCAAGGAATTCATCGCGCGGTGGGAAAAGCTCTACGGCAAAGTCGTTTATCAGGGTGCGTGGAATTGGGGCAAAGTCCACGGTCCGTTTGAAATTCCGCCGCTTGTGGAAGGCGCGCCAACTACAAAATGCGCGAACGAAGATGCGGCGCACTTCATGATTCGCATGGTGCATCGTTATCCGCATCAGGTGACGATTTACGAAGGCGGCCCGCTGACGGATCTTGCGCTTGCCATTGCGATTGATCCGCAATTCGCGGAGCTTGCGCGGGAACTGGTCGTCATGGGCGGGAGCATCGATCCTCAAACAAACGATCCTGAATTTCGCATGAACCCCCGCCGCGAATTCAATTTCTGGATGGATCCAGAAGCGACGCATGCCGTCCTGCACGCGCATTGGCCGCAGATTGTGGATACGCCCGTCGACATCTCGATCAAAACGCGGCTGACGAAGGAAATGATCGCGGAGATTGGAAAGACGAACACGCCGGTGGCGCGGTACATCGCGAAATACGCCAACTCCGAATACATGTGGGACGAACTTGCCGCCATCGCTTGGCTCGACCCCACAGTCATCACACGCACCGAAAAGCTTTATCTCGACGCTTCGATAGATCAGGGGCCGAGTTACGGCGATACGCTCGCTTGGGAGCCTGGAAAGAATCCGGGAATAGGCGAGCAGCTTGTGATAGTCAATACGGACCTCGACAAGTCCAAGTTCGAGAAGAAATTTATTGATTTGATGACGCGGGCAACGCCGCAAAGTCAGTTTCCGGGTGACCATCGTCCTTCCCTTCCGTAAGCCCCGCTGGAGAATCGCCAAGCTCCGCGCGTCGAAATATGCTGTAATCTGTTTCGACTTGACTCTTGGGGCATCGAGATTTATAAGCAGCGCATTCTTCGAGCGTGCCGCGAAACGTTTTGGGCGCAAAATGGAAAGAAGGAACGGCCATGGGTGACGTAGCGGAAGTCGTCGGAATCGGCAGTTGCACGGTGGATTTCTTCGCCATCGTGCCGCGGCTGCTGGGACCCGAGGAAAAAATCAATGCCACGCGGCTGGAGATTCACGCGGGCGGCGTGACTGCCAACAATCTGACGCAGGTAGCGCGGCTGGGCGTAAAATCCGGGTGGCTCGGCTTGATCGGCGACGACGACAACGGGCGAATCATTCAAAAGGCTTTCGCTGGCGACGGAATGGATTTGTCGGGAATCGAAGTCGTCAAAGGGGAGTTCTCATCGCTGACATGGATTCCGGTGGACGTGGCGGGAGAGCGTTGCATATACATGTTTCCAAACGTCACCGGCAAAATCAGCGTGCACCAAGTGCACACGCGCTTTGCTTCAAATATCAAGAAAGCAAGGCACTTTCACACTGAGGCTTCGCAACTCCCCATAATTCCCGTGCGCGAAGCGATGCAGGTGGCACGCGATGCGGGCGTGCGCGTGCTTCTCGATCTGGACGTGTCCCCGAGTTTTTTCTGCCAGGCAAACCTTGGCACGCAGGAAGAACTAACAGCGAGC
>DASYYR010000013.1:0-22912 GCA_035933575.1 Candidatus Acidiferrales bacterium | reverse complement strand
CATGTAGACCAAATTTCAACCTGGAGGGAACGGATGCCCGAGACGGCTCAGGAAATTCCAGGGGACTTGATGTTGAACGACGCAGAGTTTCGCAAGCTGGCGCAAGAACATTCCCGGTACGAAGAGCAACTCCACCAGTTGATTCGTCAGCCCTACCGCAGTTCAGAGGACATACTCCTCGAAACGCAAATCAAGAAATTGAAGCTTCGATTGAAAGACGAGATGCAGCAGCTCATAGCGCGCCGGCGGCGAGAGAGCCGGGCGAGCTAACCCCGCACCGTAGAGTCTTGTTCTGTCGTACAATGCAAGTGTCTTTGCACGAGGTATGCTGCGTCCCTTATGGTGAAGGATGGATACCGATTTGCCCTGCCGCCGCTAATCCTTGGAATTATCCTGATGGCGTTTCGTTGGTGGTGGGCGGCGATTCTGGTGGCGCTTGGGCTATTCGTCCTGTACTTTTTTCGCGACCCTGAGCGGCAGATTCCGACGGATCCAGGCGCGGTGGTTTCGCCGGGCGATGGACGCGTAGTCGAGATTGCGGACGAGCCTCTGGAGGGTCACCCGGGCAAGCGCGTCAGCATCTTCCTTTCGATTTTCGATGTGCACGTCAATCGCGCGCCCGTGGCGGGGAAAATTCGGAAAGTAGAGTACCATCCGGGACGATTCATGGCCGCGTGGAATGGGAAAGCGTCCGCAGATAACGAGCAAAACGTAATTACGATCGCCACGGCGTCCGGTGAAATGAGTTTCAAGCAAATTGCTGGGTGGGTGGCGCGGCGCATTGTTTGCTGGAAGCAAGTGGGAGATGAAGTGGCGCTTGGTGAGCGCGTCGGCATGATTCGTTTTGGCTCGCGCGTGGATGTATGGCTTCCGGCGAGCGCCGAAATTCTGATCAAACGCGGGCAGCACGTGGCCGGAGGAGCCACGCAAATCGCACGATGGCTACCGACGAAATAAAATCGCTGGATTTTGAGGCAGACGAGCCGCGTTCGGCGCGCGACAGCAAATTGCGCCGCGGTGCGTATATGCTGCCAAGTTTGTTCACCGTCCTCAATTTGCTCTGCGGCTACTACGCGATCCTGGAGACTTTTCGCGGCGGCGCGGGCGACATGGACAATGCGGCAAAGGCAATCGGCGCGGCCATTGTGTTCGATTCACTCGATGGCAGGGTCGCCAGGCTGATGCATGCGAACTCCGAATTCGGCAAACAGTTCGATTCGCTCGCGGATGTCGTCAGCTTCGGAGTTGCCCCGGCCTTTCTTGCTTTCGGCTGGGGCGTCAAGGGTGTGGTCACCAGCGAATCGTTTTTCGCTCCGTATATTGTGCAACTCGGATGGCTGGCCAGCTTCGTCTTCGTGATTTTCTGCGCTTGGCGCCTGGCCCGGTTCAATATCGGCATGGCGGGAGGCTCAAAGTATTTTGTCGGCTTGCCCACGCCCGGGGCGGCCGGTGCAGTCGCGGCCGTCGTGCACGCGATGTGGAATCCAATCGAGGATTGGCGCAAGTCGCTTGTCTGGGTGCTGCTGGTGTTTCTCTTCGGGTTTTTGATGGCCAGCAAGGTGCGCTATTACAATTTCAAGGGCATCAACTGGGGCCGCCGCCGAACCTCCCTTGCTGTGGTGGTGATGGCTCTGATTGTCGCCGCGATTTTCCGTTATTCGGAGGCCACGCTCCTGCTCATCGCCACCGTCTACGTCTTGCACGGCCTTGTAATCGAGTTGCTGCGTAAAGTGCGTCACCGGACCGTTTCGCATCCCACGTGAACATGTCCCGCGAAAATTCCCGCCATCGAATAGCTATTGTCGGCGCATCGTCATTGCGTGGAAAAGAATTGAAGGAAGTCATCGAGGACCGCAATTTTCCAGCCTCGGACATCGTTCTGCTGGATACCAGCGTGCCAGTGGGAACGCTGGCGGAGGCCGCGGGCGAGCCGACATTCATCAAGCCCATGGACCGCGAGAGCTTCGACGGTTTGCGTTTCGTTTTCTTCGCGGGCAGCGCGGACGAAGCGCGAGGCAATTGGAAGCTGGCCCATGATGCGGGCGCGACGATTATCGACTTGACGGGCGCATTGGACGCAGCGGCGCACGCCGCCCCTTGGATCCCTGAATTGGATACGCTCGTCGCTCCGCCTGAACACAAAGCCAGGAAATCCGAAGGCAGCGGGATTTTTTCTTCTCCAGCGCCCGCGGTTATCATTGCCTGCATGCTCGCGGCAGCCCTGAAGAAGTTTTCGCCGGCGCGCCTGGTAATTTTGTTTTTTCCGCCGGTATCCGAACGCGGCCAGTTGGGCGTTGAGGAGCTTGAAAGGCAGACCGCTGATTTGCTGCTGTTTCGTCCCATCACGCGGGTAATTTTCGATACGCAAGTCGCGTTTAATCTTTTGGCCGGATATGGCGAGGCAAGCCGCCCGAGCCTTGCGGAAATGCGTGGTGCGATAGCCAAAGCAATCTCCGTGTATCTGGGCGGGCGAATCGCCGTCCCGGCTGTGCAATTGCTTCAGGCGCCCGTTTTTTATGGATACGGCTTCGCGGCCTACGCGGAGTTCACGGAACGATGTGAACCTTCGAAACTCGACAGCGCGCTCGTTGCAGCCGGCTTTCATCTGGTTGCAGAGGACGAGCCAAAGCCAACGAATGTCAGCGTGGCGGGCGAGGCAAAAATCCATTTGGCGCGAGCGGAGCGGGACGAAAATGTGAGTGGCGGCATCTGGCTCTGGGGAGTGACGGACAATTTGCAGCTTGCCGCGGCCAACGCCGTGCGCATCGCGGAGGAGCTTCTTGCTCCCAAGATTTGATTCGCGGCGCGTGTCTCTTGCAAAGTCCATCTCGGCGCTCGCGTGTGTGCTCGCCCTGGCAAGCGGATGTGGCTACCACGTCGCGGGCCGCGCAGCTCATTTGCCGTCAAACTGGCATACCATCGCCGTCCCCGCATTCGTAAATCGCACGCCCACATACCGCATCGAGCAGCGCGTCACCGACGCCGTCGTTCATGAACTTCTCGTCCGCACGAAATATCGCGTTGTGCCTCGTGGGGACGGTGCAGACGCCGTCCTTCACGGCGAAATCACCGAAATCCAGGCGGTTCCGCTTCTCTTCGACGCTACTTCGGGCCACGTCACCACCATGCTCGTGACCCTAAAAATGAAAGTCAGTCTCGTCGATCAAACCACCAAGAAAGCCGTCTATCGCAATGACAATTTTGTCTTTCGCGACGAATACCAGATATCGAACGACGTCAGCACATTTTTTCAGGAGGGCGATCCGGCGATGGACCGCATGTCGCGCGCTTTCGCCGCCGATTTGGTCTCCGCTCTCTTGGAGGACTTCTGATGCCCCAGGCCACCTTCGACAATTTCCTGCAATCCATCGCCAAGGGCAAACCAGTTCCCGCCATTCTGCTCTTGGGAACCGATCCATATCTTCGTGACCTTTGCCGGAAGGCGCTTGTCGAGAGATTCGTTCCTGAAGCCGCGCGTGATTGGGCCGTGACGAAACTGTCGGCTTCTGGCGGCGGCTGGGAAGAAATGCTCGAGCGCGCGCAAACCGTCCCCATGCTTTCCCCGCATCAAATTATTTTTCTGGATGGAATGGAAGCGCTCGAGCGCCTCGGCGAAGAATCCAGCGAAGGAGTTGGTGAAGCGCTCAAAGCGTATCTGAAAGACCCCGCGCCTTTTTCCATCGTTGTTTTCGAGGCAGAGACCCTCGATGGCCGCCGCTGGGTTTCGAAATTGCTCACGGCAAATGCTCTGGTCGTCGAACTTTCCGCGGGAGCCGGAAATATGGCGGCGTTTGCATCGGACATGGCCCGCGAAATAGGCGCGGAAATCGATCCCGCTGCCGCAGCAGAACTTGTGGAAGCAGTGAATGGCGAACCAGCGAAGATTCGGCTTGAGCTGCAAAAATTATCACTCTACGCCGCCGGAAGGAAGATCGAAGCTGCTGACGTCGAAGCTCTAGTCGTTTCCGCGAGAAAATACACTGTCTGGAAATTCACCGAAGTCCTCGCAGCCCGCGACCGCCGTGCGGCCATGGATTTTTTCGATTGCTTGTTGCGCGAAGGCGAGCAGCCGGCCGGAATGGTTGGCGCTCTGGCATGGACGTACCGGAAATTGATCGAAGCAAGGGAATTGCCGTCCGGAACGAATCAATTTCAAGCGTCGCGTGACTTGGGCATGCGTCCGGAATCGGCGGGAGTTGCCATGGCCCAGGCGCGAAAGTTTTCGCGGGAGCAACTTCTGGAGGGAATTGTCGCGCTTGCGGAAGCGGACAGCGCGTTGAAATCCGGCGGCCCGAATCCGCGCGCCACGATGGAATTTCTGATTGCGCGCCTCACTGCCGCGCCCGCCAAGGCGGCGAATTCTTAGGATTTCTTCGTCTTGCGCAGGCCGTTCAGCGCAATTGTCAGACGCGATTTGTAGCGATTTGCGGTGTTGCGGGGCAGCGAGTGGTTCTTTACGGCGCGATCCAGTTCCGAAAATGTCTGCGGAACCATCTTTTCCGCCTTCGCCACGTCGCCCGCGGCGAGCGCGGCGCGATATTGCCGCATGGCCGTCCGGACGCGCGTGCGATTGGCGCGATTCGTGACCGTGCGGTGCTCGGTCTGCCGCATATTCTTGAAAACTGACTTGGACCTTTTCTTCTGCTTTACAGCGGTGCCCGTGGGCATCAAGCGCTCCTTCGGAATTAGAATCGAACAGCAAGAGTATCGGACGCGCCACCGATTGTCAATTTGCGCTCTTTGACCTTATGCCCGTGACGGCCTAAGATGGCGCGGCGCGAATGCGGTTTCGCGTGACTTTTTACTGCCCAAAAGCATAGATTCATTTCAGCGATGCCAATACAGTTGCAGTCTTCGAAGGCAGCGCGGCGATCCGGCTATCTGGCGCCGCTCGCGGCCGTGTGCCTCGCCATCCTAGTTTTCGCCGCAGCCACGCGGGCACAGAACCCGCGGTCGCTGCGGCCTCAGGGATACGTCAACGATTTCGCGCACGTGCTCGCTCCCGATTCTAAAAGAGCTATCGAGGCCCTTTGCCAGGAAGTGGACCGCAAGGCGCAGGCGCAAATTGCTGTCGTCACCGTGCGTTCGTTGGAAGGAAGATCGATTGAGGGTTACTCCATCGATCTCGCCACGCGTTGGGGAATAGGCCCCAAGCAAAAGGATCGCGGAGTGATGATCCTGCTGGCTCCCAACGAGCACGAATACCGCATCGAAGTCGGCTACGGCCTCGAACCTATCCTCCCCGACGGCCTTGTGGGAAGTTTTGGCAGGGAAGCGCAGCCGCAACTTAGAATCCGGAACTACAGTGGCGCGGTCTTGCTGCTCACCGAACGCATAGCCGCCGTGATTGCGAAAGACCGTGGCGTAAAGCTCGACGCGTTGGCGCAAGAATCGCAGAACAATCCCATGGGCGTTGAAACTCCCCCGCCGCCATTCACAGCCAGGAACATCGCAGTGCCGTTGCTGTCAATTATAATGCTATTGTTCTTCCCGCTCCTCGGCCTGCTCATGCGCATGAGAGCGGGACGCAAATATGGGCGTCGCGGCCACGGCGTGTGGTGGGCGGGCACTCCGTGGTATTTCGGAGGAGGGAACTGGGGCGGAGGTTCCTGGGGCGGCGGAGGATTTGGAGGAGGCGGCGGATTCGGCGGCTTTGGCGGCGGCTCGTTCGGCGGCGGCGGTGCCAGCGGTAGTTGGTGATGAACGCTGCGGCAAGATAGCCCTTGCTGCTTGCGAAGAAATCCGCAAATTGTCACTCCGAGTTTCGGTCGCATCTCGACCGGAAGAGAAATCTGCAGTTGGGCTTTTGATGTTACGGTAGGCGTGCCAGGCAGAAAGCGGCGGTGCGATGGAAGAATTGCTGCAACAGTTGAAAGAGAAGCTGCAACGCGCGGCGGGCCCGAATTTAAAAGCCATCGTTCTCTATGGCTCCGCCGTCACTGGTGAGTATCGCAAGCAGCACTCGGATATCAACATCCTCTGCATCCTCGAACGCACTGGCACTCCGGAACTCGAAGCTCTTCACGAGACGGTCGCGTGGTGGAAACGAAAAGGATTTGATGCGCCGCAGGTATTCACGCAAGAGGAGCTGCGTGCCTCCGCCGATATTTTCGCCATCGAATTGCTCGACATGAAGACGAATCACAGAATGATTTACGGCGAGGATTTTTTCTCCACGCTCAACGTTCCTACGAACCTGCACAAATTGCAGGTGGAACGCGAGCTGCGCACGAATATGGTGCGCCTGCGTCACGGTATTTTGTCGGTGCCGCCCAAGGATCGCCTGGTAGTGAGCCTGATGGATGCATCGGTCTCGGCATTCGTCACGCTGTTTCGCCATGCGTTGCTGGCCTTCGGCGAACCCGCACCGGCTTCTAAGCGCGAAGTTGTCGACCGCGCTGCGGCGCTCGTGGGCAGCAGGTCCGACGCTTTTCGCGCGATTCTCGATGTGCGCGAAGGCAAGCGAAAGCCCTCCGACGTAGACGCTCAGGAAACTTTGCGCGGGTTTGTCGAACTGGTAGAGCGCATGACCAGCCTGGTCGACCGGCGGTTCGAGGGCACTTTCTGAGACTCACGGGCGCACAGAAGATTTCGCGTCATGTATGAATTTCGCGGAGGAGCAAAATGAAAAAGGGATGGGCGGTGCTGGGCGTCATCGTCCTGCTTATCGTTATTGTGGGGGGAATGTACGTCAGCGCGCGAAATCAAATGGTGCGCAAGAACGAAACGGTCAAATCCGACTGGGCGCAGGTGGACGTGGTCCTCGAACGCCGCGCCGACCTGATCCCCAACCTGGTGGAAACGGTAAAAGGCATTGCTGCGCAGGAAGTCACTGTCTTCACCGCCGTCGCCAACGCGCGCGCCAACTTGATGAATGCGCAAACTCCGAAGGACAAAATCGCGGCCAACGGCCAGCTCGATGGCGCGCTCGTCAAAGTGCTTGCGCTCACCGAGAATTATCCGCAGCTTAAATCCAATGAGAGCTTTTTGAAGCTTCAGGACGAATTGGCCGGCTCTGAAAATCGCATTGCGGTCGAGCGCAAGCGTTACGACGACGCCATTCAGGACTACAACACCTTCATCGGCACCTTCCCCAATAGCACGTTCGCGCGTTGGGCAGGTTTCCAGCGCAACGATGCCTATTTCGCCGCGTCTCCCGCCGAGCGCGCTGTGCCCAAAGTGGCCTTTCCCAGCGCGACGCGGTAAATTGGCGCGAATCGCCGATGCTGCGGCGCGCTATCCTTATGATAGCAAGCGGTATACATGGCTGTGCCTTGACCGCGGCGTCCTACTCCTGTAACGTATCCTAACGGCGCAATTGGGAGTGCGCCGCAGCTTACGTATCAGTAGCCACCTACCTAGATGAGACAAACCGTCAGGATGTCGGGGGACGTCGCCGATCTATTCGGCACCTACGACGAAAACCTCAAGCTCCTCGAATCGACTCTCCACGTAACCACGCAATTACGCGACAGCGACCTTGAAATCGAAGGCGCGCCAGCCGCGGTGGGCCGCGCCGCCAAGTTCTTGAACGACTACAATCAATTGATTCGCGAAGGGCGTAAAATCGAGAGCGCGCAGGTGAAAGCGATGCTACGCATGGCCCACGAAGAGCCGGAATTCTCGATGCGCGGTGCCGTCGAGCACGTGCGTCCGCGCGCCTTCGGTAAAAAGCCCATCACCGCGAAAAGCTCCAATCAGCGCCGTTACATGGAGGCGCTCGAGCAATACGACATGGTGTTCGCCATCGGCCCCGGCGGAACAGGGAAGACCTATCTGGCCGTCGCCATGGCTGCCTCCGCGCTTCTCACCAAGCAAGTCAACCGCATCATCCTCGTGCGGCCGGCTGTAGAAGCCGGCGAACGCCTGGGCTTTTTGCCCGGCACCTTGCAGGAGAAAGTCGACCCTTACATGCGGCCGCTTTACGACGCGCTCCACGACATGCTCGAAGCTGACAAACTCGAACGCTTCCTCGAAAAGGACATCATCGAAGTCGCGCCGCTCGCCTTCATGCGCGGCCGCACGCTGAACGACTCATTCGTGATTCTCGACGAAGCGCAAAACACTACCAGCGAGCAAATGAAAATGTTTCTCACGCGTCTGGGCTTTAATTCCAAGGCCGTGATCACTGGTGACGTTACGCAGATTGATTTGCCGACGGAGCGCCGCTCCGGCCTCGTCGAAGCCCTCGACGTCGTCGGCAAAATCGAAGGCATCGCCATCATCCACTTCGATGAACGCGATGTGGTGCGCCACAACCTGGTGCAGCGCATCATCAAGGCCTACGAGGAATACGACGGCGGGCAGCACGGCAATCGTGCCGCAGCCAATAATCAGTCGCGCGAGTCCGGACGTCGCGGCAAAGCGGATTAATTCCACTCCATGGTTATCAACCGCCAGAGACGTGTATCTGTTGCTTCTTCTTCGCTGGAGCAATTCTTCGCTCGTATCTCCAGGCTCTTGCATATTTCCCCCGGCGCAGCCACCGTATGCCTGGTCACGAACGCGCAGATCGCGCGCTGGAATCGCTTCTATCGTGGCAAAGCGAAGCCCACGGACGTGCTGTCGTTTCCAGCGGAAGCGAGCGCAAGAAAAAAGCGCGCGGCACGAAATGGCTCTGAGTCAGCACGTGGCCTGTGGCATTCGTCATCGCGCAATGGTTCGTATTTGGGAGACATCGCCATCGCGCCCGCCGTGGCGCTACGCAACGCGCAGCAATCCGGCCGCGCGTTCGACGATGAAATGCGCGTTCTGATGCTTCATGGACTTCTTCATTTATTGGGATACGATCACGAAACCGACACCGGCCAAATGGAGCGGCTTGAGCTGCGCTTGCGCCGCCAGTTGGGGATTCGATAAGCGATGGGCTTGCTTTACTACACGATCGGAATTCTAGTGCTTGCCGCGGGCCTCACGGTCTTCGCGTACCTCGACCGCATTTACCGGCAACTGGGCCGCGTGGTCGCCGGGCCAGCGCATGCAAATCTGGACGCTTATGTAGCCGAAATCGAGCCGCGCCTGAGAATCGCCCGTTTCCGCGCGGGAGGAACGTTTAACCTTCTGGCGCGTCTCTGGCTCGTTGTCGTCTCCGTACTCACCGCGCGCGCCGTCATACTCTTTGCCGGAGAAACCTGGCAAATCGTCGCCGAGATGATTTTCTTTCTCGGCCTCGAAGTCATCGTAGGAATGCAATTCTTGCCCGCGCTTCTGCTCGCGCGAACCCGGGGCAAGTGGCTCGTTCCGATTTTGCCGGTCATCCGTCTCTTCGCGTGGCTGGTTTGGCCGATCCAAGCCATCCTCGAATTTGCCATATCGCTGCTGCATATTTCCGACGAGCCCGATAGCGATGCGGTCCCCGATGACCAGCACGCCATCGAAGCGATTGTCGACGCGGCCACGGAACAGGGCATCCTCGAACAAGATGAAGCGCGACTGATCGAGCAGGTTGTCGAATTCAGCGACAAACGCGTCAGGGAAGTGATGACTCCGCGCCCCGACGTCGTTGCCATTCCGGCAAGCGCCAGCATCGAGCAATTGCGCCGCGTGCTGGTCGAAGCCAAGCTTTCGCGCTTGCCCGTTTATGAAAACAATCTCGATGAAATTATCGGCATCGTGATCGCGCGCGACGTTTTGCAAGTCCCCGAAAGCGAATCGGCCCGGCGCATGGTCCGCGAGCTGGTGCGTCCTGCGCTCTTTGTTCCAGAGGCGAAAATGGGCTCCAGCCTCCTCAAGGAAATGCAACGCAAGAGCCAGCAAATGGCCATTGTGATTGACGAATACGGCTCCATGGCCGGCGTGGTCACCGCGGAGGATCTGGTCGAGGAGATTGTTGGCGAAATTGGCGAAGAGGATCGCCAACCCGTGCCCGACGTCATCCGCGAAGGTTCCGGCAGTATGGTTCTTCGTGGCAGCCTTCCAGTGGAAAAGCTCGAGGAGTTGTTTGGCATCCACTTGAATGACCGCGACGTGGAATCCACGGCCGCGACCGTTGCCGGCCTGCTGAATCACATCGCTGGGCATGTCCCCGAGGCTGGCGAAAAACTCGATTACGACGGCTTGCAGTTCGAAGTCCTCGAAGCCAACCAGCGCAAAGTTCTGCGCCTCCGCGCCCGCCGCCAGCCCGAAGCCCGCGCAGCCCTCCCGTAAACCGCAGACCAAACCTCACGCCTTGATATTTTCGCGCCTCGGGAGTAACTTTCAAATCCCATTTAGAAGCCCAGTCAAACACCAGGGAAGTACTTCGCGGAGGCGCGCCATGGCCATTGACGTCCGAATCAGCGTGAACGGCAAGGAACACGAGAGCAAAGTCGAACCTCGGCTCCTTCTCGTGCACTATCTCCGCGACACGCTGGGCCTTACGGGCACGCACGTCGGTTGTGAGACCAGCCTCTGCGGTGCTTGCACGGTTCTCCTTAACGGCAAAGCCGTGAAATCCTGCACCATGCTCACCGCGCAGGCCGACGGAGCGGAAATCACGACCATTGAAGGTTTGGCCGCCACTTGGAAATCGAACGGGGCCAACGGCCACGGCGGCCTTCATCCCATGCAGGAAGGCTTCTGGGAAAAACATGGCTTGCAGTGCGGCTATTGCACTCCGGGAATGATTCTCACCGCGGTCGCATTGCTCAACGAGAATCCAAAGCCAAGCGATTCCGAAATTCGCGGCGCGCTCAACGGCAATTTGTGCCGCTGCACCGGCTATCAGAACATTGTGGAAGCAATTCAGTACGCAGCAACAAGAATGCAGGCCAAGGCCCGCTAGCGGGCTAATTGCGGAACTTTTTTTGCCAGCGCCCCATCCTGCTAGCGCTGAGCGGTTTTCGCCAAGTGATCGGTTTTTGCGAGGGGTGGGGATTTTAGGTTTCTGAACGGCATCGTCAGCACGGAGGTCAAACATGGCGACGGCGGCAAAATACGTTGGCAGGCCGATGAAGCGCAAGGAAGATCCGCGCCTCATTCAGGGTCTCGCGCATTACGTTGACGACATTCAACTCGCGAACATGCACTACATGACCGTTGTGCGAAGTCCCTACGCGCACGCCAAAATCCGTTCGGTGGATGTTTCGAAAGCCAAATCCGCTCCCGGCGTCGTGGCCGTAATCACAGGCGAAGACCTCCGCGGCGTCATTGGTCCCGTGCCCTGCGCGGCGCAAATCCCGGACATGAAGCCCGCCGTTCGCAACGTCCTCGCAACCGACAAAGTGCGCTTCGTTGGCGAGCCTGTCGCCGTGGTCGTCGCAAACGACCGCTACGCTGCCCGCGATGCCGTCGATCTAGTGGAAGTCGATTACGAGCCGCTCACCGCCGTCGTTGACCCGGAAAAGGCCATCGCGAAGGGATCGCCAAAACTTTATGACAATTTCGCCGACAATGTCGCCTATCGCTGGGAACTCGAGGGCGGCGACGTCGCGGGCGCGTTCAAAAAGGCCGATAAAATCATCAAGCAGCGCATGGTCAATCAGCGCCTGATCCCCATGGCCATGGAGCCACGCGGCGTTGTCGCCACTTTTGACCCGGGCAAGCCCAAATTGACCATCTGGACTTCCACACAGATCCCACATCTGGTTCGCACGCAGGTCGGCGCGATGCTCGGTTTTTCGGAAACTTCGATTCACCTCATCACGCCGGAAGTCGGCGGCGGCTTTGGCAGCAAATTGAACGTCTACGCGGAAGAAGCGCTTTGCGCGCATCTCGCGATGAAGATTGGCAAGCCCGTGAAGTGGATCGAATCCCGCCGCGAGAATTTCCAGGCCACGATTCACGGACGCGATTTCATCAATTATGTCGAACTCGCCGTCAAGCGCGACGGCACCATTCTTGGCGCGCGCTATAAGATCATCGCTGACCTCGGCGCCTATTACCAGCTTTTGACCCCGCTGATTCCCACGCTCACCGGCCTGATGCTCTGTGGCAGCTACAAAATTCCTGCGATTCGAATCGAAATCACCGGCGCGCTCACAAATAAAATGGCCACCGACGCGTATCGCGGCGCAGGCCGTCCCGAGGCTACTTATTTCATCGAGCGCGCCATGGACATCGTTGCCGCCGAACTGGACAAAGATCCTCTCGAAATTCGTCGCAAGAATTTCCCGTCTCCCAAGGATTTTCCCTACGCCACGCCCACCGGCCTGATTTACGACACCGCCGCTTACGAAAAGTGCTTGGATGCTGCGGCCAAATCCTCGGGCTACGCGAAACTTCGCAAAGAGCAGGCTGCGGCGCGCAAGAACGGGAAATTGATCGGCATCGGAGTTTCGAGTTACGTCGAAATCTGCGCCATGGGACCCTCGAGCGCCATGCCCGCCGGCGGCTGGGAAAGCGGCACGGTGCGCATCGAGCCAACCGGCAAAGTGAAAGTGCTAACAGGATCGTCGCCGCACGGCCAAGGCCAGGAAACCAGCTTCGCGCAAATTGCCGCGGACATGCTCGGCATTGCTCCCGATGACGTCCTCATCGTGCACGGCGACACCAGCGAGGTTCCCTACGGCATTGGCACATTTGGCAGCCGCGCCACTGCCGTTGGCGGCACGGCGATGTACAAGTGCCTCGAAAAGCTCCGCGACAAATTGTCGAAAATCGCGGCGCACATTTTGGAGGTCGCTCCGGAGAAAGTTGCGTTTGGCGATCGCAGGATTTACTCGAAGGCGGACCCGAAAAAATTCGTCAGCTTCAACGATCTTGTCGGCGCCGCTTATGTCGCCAAGACGCTTCCTCCCGGCGTCGAACCGGGCCTCGAAGCCACCACTTTCTTCGAGCCCACGAATTTCACTTTCCCATTTGGCACGCACATTTGCGTTGTCGAAATCGACCGCGACACGGGTGACGTCAAACTCAAGAAGTACGTCGCCGTCGACGATTGCGGCAACGTCATCAATCCTCTGCTTGTTGACGGCCAGGTCCACGGCGGAATCGTCCAAGCCATCGGCCAGGTGCTTTTCGAGGAGGCTGTCTACGACGCCGAAGGCCAGCTCATCACGGGCGAGCTCACCGACTACGCGCTGCCGCACGCCGCCGATTTGCCGCACTTGGAAACTTCGCGCACCGTCACGCCCACGCCCGTCAATCCCATGGGCGTGAAAGGCGTCGGCGAAGCAGGCACCATCGGCGCCACTCCGTGCGTTGTCAACGCGGTCGTCGACGCGCTTGCGCCGCTCGGCATCACGCACGTTGATTTGCCCATCAAACGCGAACGCATCTGGAGCCTTTTGCAGAAGACTGCTCCGCGCGCAAAAACGAAATCCGGGAGGGCGCGATGATTCCATCCGAATTCGAATATCAAGCTCCGAAAACTCTCGACGAAGCTTTGCGCGCGCTTGGCCGCCACGGTGACGAAGCAAAAATTCTTGCAGGCGGCCACAGCCTCTTGCCCATGATGAAGCTGCGTCTCGCCTCGCCGCGCTATATCGTCGACATTGGTCGCATCCGCGGAATGGATTACATTCGCGAGGAGCGCGACAAAATCGCCATCGGAGCGCTGGTCACGCACGCGCAAGTCATCGCCTCGGAATTGCTGCGCGCCAAATGCCCGCTGCTTCCCGAAACCGCCTCGGAAATCGGTGACATGCAGGTGCGCAATCGCGGCACCATCGGCGGCAGCGTTGCTCACTCGGATCCCGCCGCGGATTATCCCGCCGCCATTCTCGCGCTCGACGCTGAAATGGTCGTGCAATCCAGTTCCGGCAAACGCACCATTCCCGCCGCCGCCTTTTTTGTTGACCTGCTCACCACGCAAATCCGCCCCGGCGAAATTCTGACGGAAGTCAGGGTACCCATCAAACGCGCGGGCGAAGGAATGGCCTACAAGAAATTTCATCAACCCGCGTCAGGATTTGCAATCGTCGGCGCCGCCGCGCGCGTCGTCGCCACCAAAGCCGGGCAAATCGAAGACGTCGCCCTCGGCATGACCGGAGTCGGGTCAAAAGCCTATCGCGCGACCGCCGTCGAGAAATCGCTGCGCGGAAAAACTGCCAGCGAGCCTCTGATCGCAGAAGCGTGCGCGAAGGCCGCGCAGGGCGTCGATCCGCTGGGCGATATTTTTGCCTCCGCCGAGTATCGCCGCGAAATGGCCAGCGTTTTCGCGCGTAGGGCGATCACCAGCGCTCTCGAAAAAGCCATGGGACGCGCGTCTGGTCCCTCCAAGGGCGCGGCGCAAGGCAAAACCAAATGAAAGTGCAGGGAACTGCGTCGCTTCCCGCGCCGCGTCAGCAGGTTTGGGATCTGCTGAACGATCCCCAGCGTCTCGCGAAGTTGCTTCCCGGCGCGGAACGTCTCGAGCCGGACGGCCCCGACCGTTACAAAGTGCAGATGAAGTTCGGCATCGCCGCCTTCTCCGGGAAATTCCAGGGCTCCGTCGAGCTCGCCGAGAAAAAGCCGCCCGAGTCTCTAAAAATGCGCGTTGATGGCCGTGGCGCGCCGGGCTTCATGAAGGGCGAAGGCACGCTTTCGCTGCGCGAAAAAAGCGGCGTCACGGAAGTGCATTACGAAGGCGAAGCGCAGGTCGGAGGAGTCATTGCGTCGGTGGGCCAACGCATGATCGAGGCGGCGTCGAAAAAAATCATCCAGCAATTCTTCGACGCCGCTGCCGCCGAATTGAAGGGATCAGCCGGAAGCAAGCGCTCCTAAATCCGATATCGAGCCTTTGTGCGTACTTTTATTGTTGCGAAATAGAGCCTCGGTTGGCAGTAGCACTTTGTGGCGGGCTCAATTTGAATCGGGGCAGACGCGATTGGCATCTATCTTACTAGCGAGCGTGATTTTTTATATCAAACTTCTGAGGAGCGTGGTTATGAGGAGAGCAGGATTTTTGTGCAGTGCAATTTTGATGGTAGCGGGTCTGGCGCTGGCCGCCCAAAAGCAGCAAACGTTCACCGGCGCGATCAGTGACAGCATGTGCGGCGCGAGCCACATGATGGAAGGCAGCGCAAAGGATTGCACGCTGAAATGCGTCAAGGACGGCAGCAAATTCGTCCTCGTCGATCCCGCGGGAAAGGTGTATCAGTTGAGTGACCAGAAAGCTCCAGAGGCCTTCGCCGGCGCGAACGTGAAAGTCACCGGCACGCTAAACGGCGACACCATCACGGTCAAGTCAATCACCGCCGCCAAGTAACGCCGTCGCGCAGGAATTTTTCTCTCGCGCAACCCGCGCCTCTCAACGTATCTTGTGCGGGCCGGCAACGTTGGCACTCCGATTCCGAGTGCGCCGTGTTGCCGGCCCGCATTTCTGCGTTAGTACGATTTTTGCCCAGCAGAGGACGGATGCTCAAAGCGTTGCGCTATTACTGGATGGTTGCCAAGGGTTACCGCCTGCGCCCTTGGCGCAGTCCGTATTTGCAGTGGCGCATGGAGACTTTCTTCGGAGCGGAAGCCGATAATCTCGACGCGCGCAAATTCCTGCATCTCATGTGGCGCGAGCGCGCCCGGATGAAAAGCTTCGCCGCCTGGGCCGCTGAGCTTCGCCGCGCTCAAAAACGCACTTCTCGCTTTTGAATCGGCAGAAACTCTGGGATCGACTTATTAACGCTTCGCAACTGGAATTACGAACCGCAGTGCCGTGTGCGTGGACGAAAAACTGCAAACTTTATTGTCCGTTAGGCCCGCTACCTTGCCCGCTTGAATCACGTCGATTTCGCGGATGTGCGACTGGCCCTTGGGATAAACCACCCAGATCGCGCCGTTTTTTTGAATCGACCGCGCTAGCGATTCGAGCCGTGAAAGATCCTTGCGTGCTTCCGCCGAAAAGAAAATCAGGTCGGCATCGGCGATGCGTTTCCCGCGCGAGTATTCCGGCACGCGGGCGGTCAAGTCGGTCAGGAATTCAGCGGACTCGACGCCCAGCACCGCGACGCGCTGCCCGGCCTTCACGCCCAGCTTATCAATCAGCAACCGGTGCGAGTAATCGCGTTCCGGCGGCCGCCGCCTGACCTTGGATTCGCCCGTCACTTTTCGGCAATCCAACGCTCGGGTTTGCGTCCAGTGGCAACCTCCGCGGTAAACTGGCTCGATTTTCCGCGCGGCACGCTGAGTGACTCCCACTTTCCGGTCGCTTTCACCGCAAAATGCTTCGCCAGATAAACGATTTGTCCGACATGATGCGCATAGTGCGCCACTTGTCGTGTAATCGCCTGCATCACCGAATGCGGCGTCGTGCGAATCGTCACCGTTTTCACCAGGTCCGCGTCCGTCAGTGGACCCATCGCGTCAAACACGTATTTCCAACCGTGCTCCCAGAGTTCCAATAATTCTTTGCGTGTCGCCGGAGGCTTCTCGAACTCCGTGTCGCGATTGCGATCCGGCTTTTCTCCATCCGTCGTCAGGAAATCCCGCCACCGCGAACGCATATTACCTGCCATGTGTTTCACGATGATGGCAATCGAGTTTGACTCCGCATCGAGCGCCGTGAACAACCCCTCATCCGGACACTGGTTCATGGCGCGTTCCGCCAGCGTCTTGTAGTAGCGGAACATATCGCCCGCGTCCGTCACGTACGACGTTGTAACTTCGTGGCCCATGACTAGAATACCTGCTCGTCCGCCGAAGGTCCGTAAATCGACGGCACCGGCACGTCATTCAGCCGCAGGTACACGCCCAACTGCGCGCGATGGTGAATCATGTGGTTCATCACGAACCCTCGCAACACCGCAATCTTCGGCAGGGTAAAAATTGTCTTGCCGTTGGCGATCAGCGACCACGGCTTCATCAACTCTTCGTCGCTCGCTTCCGCAATCGCCGCGCGTCCCGCCGCCGCGCGCTTGTCGAACTCCTCCAGCAATTGTTTCCGGGAGGCCATCACCAGTGGACCCTGCTGTTGCGGCGCGCTGGAACCGACTTCGATGGAATCCCGCAGAATTGTTTCCTTGGCCCAACCCGGAAGTTCCGCTGTGTGTCCCGCCAGCCGTCCCATGGCCATGGATTTCTCGTGCGGCTTGTAGTCCGGTTTTCCCTCCGGAACGCGCTCCAGCACCTTTCGCGTGTTCGCTATTTCATGATCAAATTCCGGCAAAATTCCATCTCGTATCGCCATTTTTTCCTCCTCAATTTGGGAATTCAAAGGGTTGCGGCTTTCCGCCCGCTCGCCATAGGATGCTCCCGCGCCACACCGGATGCAACCCGTTGGCAGTCTTTCCACAGCCGCCGCTTCTGACAAATTCCTGCCATTGTGCTACGCTCTCTCAGAGGCCGAGCAGTTCGATGCAAGCGGCAACGCAGCAGCAGAAGCAAAATGGCCCGCGCGTAACATCCCCCAATTCGAAGTCACAAGCCAGCCCAATTTCGGCCATTTCTAATCGGTACAACAAATTATTAGAATTTCCCGTAACCTGCACAAAACAAACGACCGGCGCCAATTCTAATCGGTACAAAAACGCTGTTTTGTCAGGACGCGTTTTTGACGTTCGTGGAAGCGGAAAATGCCGGGGCTGAAAATCCTCCAAAGATCCGATGCGCTCCACGAAGCCCGCTGGTGGGACATCGACGCCAGCGGCAAAGTGCATTGCTATCTCTGCCCGCGCCATTGCCATATCGGAGACGGACAAGCCGGCTTCTGTTTCATCCGCGTCAATCAAGGCGGAAAGCTTTACAGCCTCGGCTACGCGTCGCCCGCCGCGATTCAGATTGATCCCATCGAGAAAAAGCCGCTCAATCATTTTCTACCGGGCACAAAGATTCTTTCTCTTGGCACGGCGGGCTGCAACATGGGCTGCTTCTTCTGCCAGAATTGGGACATCTCGAAGTCGCGCAGCGATCAGGTGCACTCCACGCATCTCGAACCCGCGCAAGTCGTCGAACTCGCCCTCCACCACGGCTGCCCGTCGATTGCGTTTACCTATAATGAGCCTACCATCTGGGCCGAATATGTCATCGACATTTGCGAAGTAGCCCACCAGCGCGGCCTGAAAACCGTCATGGTCACCAACGGTTACATCACGCGCGAAGCTTTTCACGACGTTTACGACCACATCGACGCCGCGAATGTGGATTTGAAAGCCTTCACCGAAAATTTCTACGGCAAAGTTACGCTGACGCATCTCGAACCTGTCCTCGAAACGCTCCTGCGCCTGAAAAACGAGACGAATGTCTGGTTCGAGCTCACAAATTTGATGATTCCCACACTCAACGACGACGAAGCCGAAACGCGCAAACTCGCCGAATGGGTTCTTGCGAATCTTGGCCCCGACGTGCCCCTGCACTTCACCGCGTTTCATTCCGATTTCAAATTGCGCGACAAACCGCGCACGCCTCCCGAAACGCTGCATCGCGCGCGCAAGATTGCTCTCGACGCGGGATTGCACTACGTCTACGAAGGAAATATTTTCAGCGACGCCGCGAATACTTCTTGTCCCGAATGCGGCGAGGTCCTCGTCAAGCGTTCCTGGCACAATGTGCTGCAGAATCGCATCGTCGACGGCGCATGTCCCCAGTGCGGACATCATATCCCCGGAAACTGGGCCAGCCCGGACAACACCATACCGGGCGCGCAGCATCGCAAGACCAAATCCGTCGCCGGCGCGAACGACGACTTCGAAATCTTGAATCTGTAGGAGACGGTCACAATCATTGCGTGTCATTCCGAGGAGTAGAGGCGATGAGGAACCTGTTTCTGCTTCGAGAAAGTGCTTTAGTAAGGGAGGAAATGCGATGAACAGACTCCGCGGAACTGCAATTGCGATTCTTGCTGCGGGTGCGTTGGCATGTGCGGCACTGGCGGTGGCGCAATCGGGGGAACCCGCGCCCGCCGTCCCGCACGATCCGATGGTGTTTCAGGCGCCAAACGCGGTACGCACAACTGGCGTCAACGTTGTGCGACTGATCAACACAGCCGAAGCAGAATACAAGAGCGCACATAGCGGTTATGCCACGTGGCCTGAACTCTACCGCTCGGGCATCATCGCAAAACACGAAAAGGCGCGGCTGATGTTTGGCAACCTGAATCTGAGCGAGGGCCCTGAAGTCGTTCCCGGCTGGACGCTCGCCATGATCGTCGCCGCCGACGGTCAAAGTTACGAATTAGCGCTGCGCAATTTGCCGGACAAATGCCAGTTTTCGTTTTTTAGCGATCAGCGCGGCCTAATTTATGAAGGCAATGTCATTGGTTGTGAGACGGCCCAAGCCATCCTCGTGCATCAGTAGGCGCCTTTGGCGTCTGCAATTCGGCTTATTTCCACGGAAGAGAGTAGGCGGGGCCGACGCGCAGGTTGTGGTGCCATGCTACTGGGAAACTCCACCAAGCGATGGATCCGAGCACTGCCTGCATCACGGCCAGCGGAAGAACATTTCTGTGGCGTGCAAACAGCCACGCCATCGCTGTCCCGCCAATCAACGTCAGCGGAACCAGCACAGGATTTGGCCAGTGGCACGCGGCAAAGATTACGCCGGTGACGAGTGCGGCGAGCCACTCACGGTGAAACAGCCAAAGCAGGCGATTATTCAGCAGGGAATTTATCGCCACCTGTTGCAATAGGCAGAACGCGAAATAGGTCCAGAGTCGATTGAGCGATTGGAGATTCGGCGGAAGGTGGCGAGGCTGCCCGAGGATCAGTCCGGTAGCAATCAGCGCCGCCGCAAAAATTACAAACGCCGCCAGCGCCCACTTAGTTGCCTGCCACAAATTGTCCGCGCGCCAGCCCAGCGTTTTGGGCGTGTCGCGGTGCAGCAAAAAGCTAGCGACCAGCCAGACGGGGAAAAGAATCCACACACTGCGCGCGTCGAATTGCCACCGCCAGATAAACAGAAGTGCGCAAACCGGAATTCCAATCACGTCAAGCAGTGACAATACGAGAAGCGTTTGCGCGTTCATTTCTCCGTTTCGCCCTTGCGGAGCAAGCTTTCGGCGAGCTCAAGCGCCGCACCTGGTTCGATGCGGCTAGGGCCGCGCAAAGGTTCCCACGGCAGGTCCGGGAATCCGCGGCGCGTCAGTTCGGCGGGAAGGTGAGCCAGAACGTCGCGCGGACTCTGCGCAAAAAGCTGCCGGATCGCCTCGAAGAGAATTTCATTGTCCGCGTCGAGCCACGCGTAATCCGCAAGCATCCGAATCACATCTCCGCGCGACGGCGTATCTTCATTCGCGTCACAAACGAATTGAAGCAGCCGCGTTTCTTTATCAGCTCGCGAACCCGCAAAGATATTCAACGCCATCGCAGTACCCAAAAATAAACAAGGCAGCGCTCGATTATATGGGGAAGTTGAAAGCCGAAGAAGAGGATTACAGAATAGTGTCGGTAAGCAGTGCCGCTGCGTCAGCCTCGCTGATCACTCCGCGCTTGACGAGCAGCCGAACCAACTTTTGAGCTGTGTCCGCAGGCTGCGCCTGTTTTGCCTGCGCTCGGCTTGATGTTTGGGAAGCATCGAAGCTGGGAGGCTTCGCGGCAGTGAGTTCCGCTAACCATGCGTCCAACGCACGCGCTCGCTCGGGCGGCATGGCGTCGAAAGCCACGCCCATCCCCAGGCCTGATTGCGAGTACGTCACCGTGCCAAGGGCCTCGATCGACACGTTGTCTTTATGAAGACGCACGCGCACGCTTGAGCCCACGGGAAGCGGCATCAATGTGTCCACGAAGCAGCCGCCCGGGCCGAGATCCGTGGTGCGTGTGGAAAAGCGCGTGCCTGAAATCAGTTCAATGACTTCGGCCGCGACGGTGACTTGATAGCGAAGGCCGCCACGGCGCTCCGCCCCTTCGTCAGCCGCCGAGGCCAAGATCGTTTTCGGCAATGTCTTAGACAGGGACATCCAACAATTCTCCCGCGAACGAAAACAGAAAGTTTGTGTGCTGCCGGCCGGAAGCGCAAGCGAAACGTCGGCAACATCCCGATTGTGCTGGCCGGAGCGGCCGCGCGCAAGAAGTTCACGGTTGAACAGTACGGAAAGGGAACTGACCCTGCTACTGTACGGAGGGACAGGCACTTGGCGGATGAATTTTTGACGAAAGCACAGTGCAATTACTCGCAGTTTTCGGGCAACTGGCCCAGCTTTTGGGTGGCTTCGGCGTTGCCTTTGTTGGAGGCGGCGGTCAGCAGGATTCGCGCCTGCAAACAGCTCCGCGAAACTCCCTTGCCTTCCAAGTAGAGGTCGGCGAGCGGAATCGCCGCAGCGATATTTCCCTTTTCCAGTGATCGCCAAAATAATTCCGCAGCTTCGGCGGGATCGGCAGCGACGCCGCCAGTGCCGTTCAAATATTTTTGCGCTTGGTTAAATTCTGTTTGCCCCGCAGCCGCGAGAAGGGCCGCGGAGCCGGTCGCCGGAGCATTCACTGACAAGGGCGACGCAACCGCAGGATTTTGTGTTGGAGCGCCAGAGGCGGCATCGGCGGGATGTGCGTTCGGACGAATTTGCGACGCAGGCGTTGCCGCGGCAGCGGAAGGCGTAGATGTCCGCGGAGCTCTGGTGGACGCGGAAGACGGGTTGGCTGGAATCACGACGCCCGCAGATGATGGTGTGCCTGAAGGCGGCGCTCCAGTTTGCGACGAGGATTGGGAAGTTTGTTGCGACGGCTGTTGCGCAGATTGCTGTGAAGACTGCTGCGACGGGGCGGACGCATTCTGCACTGGCTCACCGGCCACGCTTCTGCCCATATCTTCGATTCGCTCGCCAATTTGCTGGCGATGCGAACGGATATACGGCACGCTCGCAACCGACGCTGCGACAATCAGGAAAATGAAAATCACGGCGATCAGCCCTTTGTGGCTGCGCTCTTCTTCGGGAACCGATTGTCCGGAGATCCAGGGTGAACGCGAAAAGAGTTCTCCCGTATTTCGCGGCGGAAACAAAGGCCGCAGCGGCTCGGCCCGCGGAGGCGCGGCTGGAGTCTGTGTAACCCGCTGCTTGTTTTCGGGGATTTCAATGGAAGGTTTATGAGGAACTGGCGCGGGGATTTCGGGAGGCGTTCCCGGGGAAAGAGGCATTGCCGGAGGGAGGCTATCAGCCGATGAGGGATCGGCGGACGAAGCATTGCGGCCGAAAACATCGGCACGGCTGGCATCGGCTGGTGAAGCGGCGGATTGCTGGCGAGCCTGGGGTTGCATCGCGAGCGGCGCATCCCGTTCCGGTTGCAGATTCGGTTGAATGTTCGGGCGCGAAACTGACTCACTTGTTTGAATATCGCGCTGCTCATGATCATGGGCGGTCGGCGGGGCATCGTGCTGAACATCTTGCGAAACAAGCGGCTCCAGATTTTGCTGATTAACTTCCTCAATGACTGGCTCCGCAACAGGCTTTGCCGCGGGCGGTGCAACTGGCAGGACAACTGACGGGACAAGTGGCTCGGCAGCGGCCGTGACATCCGACCCAACATCCCGCGGAATAATTGGTTGCGAAATAAGTTTTGGGGAAATGTCAGGTTGCTCCGCGAGCAGTTTGACCGCTGGAATTTCCGGCTGAATAGCTTCTTGCGCGGGCAGCTCGACGGACTCGGTCAGCGATTCGGCGGCGACGAACGTTTCGGGCGCGAGTTCCTGGGGGAGCGTCGGCGCGGGCAGAGGCGCGCGAGGACCCTCGAGTCGCTCAATGATCAGCGGAGCTTCTTCGGTTTTACTTTCCGGCGCGGTAATTTCTGCTTCGACAGCGGCCGCGGCATCACGCGCCGCCTCTGCTTCCGCGGTCTTCGTCACCCACTCGCGAATGATGCTGCGCGAATCAGCGGGGAGGCGGGTGAACGTGGTGCCGCCGGAATTTCCGTTTGCGCCCACCCATGCAATGCGCGCGCGGGCTGAAATGCGATATCCGGCACCCAGCGAAAACGAAACCGCGATCTCGGCGCCCTTTTCGACACGGCCCACAGCCTGAAATCCCAGGCCATCTTCGCTGATATCCACGATCATGCCGCCATTTTCGGCGCCCATGTCGAAATATTCCGGCGAATAAAGTTTCTGTCTTTCGTGTTGCCTGCGTTCGATTTCCACGCTATGGCTCTCGAGAAAAGCT